>DJXS01000020.1 GCA_002448395.1 Lachnospiraceae bacterium UBA6998 | reverse complement strand
TAGATCCCGAACTGATGGAAGCGTCCGGTATACTGCAGTTTTTCGGTTGAAATCTCTGTCATGACGCCTGTCCTCCTTTCTGCGAAGAGGCAAGGGCCATATACTTCTCTACCAGTTCATCTGCCCGTCCTTCGCCGCCTTCTTCCTTGCTGTTGACACTCATGACAATCTGTTCCATGGTCTGTTTCCCGAAGAATTCCTTAGCTTCCTGCGGCGTTCCGTAGAAAGCGAGACGCCCGGTCTTGTCGGAATCCTTGGCGAGCACGATGACTTTATCGAACAGGTCGATCACGCGGTCCGGCGTATGCGTGATCACGATCACGATCCTGCCGTCATCGGCAATCTGCCTGAGCTTGGTGAAGATTTCCCTTGAAATTACGCCGTCCAGACCGGAGTCCGGTTCATCCAGGATAAAGAGGGCCGGATCCGTCACCAGTTCCATGGCGATACAGATTCTTCTCAGCTGTCCGCCCGACTTCTTGGATACAAGGCCGTCCTGCCCGGAGGTCAGGCCGAGAAGGTCCATGTCCTCCTTGATGATCTGTTCCCGCTTCTCTTTGGAGACCGAAATGGGAAGGCGCATCTCCGCTGCGTCTCCGACCGTGTTGATCACCGTATCATTTCCTCTGATCAGGTTCTTCTGCGGGACAAAACCGATCTTATGCTTGACGCTGTCGTAGTCCTCATAGACGTCCACGCCGTTTAAGAGGATCCTCGCGTCCGCCTGCTCGTATCCGATCACCGCGTTGATCAGCGTTGTCTTTCCCGCGCCGGATCCGCCCAGAAGCAGAACCAGCGACTTGGGAGGAATATTCATGGCGACGTCCTTTAAGAGGCGGTGCTCCTTGCCGAAGTCGGTGACGACGCGCTCCTTAAGGTGTATGCTCAGGCCTTCGTTGGTCTCAGGGACGGACACATTTAAGGGAATCGGTCCCTGCGCCGCATGTCCGTCAGCGCCCGGCCCTTCCGCGTCGCCTTCCATAAGGCGCTCTCTCTGCGGCTGGTATTTGCTTCCCAGTCCGATGATCATAATCGGCAGCCAGTTGGCGACAAGCCACAGGATGACCCATTTTTTGCTCAGTCCGAACAGCTTGAGGATCTGCATGTAGATCCTCAGCCGGTAGATGAACAGGAAAACGTACGCGACCAGGTGGACCAGAGAAGCAAGTGTCCCGAGCGCCTCTTTCTCCTTGACCGCATAATCCGTGACAACGGAGATGACGAACAACAGGTCCATGACGCCGCAGTACATGCCTTCCCGGCTCAGCCCGACGCTGTCGCCCAGACAGTAAATACGATACCCCGGAACCCAGGCCGGCCATTTCTTTTTCCAGCCCAGCTTGCCCGAGATCACGAACAGGGCGATTGACAGGAGCAGCCAGTCAAATAGCCCGCTTATGGCAACAAACCATTGATAATTCATAATTGAGCCCCTCTTTTTGCTGTTTTGCTTGCCGCTTTGCAGGCTTTCGGCCCGCGCGCGGTACGTGAATGGTTATATTGACAGTCCTTAATATATGATATACCAAACAGGATGTGCGTGACATCTTTATTGGACAAAATTTTACGTTCTTACTCATCTGTCGAGGTAAAAATTCCGATCGACCAGGCTGACGCCCTTCCCTTCCAGGACCGCATTAAAAAGCCCCTCGGAATCAATGAATTCCGAGGGGACGCGCCGTCACATATAGACTCTCCTGCGAGGCGGAAGGCCTTCCTCAGGATTTCCGAGATAGTCGCTCGAACCGAATCCGAGGATCATCGTAAAGACAGGTGTCAGGAAGGTGAGACCAAGGCCGAACAGAATGCCGTGGCCGAATTTCTCCGACAGTTTGATGTTCATGAGCAGGTTGGTGATCATGACCGCAAGTCCCAGAATCGTGGACAGGGCGTTCAGGATCGCAGGGACCGTATCGCCGTTCTCCGCGTAACCGGAAATCCGGCTGCTGACGATTCCCGAGACGATCGTAGCTGCCATCAGTATCCAGTAAAACTTTGTCTGCCAGGAGATCTTGTAGGTGCAGTAATCACTGTATAGCGGGATCAGAGATTTCCAGCCCTCAATGCCTGCTTTGTCAAAAACTTTCCATCTGGCGACGAGTGTCAGGAAGTACCAGACCGCCCATCCCATCATAAAACTCATTACGAGACCGAGAAGTCCCATTGCTGCTGCTGTTTCATACATAGTTATTTCCTCCCCGGCGCTTCCTCGCGCCGTTTTCTTATAGTCCTTTGTACTGCTCACGGCCCTTTTCGCGGGCCGCCGCGCCGGCTGTTTTTTCGCTTTCCGGCCGGCTCATCTTTACTTACGCAGGTCGGGGAGATAATCCATGCTGAATAGTTACGTTATTTTTTATTCGGCAGGCTGCATCCGTCACTTAAAATCTTTTCCCAGAAACTCTTTAAATTTATTCTCGTAAGCCGCAAGGCCCTGATTCCCCGTTATGCTGCCGAGCACCTTGCCGTCTGAATCTACAAAGTAAGTGAGCGGACAGATGTTGGTTTCCAGATCCTTTCTCATCTGTTCCGTCGCAGGTATGTTGATGTACGTAGCCCCGTGCTGTTCCAGCTTCGCTCTGCACTTTTCAACCGCGTCATCCATATCGGTATCCATGATCAGACCGATCACGCAGCCGCCGGCAGGGTTCACTCTGTCGTTGAGGTCAGACAGCTCTCCCAGCTCGTCTTCACATCCCTGGCAGGTGCTGCTCCACAGATTGACCATCGTGACATCATGGCTTCCAAAGAGTTCCTCGCTGTTTACTACATTTCCGTTCAGATCCTTCCCTTCAAAAGAAATGACCTGTCCTTCATCCACAGACCCTCCGCAGGCCGCCAGAACCAAGGCAAGCGTAAAGACTGCTGCTGCGATTGTTAACATGCGTTTTACATACCCGTTCATTCTGCACCTCCTTACTATTGTCAATTTCCTTTGTCTGATAGGCATCCGTCTTACAGGATTGGCTTCTCGCGCATTCCTGATAACCTTCTAATGTCTGTCACCTTCTCCATTATATTCCTGATTATCTGCATATTCACCATAAAAATTTGTCAGCTGCCAACCTGCATTTCCGGGGCGCCAAAAAAGAGAGCCTGCAGGGTTATTCACAATCCCTGCAGGCTTCTCCTCATGATCATATATACTATTTTCTTAAAATCCACCCAAAAAATCGACCTCTGGGGTAGTTTGTCCACAGGTGTGGACAAACTCCCCCAGAGGTCGTGGAGGACGAGGATGGCGGATCCTCCTTATGATTGTCTCAGTCTTCTGCGGAAAAGAAGGAGTACGACAATTCCTCCGACTGCAAGAAGGCTCGTTGTGATCCAGATCACCATATTGCTGGTGTCACCGGTCTTGGGGCTCTTTTTAGTATTTGTTTTAGCCTTTTCCGTCTTCTTGCTGTTTGCTTTGTCTTTCTTTACAGTTTCTGTCTTTTTGGTCTCAGACTTCTTTTCCTTCTTTACTTCAAATTTCCTGGTTTCAGTCTTTGTTTCTTTCTTAACTGCGGGAGTCTCGGCGTTGGATTTCGCCGTGTCCTTTGCGGCGGGCGTCACTGTCTCTGCCTTTGAAGAAAATCGACCTCTGGGGTAGTTTGTCCACAGATGTGGACAAACTACCCCAGAGGTCGATTTCACTTGTTCAGAGCCCCATCTTGCTCATGATCTGCTCAGCTGTCACACCCGGATGTGTAACATAAAGCCGCACGATCTGTTCTGTAAGCTCCATACTGATATTTCTGCGCGCCGCGATATCCGCTACGGTTCTATGTTTTTCCAGATCAGATCCGATCTTGATGATCAGGTCTGCCGTAACCTGACGAGAACAAACCACCCCAGAGGTCGTTTTTGCTGCATGAGGGATATCTATTCTCTCTACCGTAATGCCGTAAGATTTCATCGCGGAGCTGCCTCCGGCCGAATTATCTTTTGACAAACCGTCCTCAGGAACTGTCAGGACTGCCATCGTGATTGCCTGATTGAAGCGGCGAGGGCCGCAGCTGCCCGGATTGAGATAGAGAGTTCCATCTATATAATCCTGGGCATACCTGTGGCTGTGGCCGTATATCACCACGTCCGCTTCTACATCGGAAGGAATGTCCTTCTTCTTATGTGTCATGAAGAACTTGCGTCCGTAAAGCTCCATGCATAAGGTATATGGAATATCCGACGCCCAATCACGATCATTGTTGCCGCGGACGACGTAAACCACGCCTGGCGTACCGTCTTCTGCTGCGCTTGCGTTTAGTACGGCATCCGAGCCGAACAGGTTTCTAATCTTAACCAGCGTCTCCGGGCCGCTTATATCGCC
>DJXS01000133.1:11755-16766 GCA_002448395.1 Lachnospiraceae bacterium UBA6998 | reverse complement strand
GAGGGGTTGGACAATCCCTGGGGAGCCAGAGTCGGCAAGACGATACTGGAGAACTGGAGTGATGACGTCAAGTGCAACGCCTGCGCCCGCGCGGCAGCGGGTTCTGACGCCCGTATGAGCGGATGTCCTCTGCCTGTCATCATCAATTCGGGCAGCGGAAACCAGGGAATCACAGTAACAATGCCGGTCGTGACCTATGCGGAGCGCATGCACCTGTCTACGGCGAAGATGTACCGATGCCTTTTGGTCTCGAACCTGGTGTCCATCTACATCAAGCATTACATCGGTTCGCTGTCCGCTTTCTGCGGCGCGGTCAGTGCAGCCTGCGGAGCAGGCGCGGCGATCACGTACATGGCCGGCGGCAGCTATGAGCAGATCGGCGGAACTATCACTAATACGCTCGGCAATGTCGGCGGAATCGTCTGCGACGGGGCAAAGCCCAGCTGCGCAGCCAAAATAGCGTCTTCCGTCCACGCGGCGCTTCTTGCTCACTACATGAGTATGAGCATGAAAGAGTTCCGCGGCGGCGAAGGATTTGTTGAGAGCGACGTCGAAAAGACGATCAAGAACATGGGCTATATTGGAAAGATCGGCATGAAGGAAACGGATAAGGAGATCCTCAAGGTCATGATCGACCAGGTTGACGTGGATTCGTGCCTGTAAACAGGCGGTTCAGCGTCGTTTGAGAATGGATTCGTGCCTGCAAACAGGCGGTTCAGCGTCGTTTGAGAATGGATTCGTGCCTGCAATGAGGGAAATGCAGGTTCGGAAATAAAGAAAAAGAAAGAGGGAAATTAACATGAAAAAGGAAAGTTTTACACAAAGTCTGCCGTTCAGGCTTCTGGTCGCACTGGCAGTAGGTATTGCAGCCGGCCTTGCCCTGAGCGCGATTGACGGATCGGGAATTGCCACCGCGCTGCTCAATATCATCGTGACAGTCAAGTTCATCTCGAGCCAGTTCATCAACTTCTGCGTGCCGCTGATCATCATCGGCTTCATCGCTCCTTCCATCACAAGGCTTGGCAACAACGCCTCCCGCATGCTGGCAGTGGCGCTCTGCATTGCGTATATCTCTTCCATCGGAGCGGCGTTTTTCGCTACAGGAGCGGGTTTCACTATTTTGCCCTTCCTGAATATCAGCCCTGAAGTGGACGGCCTTAAAGAGCTTCCTCCGGTCGTATTTGAACTGACAATTCCGCAGATCATGCCGGTCATGTCCGCGCTGTTCTTCTCTGTAATGGTAGGCCTTGCGGCGACCTGGAATAAGAGCAAACTGATCACAGGCGTTCTTGAGGAATTCCAGAAGATCGTCCTGAGTATCGTCACGAAGTTCGTCATCCCGGTCCTTCCCGTTCTGATCGGCTGCACATTCTGCACGCTGGCTTATGAGGGAACTATCACAAAGCAGCTTCCGATCTTCTTGATCATCATCGTGATCGTAATGATTGGCCATTATATCTGGCTGACACTCCTGTATGGCATTGCAGGCGCCTACTCCGGGAAAAATCCGTTGAACATCATCAAGAACTATGGACCGGCCTACATGACGGCAGTCGGAACCATGTCCAGCGCGGCTACTCTTTCTGTTGCCCTTGAGTGCGCTAAGAAGTCCGAGCCTCCGCTCCGCGATGATCTTGTAAACTTTGGTATTCCGCTGTTTGCGAACATTCATCTGTGCGGATCCGTTATGACAGAGACTTTCTTCGTCATGGCAGTTTCCAAGATGCTCTATGGCGAGTTCCCGTCCCTCGGCAAGATGATCCTGTTCTGTCTGCTGCTCGGCGTTTTCGCGATCGGAGCTCCCGGCGTTCCCGGCGGTACCGTAATGGCATCCCTGGGTCTGATCACCGGCGTTCTCGGCTTCGACGAGAACGGAACCGCTCTGATGCTGACCATCTTCGCTCTGCAGGATTCCTTCGGCACAGCATGCAACGTCACTGGTGACGGTGCGCTGACCCTGTTCCTTACAGGCTATGCGGAGAAGCATGGCATCAAGGAAGCGAATCTGGGAGATGTATTGGGCTGATAATTATCGGCTGATGCCGTTTTAGTGCAAGATAATTGCCGTTAAAGTGCCGCTGGAGGTGTTCCAGCGGCACTAAAGCGTCAGAAGGCTTTAAAATAAGAAAATTGCCGTTAAAGTGCCGCTGGAGGTGTTCCAGCGGCACTAAAGCGTCAGAAAGGCTCTAAATCAAGAAAATTGCCGTTAAAGTGCCGCTGGAGGTGTTCCAGCGGCACTAAAGCGTCAGAAAGGCTTTAAAATAAGAAAATTGCCGTTAAAGTGCCGCTGGAGATGCTCCAGCGGCACTAAAACGTCAGTAAGGCTCTAAATCAAGAAAATTGCCGTTAAAGTGCCGCTGGAGGTGTTCCAGCGGCACTAAAGCGTCAGAAAGGCTTTAAATCAGGAAGATTGCCGTAGAAGTGCCGCTGGAGATGCTCCAGCGGCACTTAGACGGCAGTGAGCCTCGTTATGCGAGCATTTTATTCAACCTTCGGCAGCTTAGCCCTGTAAGCGGCCAGTTCCTCGTCAGTGGGAATGTAGTCGGTCATCAGGCCGTCATGATATTTCTCATAAGCGACCATATCGAAGTAACCTGTGCCGGTGAGGCCGAAGACGATGTTCTTGGCTTCGCCGGTCTCTTTGCACTTGAGGGCTTCGTCGATGGCCACGCGGATTGCGTGGGAGCTCTCAGGGGCGGGAAGGATGCCTTCAACGCGGGCGAACATCTCAGCTGCTTCGAAGACTTCGGTTTGCTTGACGGAAACTGCTTCCATCAGGCCGTCGTCGTAGAGCTGGGAGAGCACGGGGCTCATGCCGTGGTAGCGAAGGCCGCCTGCATGGTTGGGGGCAGGGATGAAGTCGCTGCCGAGGGTGTACATCTTGGCAAGCGGGCACACCATGCCGGTGTCGCAGAAGTCGTAAGCGTAGACGCCGCGTGTGAGGCTCGGGCAGGAAGCCGGCTCAACCGCGATGATCCTATAGTCCGCCTCGCCGCGGAGTTTCTCGCCCACGAAGGGAGCGATGAGGCCGCCGAGGTTGGAACCGCCGCCGGCGCAGCCGATGATCATGTCGGCCTTAACGCCGTATTTGTCGAGGGCCGCCTTGGTTTCAAGACCAATGACGGACTGGTGCAGAAGGACTTGGTTGAGGACGGAGCCGAGCACGTAGCGGTAGCCGGGATTGGAGACGGCGACTTCCACTGCTTCGGAGATCGCGCAGCCGAGGGATCCGGTTGTGCCGGGGTGCTCAGCGAGGATCTTGCGGCCGACATTTGTAGTATCGGACGGCGAAGGTGTGACGGATGCGCCGTAAGTACGCATTACTTCGCGGCGGAAGGGCTTCTGCTCGTAGCTTACTTTGACCATGTATACTTTGCAGTCGAGGTCAAAATAGGAACAAGCCATGGAAAGCGCTGTACCCCACTGGCCAGCACCGGTCTCGGTCGTGACGCCTTTGAGGCCCTGCTTCTTGGCGTAATAGGCCTGAGGAACTGCGGAATTAAGCTTGTGGCTGCCGCTGGTGTTGTTGCCTTCGAATTTGTAGTAGATGTGAGCCGGAGTCTGCAGCTTCTCTTCGAGGCAGTAAGCGCGGACCAGCGGTGAAGGGCGGTACATCTTGTAGAAATCCCGGATCTCCTGAGGAATCGGAATATAAGCGTGCTCATTGTCGAGTTCCTGGGCGACGAGATCTTCACAGAAAACGGCGCTGAGTTCTTCAGCGGTCATAGGCTGAAGGGTTCCGGGATTGAGAAGCGGTGCGGGCTTGTTCTTCATATCAGCCCTTACGTTGTACCAGGATGAAGGGATCTCGTTCTCGGAGAGATAGATCTTGTAGGGAATCTTCTGATTTTCGTTGTTTGCCATGGTTTTTCTCCTTTCGCATTGAACTTGTGCGGCTCTTTTTGTGCCGCTGACTAGTGTATGCTCGGGACAAGACAAAGACCCTGTCCCAGTGTTAAATGCTGGGACAGGGTCGTTAAATCGATCCTGCGGTGCCACCCGGCTTGACGTGAAACCACGCCCACTTAACGCATACTAGCATATGCTGACAATTGATCACGGAGAGTCTGCTCCGTCTCACATACTAACGGCCTTTGTAAGATCCGGTTTCTGCTCGCCCTCAGAAGTCCATTCGATTCTCGTGCTGCGCCGCAATCCCACCACCTGCGGCTCTCTGTGGAAGCATTGAGAGAATTTACTCACTCTTCTTCAACGGTTTAATACTTTATATCATTAAATCAAAGGGATGTCAACGGTTTTCTTAAGATGCGGCAGCCGGACACGATTCCTGAGTGATGAATGAGCGCAAAAATGGTAGAATATTTACAATGAACTGCAGACCTTTTTCAGGACAGGAGGCAATTATGCTTAGTAAGAAACTTTACCGTTCTGATATGATCAATTGCGCATTATGTCACGATGCACCTTGCAGCTCCGCCTGCGGCAGACTCGATCCGGCATCGCTTCTTAGAAGCGTGTGGTTTGAAAATGAGGATACGGCGGCCGGTGTTTTGCCGGACGAAAATCCCTGTGCGGGATGTTCCGCGCCGTGTGAGGAGGCGTGTGTGCGCCCGCGTCAGGTGCCGATCCGGAAGCTGATAGCGCGGCTGTATGAGGAAGTGAAGCCTGATCTGGAGATCGCAGTGCCGCAGGATGAAAACCGCCTGCGCACGCAGATGTGCGGAATTCCGCTGGAAAATCCATTCCTGCTCTCGTCTTCGGTCGTGGCCAGCACTTATGATATGTGCGCCAGAGCTTTTGAGGCCGGATGGGCCGGCGCAGCCTTCAAGACGATCTGCTCCCTTGAGATCCATGAAGCGTCGCCCCGCTATTCGGCGATCAACGGCGACAACGGCACCATCATAGGGTTCAAGAACGTGGAACAGCTCTCCGACCACAGTGTGGAAGAGAATATGGAGGTTTTCCGGCGCCTTAAGGCAAACTATCCGACTAAATTCATACTGGCGTCCATCATGGGTAAGGATGACGAGGACTGGGAACGCCTGGCGCG
>DJXS01000133.1:0-11639 GCA_002448395.1 Lachnospiraceae bacterium UBA6998 | reverse complement strand
AATATGGCGGAAGGAGGGCTAGGCTCGGATATAGGACAGGTGCCGGAGTTGGTCGAGAGATTTACCGCAGCGGCCCGCCGCGGAACGAAGATACCGATCCTCGCCAAGCTCACACCCAACGTCGATAAGATGAGTCCCGCCGCGGAAGCGGCGCTCAGGGGAGGTGCAGACGGTATCGCCGCGATCAATACGATCAAGAGCATTATCGGGGTCAATCCCCACACTTATGTCTCTGCACCGTCGGTACACGGGATGTCCGCAGTGGGCGGATACAGCGGAAATGCCGTGAAACCCATTGCTTTGCGCTTTATTGCGGAGATGGGGCACAATCCCAAGTTGAAGGACATGCACATAAGCGCCATGGGAGGCGTGGAGAGCTGGATGGACGCGCTGGAATTTATTATGCTGGGCGCGGGCAGCGTACAGGTCACGACGGCTGTAATGCAATACGGATACCGGATCATCGATGACCTGAAATCGGGACTGAATCTCTACCTTGCGGCGAAGGGACTTGACAATGTCGAGCAGATAAAGGGGGTTGGACTGGACACAGTCAGCGACACGACGGATGTCCTTGAGAGAGATACTATCGTATATCCCAAGTTCAACCTTTCAAAGTGTATCGGCTGCGGACGCTGTGAGATCTCCTGCGCGGACGGAGGCCATCAGGCGATCACTCTGTCGTCGGAGCGCAAACCGCGGATGGATGCGGGCAAGTGCGTGGGATGCCATCTTTGTGTGCTCGTATGTCCGCAGAGGGCGATCAGGTCCAGCGGCAGGAGATCTGCCCCCAAAGAGCGCAGGCAGTGACTAAAGAGCCGGAGAAACAAGCAACTATGAGAGATATGACAAGCGGCGAGCCTTACGGACATCTGTGGCGCTACGCTCTGCCGCTTCTATTGGGAAACTGGCTGCAGCTGGCTTATAACGCGGTGGATTCGATCATCGCGGGACGATTTATAGGGCAGAACGCCCTGGCAGCGGAGGGAATCGCGGCCCCTGTGATGAACCTGGTGATCCTGGCGATCAGCGGAATGTGCATCGGCTCGGGCGTTTTGATGAGCGAGCACTTCGGCGCCAGGAACTACGGGAAACTGAAGAGGACGATGTCCACAATGCTGCTCTTTGGAGGAACGGTATGCCTTGCTGTGGCGGGACTAGGGTTTATCTTCGCGCCGCAGATCCTGCGCTTTATGGAGGTACCGGAGGAGATCTTCGATATCACGGTGATCTATATGCGGATCACCTTTTTGGGCGCGCCCTTCACATTCTTTTATAACGCGATCGCTGCCGGCATGAAGAGTGTGGGCGATTCCAAGACGCCGCTGAAATTCCTGATGTTTTCAGCACTCCTCAATGCCGGGCTTGACCTGGTCTTTCTGGGCCTTTTGGGGTTCGGGATTGTCTGCAGCGCGGTCACAACGGTTATCGCGGAAGCGGTCTCCGCGGGTCTGGCGGCCTATTACATGGCGACCAGAGAGCGAGCGCTCAGTCCTTTCGGGAGCCGGTGGAAGATTGACGGCGATATTTTGGCAAGTATACTGAAGTATGGGCTTCCGAGCGCCCTGCAGCAGACAATTCAGCCAGTGTGCAAGGTTTTGATCCAGGGGCAGGTAAACGCGCTGGGCGTCAGCAGCATCGCGGCCTTCAACGCGGTGACGAGAGTGGACGACTTCGCCTGCATTCCCGAGCAAGGCATCGGTGCGTCGATCTCGACCTATGTGGCGCAGAACCGCGGCGCGGGGCGAAAGGATCGGATCCGACCGGGCTACCGGGCAGGAGTAGCGCTGGGGCTTATGTATTACGTCGTCATCTGCGCGGTGGGGCTTTTCCTCCGGCGGCCGATCGTGAGCATGTTCGTGACGGGATCCGGCGCGGATGAAGTGGTGCGTCTGGGAAGCGAATACCTGGGCGTGATGGCTTTCTTCTATCTTTGGCCGGCGCTGACCAACGCTGTACAGGGCTTCTTCAGGGGCATGGGCAAGATGTTTACGACCGTGATCTTCACCTTTGTCCAGGCGTCGATCCGCACAGTGAGCACGATGATCCTGGCGCCCCGGATGGGCATTGTGGGTATTGCCTGGTCCTGTCTGATCGGCTGGTCGGTCATGTTGTTCTTTGAGACTATTTATTATTTCATTACCTGTAAAAAACAGGGGCTTCCCCGGAAGGAGATGAGAACTTGAGCAGAAAATTCAGTCAAAACATAGTCAGCAGCGGGAAGATCATCGATTTCCACACGCACCCCTACAGGCATCGCGGCGAGTTCATGGGCATGTATGGCGAGCACTTTTATCTGGAGCCGGACCAGATGCCGTCAGACTTGGCGGAGGCAGGAATCTCGGTCTTTTGCGGCTCTGTCATCGATTCGGACCACAGAGGAGCGATGGAGAGTTTTGACAGGGTGCGTGAAGTGAATGACGCGGCACTGCAGCTCCGGGAGAAGTTCGGCAGCGCCTATGTGCCCGGTTTCCACGTACATCCTGCTTTCCTGAAACAGTCGCTGGAGGAAGTGGAGCGCATGCACAGAGAGGGTGTCAAACTCGTGGGTGAACTCGTCCCCTATCTTCAGGGCTGGCAGCACGCGGGCTGCGATTACGGGAGCGAGGAGCTGACAGAAATTCTGGCGCGGGCCGGAGAGTACGGAATGATCGTGAGCTATCACACGATGCCGGAGTGGCCGGAGCAGACAGAAATGATGGTAGGGAATTGTCCCGGTGTCACCTTTGTGGCGGCGCATCCCGGACAGAAAGCGGATTATCTGCTGCATGTCGAACGCATGAAGAAGTTCCCGAACCTGAACCTTGATATTTCCGGTACCGGCCTGTTCCGGTACGGCCTTTTGGCTGCGCTGGCGCAGACCGTGGGTTCTGACAGAGTCCTGTTCGGGACAGATTACCCGATCTGCAACCCGAGGATGTACGTTCAGGCTGTTCTCGGAGAGCACATTCCGGACGAAGATAAAGAGAAAATATTGTTCGGAAATGCGAAGAGGATCCTGGGAATCTGATATGCAGCCGATTGATTCCCTGACAGGGGATTTCCGGCCCGGGAAGGAGCCGCCTATGGAGGAACGCTTAAGAAAGCAGCTGGAATTTGCGCTGGAGATTGATAAGGAGAAAAACATCCTGCGGCAGACCCACTTATCCGGGCACGGCCGGAGAGAGAACGACGCGGAGCACGCCTGGCACATGGCGATCATGGCTTATCTGCTTCGGGAGTACGCCAATGAGGAGGTCGACATCGCGAAGGTCATGCTGATGTGCCTGATCCATGACATCGTGGAGATTGACGCGGGCGACACCTACGCCTATGATGAGGAGAACCTGAAGACTCAGAAAGCGCGGGAGGACGCCGCGAAGGATAGGATCTTCTCTATTTTGCCTCAGGATCAGAAGGAGGAACTGACGGCGCTCTTCGACGAGTTCGAGGCCTATGAGACTGCGGAGGCAAAATATGCCCATTCCCTGGACAACCTGCAGCCGCTCATGCTCAATGACAGCAATGACGGCGGCGATTGGGTGGAACACGGCGTGAGGGCGGAGCAGATCTACGGGCGGCAGAGGAAGACCAAGATCGGATCCGAGAAGCTGTTCGAGGTGACGGATCAGATCATTAAGAAACACATTGAGAGAGGGACGATCAGGGAGTGATCAGCGTGGAGAGCCACAGGCCCAAGAGAAAACAGTAAGGAAGTGTACGATGAAAAAAGAAATAACAACTGATGATTTACAGAGATTTGAGACAGCATTTGACAGCAGCAGAGTAAACAAGGTTGCAATGAATGCGGCTGCCCAGGCGGGCGTAAACGGAGCGGCGAGAAACTACGCAGTGCAGCAGAACAATCCCTTTTCCTTCAGCATCGAAGTGGAGGCGGGAAAGGTGTGCGACCAGAAATCCTCCGGCCGCTGCTGGATGTTCGCGGCTCTCAATGTGATGCGGCTGGATCTCATGGAGAAGCTTAATCTCGACAGCATGGAGCTCTCCCAGAACTATCCGCTGTTCTACGATAAACTGGAAAAGGCCAACTATTTTTTGGAAAACATGCTTGAGACGCTGGATGAGCCGAGGGACGGCCGTGTGGTGAGCTTCCTTCTGAAGGATCCGCTGGGAGACGGCGGGCAGTGGGATATGTTCCGGAGCCTTGTGGAGAAATACGGCGTGGTTCCCAAGGACCTGATGCCGGAGACAGCAGCTTCCTCCGCGACGGCAGAGCTTCGCAAGTACATGACTACAAAACTAAGGGAGTATGCCTGCGAACTTCGCACAGCCCATGAGGCGGGAGAGGACATGAAGGCGTTGCGCGCCCGCAAGGACAAAATGATGGAGACCGTCTACCGGATGCTCTGCATCGCGCTGGGCAAGCCTCCTGTGCGCTTTACCTGGGAGACCAGAGATAAGGACAAGAAGTTCATTCGGATCAGCGATATCACTCCGCAGGAATTCTTCAGGCAGTATATCGGATGGAACCTGGCAGATATGGTCACAGTGATCAACGCCCCTACCAAGGACAAGCCCTACGGACGCACTTATACCGTGCGGTATCTTGGAAATGTGCGCGGCGGCGCCTATCCGGTCAAGTACCTCAATCTCCCGATGGACGATCTGCGGGATCTGACGATCCGCCAGCTAAAAGACGGACGCCCGGTATGGTTCGGCAGCGATGTGGGACAGTTCTCGGATCGGAAAGCGGGCTATCTGACGACAGATGCTTACGCAGTAGATGAGCTCTTCTCCACGGACTTCCCCATGACCAAGGAGCAGCGGTTGGACTACGGTGAGAGCCTCATGACGCATGCGATGGTCATAACCGGGGTCGATCTGGATGACGCGGGCAAGCCTGTGCGCTGGAAGGTGGAGAACAGCTGGGGCAAGGAACGCGGCAGGGACGGCTATTATGTGATGAGCGATGAGTGGTTCGGGGAGTTTTCCTACCAGATCCTTCTGGACCGCAAGTACTTCACGTCTGAGCAGGCGGCGGCCTTTGATACAGAACCCATCGTCCTGCACCCCTGGGATCCGATGGGGAGCCTGGCCTGGTAAATCCTGATCAGCAGGTGTGATTGTCAGTCAAAAAACAGTAAGGAGAAGTGGATATGAGTGTCAGAATTATCACTGATTCGGCCAGCGATATCTCGCAGGAGTGGGCAAAAGAGTGGAATATCACGGTGCTTCCGCTGAAGGTGCGGTTCGGTGAAGAGGAATTTCTGGACGGCGTCACGCTTTCCAACCGCGAATTTTATGAGCGGCTGATCGAGACCGACGAGATTCCCAAGACAAGCCAGATCACTCCTTTTGATTACAACAGCAACTTTGAAAAAGCTGTGAAGGCAGGAGAGCAGGTGGTGTGCTTCTGTCTCTCCTCCGGGGTTTCCGGCTCCTTCCAGAGCGCCTGCGTAGCGGCGCAGGAATTCGAGGGAGATGTCTTTGTCGTCGACACGAAGCAGTTCTGCATCTCGGAGGCCATTATAGTGGAGCGAGCCGTGCAGATGCGCGATCAGGGCATGAGTGCAGCTGAGATATATACGGCGATCGAGGAAGAGAAGAAAGACGCTCACGTGCTCGCTATTTTCAATACTTTGGAATACCTCAAATTGGGCGGCCGGATCTCCGCGGCGGCTGCATTTGCGGGAGGACTGCTTTCTCTCAAACCGGTGCTCACCATTGAGGACGGCGTTGTCAAGATCCTTGGCAAGGCGCGCGGCTCCCGCAACGGAAACAATATGCTGACAGAGTTCGCGGAGAAACTGGGCGGAATTGACTTCGAGCGCCCTTTCTGCTTCGGATATACGGGCTTCTCTGATGAAACCCTGAAGAAATATATCCACGATTCAGCCAGACTCTATGCGGATAAGCTCGACGTAAACGATCCGGGCAAATTCCGGATCGCCAAGGTCGGCGCAACGATCGGGACTTATGCCGGTCCGGGAGCGATCGCGGTAGCTTTCTTTGCGCCAAAAAAGTGAGCCGGAGGAAAATCCTCTGACTCACTGATGCCGCTTCTATAGTTACGGTGTCATTTTTACAAAATTTCGATCAGTTTATCCACATCGCTGCTGTCGGTTGCCCAGCTGGTGCAGATGCGAAGGACCGTGCGTCCGTCCGGTAGTTTTTCCCAGAAACTCAGTTCAAGGAGCGCTTCAAGGCGCTCCTTTTGCGTGTCATCCACAGTGATAAAGAGCTGGTTTGTGGGGCACTCAAAAGAGATTTCATATCCTTTTTCGACAAGCGCCGTGCGGATTCGATCCGCCGCGTCGATCGCGTTCCGGCCGATCTCCTCGTAAAGGAGAGGGGCGTCAGCTGACGCTGCAAATCCCGGTGCCTCTGAAAACAGAGTCTCAAACTGGATCCCGGCAATTCTTCCCTTGGCCAGCAGGGCACCGTTCTGTTTGATCAGCGTGAAGAAATGCGGGATAAAATCATGCCGGGGCAGGACTACTGCCTCGCCGAACAGCGCGCCGCACTTGGTTCCGCCGATGTAGAAGGCGTCACACAGGCGAGCCAGGTCGGGGAGTGTTACATCATTCTGTTTGCATGCCAGGCCATAGGCGAGCCTTGCGCCGTCGACATAAAGAGGAACATCGTGCTTGCGGCAGGTTTCGCTGATCTTCGTCAATTCCTCCAGTGAATAAAGTGTGCCGAATTCAGTGGGCTGGGAAATATAGACCAGGCCGGGCATGACCATATGCTCGTGATTGGCGTCGTCCCAGTAGCCCTGAATGCAGCGCTCGATGGTATCGGCGTCAAGTTTTCCGTTCAGCTGAGGCAACGCAATGACTTTGTGGCCGCCGGCTTCGATCGCGCCTGCCTCGTGTGTGCTGACATGACCGGTCTCGGCTGCGATCACGCCCTGGTAAGGGCGAAGGATGGACCCGATCACGGTGGCGTTGGTCTGTGTCCCGCCGACAAGAAAATAGACGTCAGCATCGGGAGCATTGCATGCTTTCCGGACTTTCGCGCGGGCTGATTCCGAGAATTCATCGGTTCCGTAACCGACAGTATGGAGAAGATTTGTCTCCATAAACCGCTGTAGGATCAGAGGGTGGGCGCCTTCCATGTAGTCGGAGGCGAAGAAAAGTTTGGCGGGGGCTGTATTTTGATTCATATTTATGGACTCCTGTGTTATTTGTCTTCATGTTAAAGACTATCACAGGATTGTGTTTTTGTGTGCTGTTTTGGTCAAAAAGAGTTGGCGCACCGGACATTGACCCCTGTCCGATGCGCCTTTATATGCTTCTCTATTTCTTGAGCTTCAATCCATCCTTGAAGGCTTCGCCTACGCGCTCTGTAACCTTATAGTATCCATGTGTATAAGGGTCAAAAGCGATCGCGCCCACCAGGGACATGTCGAGCTTTCCATTTACCATGACACTCTCATCTGCGGTAACATTTACGACTTTGCCAATCACGCCGACGCCGTATTCGTTGTCCTGATATTCGATAAATTCACACTCAAGGCACAGAGGGAATTCGTTGATGACAGGTGCATCCACACATTCTGCCTTACTGGCGGTAAGACCGCTGCGGGCAAATTTGTCCCCAACCTTGTTGCCGGATTCGACGCCGAAATAGTCAGCTTCAACAACATGAGCGGCATCTGCGATGCTTACAGTAAAAGCACCTTTATTCTTGATATTCTTCACAGTCTTGTGGCTCTCCGTGAGGTTAAGAGCGACAGTATTTCTCTCCTGCATCGTGCCCCAGGCGGCGTTCATAACGTTTACGGTGCCGTCCTCATTGTAGGTTGCGATCATTAATACGGGCATCGGGAAGATTCCTTCCGTGATGTTCAGCTTAATTCTCATTGTGGGTACCTCTTTCTTTTATGCAAGTTGACAAAAAATTGTGTTATGACTTATATTCTAGGCATGCTTGCAGGAAATGCAAGCCCGGACGATTTACTATCAAGTCAGAATATGGAGAATAAATGATCTTATCAACAATTATAGAGACGCTGCTCAAATACTGGCCGGTCTTCCCGGCCGTTTTCGTTGCCGGAATCGTGGATGCGATAGCGGGAGGCGGGGGACTGATCACCCTGCCTGTGTACATGCTGGTCGGCCTGCCGCCCCATGAGGCGATCGGAACCAATAAGATGAGTTCCTGCATGGGAACGACAACTGCGACATACAGATTCGCCAGGGAAGGATATATCAACTTCAAGATGGCGGTGTTCGCAGTTGTCTTTGCACTTGCAGGCTCATATACGGGCGCTCATATCAGCCTTCTCATCAGCAATGAGTCATTCAAAATACTGATGCTCTTCATTCTCCCCGTCACAGCCTGGTTCGTATTGCGGACCAAGAACTTCGATGTGGAGAGAGGGCCTTACAGCTTCAGAAAGACCTGCGCCCTGAGCTGTGTGATCGCGTTTGTGATCGGCGTCTACGATGGATTCTACGGACCCGGGACCGGAACCTTTTTGATCCTGCTGCTCACTTCTGTGGCGCATCTTACGCTGAAAGAAGCGAATGGGCTGACAAAAGCTATCAACATGACAACTAACGTCACGTCGTTGGTGGTATTCCTCATAAATGGAACTGTACTGATCCCGCTGGGCATCATGGCAGGACTTTGCAATATCGCCGGAAACTGGATTGGCGTCTCCTTCTTCGATAAGAAGGGCGGAGCGGTCGTCAAACCGGTAATGCTGCTGGTGCTGACTATATTCCTTGTGAAGACGATCATGGAACTTGCCGGGTAATTGACAAGGGGACGGTTCTTCTGACAACTTTTTAAATGTCAGAAGAACCGTCCCCGTGTCATCGTTTGTTGGATCGGATCCAGATCTTCTGCTCCTGCGCGGCGCGGATCAGTTCATCCCGGAAGTCGGGGTGCGCAATGCTGATAAGCATCTCTGCCCGCTCCCAAGTGGTGCGCCCGGTAAGATTGACAGCGCCGAATTCGGTGACAATATAATAGCTCTGGCTGCGGGGGTTCGTCACGATTTCCCCGTTAAAGTGCGGCAGGATCCGGGAACGGAGAGTGCCGTCTTTTTCTTTGTGGGTAGAAGTCATGCAGATGAATGCCTTTCCACCGCGGCTCATTGCCGCGCCGGTCAGATAGTCCAGAGACCCACCGGTCCCGCTGATGTGCCGCAGTCCAGCGCTCTCAGCGTTGACCTGCCCGTAGAGATCCACGGAGATGCAACTGTTGATGGAAATCATGTTCTGGTGCTTGGCGATCGTCTCAGCTGCGTTGACATACTCCAGCGGCTCAATAATGACGCCCGGATTGCGGTCCACCCAGTCATAGAGTGTACGTGATCCGAAGACCATGCCTGTGACACCTTTGTCGGGCTGGTAAGTCTTGCAGCGGTTAGTGAGTTTGCCCGCCTTGAACAGTTCGTAATAAGCGTCCCCGCAGAGCTCCGTGTGCATACCAAGATCCTTGACGTCGGACTGTGAGAGCCTGGAACCGATGACGCCGGGAAGTGATCCTATGCCAAGCTGCAGCGTCGCACCGCTCTGTATATAAGGTATGATGTGGTCGGCGATCATATTCTCTGCCTCGGAAGGCGGCGCGATCGGAAATTCCGGAAGCGGCGGATGTTTACCCTCCACGACGAAGTCGACCTCGGAGATGTGGATACTCTCGTCAAAGCCGCCATATATGTAGGGCAGGTGCTCGTTGATCTCCAGGATCACGATGTCTGCATCCCGCAGGATCCCTTTGGCAATTCCTGCCGCACAGGAGAGGTTGAAGTAGCCGTGCCTGTCCATCGGAGTGGCGCACATCATCGCGACGTTCACATTCAGGAAGTGGCGGTAATAGGGCACCACATTCCTGAAGATCATCGGGATATAATTGCACAGGCCTCTGTCGCAGAGTTTTCTCTCGTAAGCGGAGCAGTGCCAGCTGTTGTAAATGAAGTGCTCCCGCAAGGGGTCGCATTCCGCGATCTCGACCGGGCCAAAAGCCAGATTGCCGCGGACTTTGACATCGGTCAGCTCATCGCGGCGGGCGGCCAGTGCCTTGTCGAGGAGAGTCGGGAAACAGACATTGGTGCCGTAGTCAACCCAGTCGCCGCTCTTTATGCAGCGGACGGCCTGCTCCGGAGTCTTTAGTTTGCTGCGGTATTCGTCGTAATAATTCATTTGGGTTTGCGCTCCTTTTCATACCGTGTGCATATCAGCTTGACAGTACTTCTATTCCTCGGGCAGTAAGTTCGGTGACGATCTGCTCCTCAATATTTTGATCCGTGATGACGGCCTTCACCTGATCTTTCAGATTCAGCGGAACTGTGCCGTGTCTGTCAAACTTTTCAGATTCCGTCAGAACGATGACCTGATCCGCCTGTCTTGCCATGTCGCGAACAGCCTGGGCGCGCATCTGGTCCTGATTAGTAAAACCGGCCCGCGCGGACCAGCCGTCCACGCCGATAAAGAAGCGGTCGACCCAGAAATTCTCCGCGCATTGGCGCACCATGGGTCCCACCATGACCTGGGCGTCCTGCTGGTAAATGCCGCCCAGAAGAATGATCTGGAAATCGGAGGAGCGGCGGATGTAATCCGCGATGAAGGCACTGTTGGTGATGATGGTTATACCGGTGCGGAGTTCTGCTAATGTCGCGGCGAGAAGCGCACAGCAGCTGCCGCTCTCGATCATAATGGTGTCGCCGTCCTTCACAAGCTCTGCCGCGCGCAGAGCGATCTTTTTCTTTTCCTCATAGTGGTAGGCCAGGCGCCCCTTGATATCATCCGTGCTGGACAGGACGGCGAAGCCGTGCTCTCTGGTGATCAGGCCCTGCGCCTCCATGGCGTCCAGATCCTTGCGGACCGTGACCTGGGAGACGCCCAGATGCGCTGAGAGCTCGGCGACTTCTATTTTCTTTTCTTGTACTAAAAGCGCCAGAATCTGGCTGGTGCGGTCTTCTTTTCTGCGCATGCGGAGGACCTCCTTAATGGATTTTGTTTGTAATTTGAATTATAGCATATTTGCAGTGGAATGATGTGGGGGCTCTTACGTTCATAAGTAATAAGCGTCGGCAAGACGCTTGGCGCTTTCGGGTCGCGCGGAGCTTTACATTTTCTGATCTATCATGAATAATGTCTATATCTGGTGTTGTTCTTTCACCGGCAAAATTCTTCTGCGTTCGCAGGAAACGAATTCCACAGAAAAGGGTATAACGGTATCGATGCATTTAGTTTTATAAGGGCTGGGGTAAGTGTAGACATGAAAAATGAAACTATGCACTTAGATGAGCACAGCTTGAATAAGTACAAGGCGGAGAATTTAAAAGCGCACTTATTTGCGCGGACCTCAAATAAGTGCAGATCAAACTATTAGAGATATGCACTAGCCACTTTAACAACCTGCTTAATTGCAAATCAAAAATGTGAATTAAGCACTTATCTTTTTCGGATTGTTTTAATTGCGGAATCAATGATTGCGGAAGAACACTTATAAATTGACCGAGAAAATAAGTGGTAATATGCCAGGAACAAGTTTGCAATTAAAAAAATGAAAAAAAGGTAGGTGCAATAAAGAAAAATCAGAATAGCAATTATCGGGGTCTTTAAAAAGCTAATTGCAAAACAAAAAAGGTGGAAGAGCAATTACAACGCCCGAAAGATCATAGGTACAAATATAAAACGCAGAGATTACACTTATCACGCAGCGAGGAGGGAATTAATGCC
>DJXS01000083.1:8774-13333 GCA_002448395.1 Lachnospiraceae bacterium UBA6998 | reverse complement strand
TTGCGCAGAGCCTGGGACATCAGACGCGCGTGAAGACCAACGTGTGAATCGCCCATGTCGCCGTCGATCTCGGCCTTAGGTACAAGCGCCGCGACGGAGTCGATCACGACGATATCAATGGCGCCGGACCTGACCATAGTCTCCGCGATCTCCAGCGCCTGCTCTCCGCTGTCGGGCTGGGAGATATAAAGGTTGTCGATGTCAACGCCGATGTTCTTGGCGTAGACAGGATCCAGGGCGTGCTCAGCGTCGATGAAGCCCGCGATGCCGCCTCTCTTCTGTACCTCGGCGATCATATGAAGGGTCACTGTAGTCTTACCGGAGGACTCGGGTCCATAGATCTCAATGATCCTGCCCTTAGGGATTCCGCCCAGTCCGAGGGCTATATCAAGGCTCAGGGAGCCCGTGGGAATTGTCTCAATATTCATCTGAACGGAAGGATCTCCGAGCTTCATCACAGCTCCCTTCCCGTACTGTTTCTCGATCTGCAGCAGCGCCGCGTCCAGCGCCTTCTTCTTCTGTTCAATATCTATACTCATTTGATCTCCTCCAAATTACGAACATTTGTTCTAGCGATAGTATAGCATCCACCCTTTAACAGCGCAAGCGATTTTGCAAAAAAATCGAATGTATTTTCGATTTTCAGGCCTGTCACATGGAAAGCGGGTGCCGGAATTCGGCTCAGAAATTTGCGTCAGATTTAAAGACCGGAAGCATACAGCCTCCGGTCTCATTATCCTTTCCGGTATCCCCGCCTGTCAAGTCAGATCGCAAATTCCCTCAGCTTGAGTTTGGGGATCTGCACCTCCGAGATCACGATCCCCCGGAACTGCTTCTGCTGCGCGCTCAGCGCCATAAGATCCTCGATCTTCCAGATTTCCTCCTTAAACACCCGCTGCTCTCTGCCAAACAGCCCTTTTCTGACCGCCGGGATGCTGAGTTTGACCCGCGTGCCTAAAAGCCGGTACACTTCCGCGGCCGGGTCCTGAGCGGTAAGGTAATACAGATGGCTCTCGAGGGTCGTGTCCTGATCCACCTCAGTGATCAGGCACTGCCTGCACACGGCCTTGAACCTTACATAAGTCTCATCGCTCTCCAGGATCTCTTTGTAGGAGCATTTAGCTCCGAAATAGAGCTTGTACAGATCCTGCATTATATACTTGAAATCGTTTGTGAACTCACGGTCCGTCATTGAATATCTCCGATCGCGTTGCCCGAGAGCCGCACTGCTTCCCTGATATCTTCGGGATCCATGTCGTACTCCGCGGCAAGCTCCGCCACACTCACTTTCCTGCCGAGTTCCTCCGCCATTTCTCTTGCTCTGTCGGCCACCAGGTTGACCCTCTCCTCGACGACTTTCTCCGCCGCCTTCTCATCCAGATTCGCGGCTATGACGTCTTCCATAGCGTCCATGATCCTGCGTCCGAGATATCCGTCCACCTCGTCGGGTTTATCAAGAGGCGCGAGCTGGGTGACAGCGATCAGAAGCACTTCATTGCCCGCTCCGATCAGATCTTCCATGTAGACGCCCTGCCCCGCGTAGAGCCTTGCGATATCCACGACTTTCTTTAAAGAGTACTCTGCGAGCTTCTTCTGCGCGTCGCGCTCGCCGGCCATCGCGGACAGTTTGACCGCGTCCAGTACGCTGTCGGAAGGAACCTCAATGGAATCGAGCATCTCCTCATAGTCCCTGAGATGGTTCATCTCCTCCTCGGAGATCACTTCCTCGATGGGCAGAGCCTCGCCGATCCCGATGCCTTTCGTCTTTAAAAAGTCCCTGACCTGAGTCATCTGGTCCTCATTCAGGTCCAGATCCGCAAAGGCTTCCTCAAGTTCCTCTTCCGATATCATATTGCCGTTTTTCGCGGCCGTGTCCGCTGTTTCCCTGAGCCTTTTCAGGAACAGCACCTGTTTCTGTCTCTCATCCATTTCGGGATTCTCCCTCTTTAGTTATTTCCGCCGGGTGCCTGCATGTGGGGTTTCTCTCCCGCTTTCACGTGTACGTGGGTGAAAAGGTGATCCTGGCAGTACTCCTGCCCGCCCTCGCACTTCGAGCAATAGCGGAATTCCAGATCCGGGTTGTCCGCCTGGGTCCTCCCGCAGATCGCGCATCTGTGCACGACGCCGCCCGAAGGACGCATCTGTCTGCGGTCCGGGCCTGCCGCCCGGCTCTTTTTTGCCCCCTGTCCGCCCACAGCGCTGTGGAATATATCCTCCATCGACCTGCCGCTGAAGCTTCCGCTCAGCTTTCTTCCTGAACGCAGATACAGGATCGCGATGTTGACAAAGGTAGCCGCGATCGCGAAGCGCATGGCGCCTGTTCCCTGAACGAACTCATACAGCAGATAGACCACGTCCAGAAGGCCAAGCCATTTTACCTTGACCGGGATGATGAAGAACAGAAGGACCATCGCCTCCGGGAATGTCAGCGCGTAAGCGAAAAAGATTCCCATATTTATATAATATGTAGAGAAGGCGGCAGAATAATAGCCAAAATAGTTCTCGGCCCCGATCTGTCCCATCGCACCGGCGCTTCCGATAAGGTAGGAGAAGCCCATCCACAGAAAGGCTGACACGATCGTCAGAAGGATTCCGGTGAAGATGAACACATTGTACCGCCAGGTTCCCCAGACTCTCTCCAGCGAAGTTCCTATACTGTAATAAAAAAACATCATGATCGCTATAAAGAACAGATTACTGGCCGACGGGGGGATCAGCAGCCAGGAGATCAGCCTCCAGACCTGTCCGTGTACGATCGCATACGGATTCAGGGTCATGTAGTACAGGATCTCAGGCCTGATATAATAGATCGCGTAGCCGATCAGATACAGTATGATCAGCTTGAGCGAAAGATCTCTTACAGCGTACTTACCGAATTTTCTCTCAAAATCACTCATTTTATTTCCCTGCGCTTTAAATCATTTTCAGTCATTTTATCATCGCTTTATTTAAATGTAAACGAAACCTTGCCCGATGCAAATCCATTGCTTTTTTGAAATACCTGACGTATACTGTATTGTTAGACAAAAAGACTTGTAAATTAACTGACCATTTAGATATATAGGAGTTTTTTTAAGTGATTGCTAAGGATTATACTTTAGGAATTGATATTGGATCCACAACCGTGAAGATCGCGATCCTGGATCCTGACCATAAACTGATGTTCGCGGACTACCGCCGGCACCACGCCGATATCCGCGGTACACTTTTTGATCTTCTCACTGAGGCAATAGAAAAGCTTGGCGACTGCACGGTCCATCCGGTCATCACCGGATCCGGCGGCCTTACTCTTGCCAATTATCTGGAAGTGCCTTTCGTACAGGAAGTCGTGTCAGTATCCACCGCGCTCGAAGAGATCGCGCCCAAGACGGATGTAGCTATTGAACTGGGCGGGGAAGACGCCAAGATCATCTACTTTGAGAACGGGAATGTGGAACAGCGCATGAACGGTATCTGCGCCGGCGGCACAGGTTCTTTCATCGACCAGATGGCGTCCCTGCTGCAGACAGACGCATCCGGTCTCAACGAGTACGCCAAGGACTACACTTCTCTTTATACGATTGCCGCACGCTGCGGCGTTTTTGCCAAGTCCGACATTCAGCCCCTGATCAACGAGGGCGCCACCAAGGAGGATCTGGCGGCTTCTATCTTCCAGGCAGTAGTCAACCAGACCATCAGCGGACTTGCCTGCGGCAAGCCGATCCGCGGCCACGTCGCTTTCCTCGGCGGACCGCTCCATTTCCTTACAGAGCTCAAGGAATCCTTTATCCGCACGCTGAAGCTGGATGAGGAGCATACGATCGAAGTAGAGAATTCTCACCTCTTCGCAGCAATGGGAAGCGCCATGAATGCTAAGGAGGAGACTTTCCTTCTTCTCTCTGAAATGAAACAGAAGCTCTCCGGCGAGATCAAAATGCAGTTTGAGATCGGCCGCATGGATCCCCTGTTTGAATCACAGGAAGAATATGACGCCTTTACAAAGCGCCACAGCAAAGCCCGTGTAGTGAGGGGCGACCTTGCCAACTATCACGGGAACTGCTATCTGGGTATCGACGCCGGCTCCACCACTACCAAACTCGCGCTGGTCGGAGAGGACGGCTCTCTTTTATATTCTTTCTACAGCGGCAACGAGGGAAGCCCTATCAGGACTTCCATCAGGTCCATTAAGGAGATCCAGAAGCTCCTTCCCGAGGACGCCCATATTGTGCGCAGCTGCTCCACCGGTTACGGGGAAGCTCTGCTTAAGGCGGCTTTCCTTCTGGATGAGGGCGAAGTCGAGACCATCGCGCACTACTACGCGGCGGCCTTCTTCAATCCCGACGTTGACTGTATTCTCGACATCGGCGGACAGGACATGAAGTGCATCCGCATCAAGAACCACGCTGTGGACAACGTCCTCCTCAACGAAGCCTGCTCCTCCGGCTGCGGTTCTTTCATAGAGACCTTCGCTAAGTCCCTTGATTACAGCGTGCAGGATTTTGCCAAGGCGGCGCTCTTTGCGGAGCATCCCATTGACCTGGGCACACGCTGCACAGTTTTCATGAACTCCCGCGTCAAGC
>DJXS01000083.1:2068-8697 GCA_002448395.1 Lachnospiraceae bacterium UBA6998 | reverse complement strand
CAAGCAGGCGCAGAAGGAAGGCGCTGAAGTATCCGATATTTCGGCCGGCCTTGCCTATTCGGTCGTCAAGAACGCCCTCTTCAAGGTCATCAAGGTCTCTGACGCATCCCAGCTGGGACGCAACATCGTCGTACAGGGCGGAACCTTCTACAACGACGCCGTTCTTCGCAGCCTCGAACTGATCTCCGACGGGCAGGTGATCCGTCCCGACATCGCCGGCATCATGGGCGCTTTCGGCGCGGCCCTGATCGCAAGAGAGCGCTACGACGGCGAGACGCCCAGCACCATGCTCTCTTTTGACGAGATCGTGAACCTGACCTTCGAGACCTCGATCAGAGGCTGCGGAAAGTGCAACAACAACTGCCGCCTGACCGTCAACCACTTCAGCGGCGGACGCGAATATATCTCCGGCAACCGCTGCGAGCGCGGCCTGGGCCAGGAGATCAAAAAGAACGATATTCCGAACCTCTACAAATACAAACTCAGGCGGATCTTCGCTTACAAGCCCCTCTCCAAGGAGGCAGCTTTCCGCGGAACCGTCGGCATCCCGCGCGTGCTGAACATTTACGAGAACTACCCCTTCTGGGCGACTTTCTTTGCTAAACTCGGCTACCGCGTCGTGATCTCCCCTCTCTCCACTCATCAGGTGTATGAGATGGGAATCGAGTCGATCCCGAGTGAATCTGCCTGCTACCCTGCCAAAATAGCGCACGGCCACATCATGTGGCTGATCAAAAAGGGCGTGGACTTCATATTCTATCCGTCCCTTTTCTACGAGCGCACGGAATTTGACAAGGCGGACAACCACTACAACTGCCCCATCGTCACCTCCTATCCGGAGAACATACGCAACAACGTGGAGGAGATCAGCCGCGGCGAAGTGGACTTCCGCAACCCGTTCATGGCCTTTACGAATGTGGGTACCGTCAGTACAGCGCTGAAGAAGGAATTCTCCGACATTCCCGAGAAGGAAGTCGAAGAAGCCGCATACGCGGCTTGGACAGAGCTCACGAACTGCCGCCGCGACATCCAGAAAAAAGGCGAAGAAGTTCTGAAATATATGGAGGACCACAATGTCAAGGGCATCGTGCTGGCAGGCCGCCCCTACCATGTGGACCCGGAGATCAACCACGGCATCCCGGAAATGATCAACTCTTACGGCATCGCTGTGCTCTCCGAGGACTCCATCTCCCATCTGCAGGATCCCGAGCGTCCCATCGTCGTCCTGGACCAGTGGATGTACCATTCAAGACTGTACGCCGCCGCCAGCTATGTTCGCGGAAGGGACGACCTGGACCTGATCCAGCTCAACTCCTTCGGCTGCGGCATCGACGCGGTCACAACGGACCAGGTGAACGATATTTTGTCCGGATCGGATAAGATCTACACCTGCCTCAAGATAGACGAGGTCAACAACCTCGGCAGCGCCCGCATCCGCGTGCGTTCCCTGATCGCGGCCATCCGGATCCGCGACGCCAAGAAGACCAGGCGCAAATTTCACGACACCACTGTCAAAAAAGTCCCCTTCACAGAGGAAATGCGCAAGAACTACACGATCCTGGCGCCCCAGATGTCGCCGATCCACTTCGATCTGCTCGAGCCCGCGGTCCGCTCCTGCGGCTACAACCTGGTTGTCCTCCCCAACGACAACCGCCGCGCTGTAGATTTTGGCCTCAAATATGTCAACAACGACGCCTGCTATCCCTCTCTCTTCGTAGTGGGACAGATCATGGAGGCTCTGCAGTCCGGTAAATACGACCTGAACCGCACTGCCGTCATTATGACGCAGACAGGCGGAGGCTGCCGCGCTTCCAACTATGTCGGTTTCATCCGCCGCGCCCTCAAAAAGGCCGGCATGGAACAGATTCCCGTCATCAGCGCCAATATGTCTGGACTCGAGGAGAACCCCGGTTTCAAGCTGGATCTCAAGCTGATCAGCCGCGCCGCTTACGCCATCGTGTTCGGCGACGTCATGATGCGCTGTGTCTACAGAATGCGCCCTTACGAACTCCGCGAAGGAAGCGTTGAAGCCTGCCATCAGAAATGGCTGAGGAGATGTTCTGACTTCCTGACAAAGACTTCCGGCCTTAACATCCCCAAGGTTCAGAAGATGTCCATCGACATGATCCGCGACTTTGACGCCATCCCGATCCGCGAGGAGAGAAAGCCCCGTGTCGGCATCGTGGGCGAGATCCTGGTCAAATACGCGCCTGCCGCCAACAACTACCTGGTAGACCTGCTGGAGCAGGAAGGCGCGGAGGCCAATGTACCCGACCTGATGGGCTTTATGCTCTACTGCTTCTACAACCAGGTGTACAAGGCTGAGAACCTCGGTACGAGCAAGAAAACAGCCATGGCCTGCAACATTGGCATCAGGACCATAGAGGGCTTCCTCGGTCCCATCAACAGGGCATATAAAAAGAGCCGGCACTTCGACCCGCCCGCAAGCATTTACCAGCTGGTAAAATACGCGGAGCCCATCGTAAGCATCGGCAATGAGACCGGCGAAGGATGGTTCCTCACCGGCGAGATGATCGAGCTGATCCACAGCGGCGTTGAAAACATCGTCTGCATTCAGCCCTTTGGCTGTCTGCCCAACCACGTGGTAGGCAAGGGTGTCATCAAACACATCCGGAGCATCTACCCCATGGCGAACATTGCCGCTATCGACTACGATCCCGGCGCCAGCGAAGTCAACCAGCTCAACCGTATCAAGCTCCTGCTCGCCACCGCGGGCAAAAACGCCGCCCGCAAGGCCGCTGCCGAAGATGATCCTTACTATGGCGCCGGCTCATGCTCGGGCTCCAGTTTAGAAACGGCTTCAGGATCGGGTTCGGGTTCAAAATCCGGCTCCGGAAAGAAGCGTTCCGGCAGCTCTGGCAAAACCAAAAAAACGCCTTCCAAAAAAGCATCTAAAAATAAAAGACGTCTTTTCCCGTTTTAACAGGTAACAAAAAAGCCCGTAACGGATTTCAGCACCTGCTGCGATCCGTCACGGGCTTTTATTATGACATTGTTCATTCACCGCCCAGCCTCTTAAGTGCCTCAGCCGCATTTTCATTGCCTCCTTCCGCGCCTTTGCGGTACCACTCCTCAGCCGGGTTTTTCACACCGTATCCGTTCTCCAGACACCATCCGCTCATATAAGCGCCGTCGGCGTCGCCTGCATCCGCCGCCTTGCGGTACCAGTAATAGGCCAGTTCCGGATTCTCCTCTGTTCCGAATCCCCTCTGGTACATGAGTCCCAGGTTGTACATCCCGAATGTGTTGCCCGTATCGGCGAGTTTCTGAGTCCACTCAAACGCCTTGTACTGATCGGGCTCTGTCCCAGTTCCCATCAGATAACACATTGCGAGATTATACATGCCCAGATCATAGCCTGCCTCGGCACTCTTTTTATAGTACTCAAATGCCTTCGAGAGGTCCTGTTCGACTCCCTCTCCTTTCTCGTAGCAGACAGCTGTGTGGAACATTCCTATGGAATTTCCCGCCTCAGCCGCCTTCGTGTACCAGGCAAAAGATTGCTGATAATCCTGCTCCGTTCCTTCACCGCGGTCATAGCAGTTTGCCAGAGCCATCATGCAGTCCGTGTTTCCCAGGTCCGCCCCTGTTTTGCTCCAGTAAAACTCCTGCTCAAAATCCTTCTCCGTGCCCCATCCGTTCTTGTAACAGTCTATGAGAAAAGGAATGGCCGCCGCGTTTCCCTCTTCCGCGGACGCCCTCAAAAAAGCGACGTCCTCCGGTTCGATCACATCTTTTTGGCTGATCGAGACGATCGCGGCGCCGTAGATGTCATAGTTGAGTTCCCGGTTCTTTCGGGAAATTACCGCATTTCTCCATAACAGCGCCCCGCCGGTCGAGGCGATCACAGCCGTCACTGCCGCTGTGATCAGCGCAGTGCGGATCCTCCTCTGTTTCTCTCGGTCCACAAGCCTTCCGAACCGAACTCCGAGAAGAATAGAGACCGTCTTGAGGAACGCCTTATCCTTCCCGATCTCCTGAATGTTCGCGCCCAGAAGGACATGGTCCTCAAGGCTTTTCAGCGCGGGAGGAAAGCATTCCAGCGCCGGATCCTCACTCAGCGGTTCCCCGCCCACAATGAAAGGAATGATATTTGATACTCTTCCCAGCGAGACAAAATATTTAACTTCCTCATTTACCCAGGAGGAGGCGGCGCTCGCCGGGGAGCAGAGCACGATCAGATACCGGGAAGTATCCAGATTCTGCCTCAGAGAGTCCTGCAGTTCCGTCCCTGCCAGGTCAGTCTGATCCCTGAATACGCGCAGTCCCTGGCCTTTGGGCCTCTCTCCCCTCATATCCTTCGGGATCCGGAAAGTCTCTATCTTTTTCTGGAGCCACGTTCCCCAGCTGAGATCGCGGTGACTGTAACTTATGAACGCATCAAAAGTGTATTCTTCCATTGGGAGCCTCATTTCAGGAAACTGATCCATTGCGCACATCTGCATCTGATTCGAGAGTATCATGACGGCGCGGGCAATACAAGAAAACGCAATAAGAAAGGGTACTGATCTTCTTTACGACCGGTACCCTTTCTTAATGTGCTTTGTCCAATGGCTTATTCCTCCTTAGCACTTTCTGTATGATCCTCTTCTTTCCACCTTTTCTCTTTTTGTACTGATTGTACTGCGATGTTCATGGCTGAATGTTCTGCAACCTGAGTGTCGACCCTCTATGGAAGCTTTCTGTTGTCATATTTGATAATACTGAAAATGTTTCCTTTAAGAACTTACCCTTTAATAATTGAATCTGATCTACTATTTGATCGGTGCGATGATCTGAAATATGGGATATGATCCGGATACTTCTCATCCTGTACCTTTCCGGTTTCCGATCAGTTCTAAATATCGGGTTTTCATCTCTTGGGATTCATTTGTTCGCTTGTCTGTCTTTCTGTGATTCCGGTTGACATCGGTTTCATTGATCGATCAGGCAGCTATCAGATTTATTTCCTATGATAAAAGAAATACTCTGCTCTAATGAAATTCACCGCGATCTTCGTGTACTTAATTCGGATGTTTGTAGTTTACTGGGCTGGTTACTAAAGTTACCTTTAATATTCGGCTCTCCAGTGGAGTTATCTGTCCTTTCCTTTCTGTTTGCTTTGTTTTTCTTTGTGAGATTATTGTACTAAACGAAGTACAATTTGTCAACAACTTACTTATTTATTTTTAAATTATCTGATTTTTCTGATTAATTTATCAAATTGTAGGCATTAATCGATGGCTGGAAGTACGGGACACACGACCTTGCAGCTATCGACAACTTGAAGCCAGAATGTAAACTCCAGGTTGTCCATCTCACGAGAAGCTTTTCCAAATCCGATGGATGCCGGAAAGCTTGTTTCGTGGGTGTACCCCATCCTTGAACATGCTTTATTCAATTTCGATGGAGTGAAAATTGCTTGTCTGGTGGGAACACCCCATCTTCAGACTTGCTTTTCTCAATTTCGATGGAGTGAAAATAGCTTGTCTGGCGGGAACGCCCCATCCTCAGACATGCTCTGCTAAATTCCGATGGAGTGAAATCAACTTGTCTAGTTGGAACACCCCATCCTCAGACATGCTTTGCTAAATCCCGATGGAGTGACATTAGCTTGTCTGGTGGGAACACCCCATCCTCGGACATGCTTTGCTAAATCCCGATGGAGTGAAATCAGATTCTCGCCTGAATGGAGTCCATCTTAACAAGAATCCTTCCTGATTGGATGGAGGACTTCACTAAAACGGGCAAAAAGCACCCCATCCTTTCTGGAGCTTTTTCAAATCCGATGGGTGTCAGAAAGTTTATTGTGCGGGTGTATCCATCCTCGGACATGCTTTATTAAATTCCGATGGAGTCCAACAAGCTTCTTCCCTATTACCAGACCAATCCCGTAGGATCTCCAATGTCTATCGGCATCCGATAAACCTGAGCGCCGGAGACATATACCCTTTAACAAGCCCTTTCCTTGAGTGCCGGATGAACCAAATTGATTCCCCGCGCAGGAGGGAATGAGGGAGGCAGCTCCTGCCGACCGAAAGCCAGCATGTTTGAGCGGCCCGGTCATAAAGAGCGGGCTGCGAGTTTCTGAAGCGCGGTTCCCTCCTGCGCGGGGAATCGATTTAAGTGAATCCAACGGAAAGGAACGGGCTTTTAAAGGGCATATGTCTTCGGCGCATAAGCTTACGTATCACAATTCCTCATTACAAAAAGGCTGCCGCATATGCGACAGCCTTTCGAAAGCTATTAATATTCTCACACCAGCGGATACTTATCCGTGATAGTCTTGATGATCGCCTGCGCCTCTTCGATGCCGGCTTCCTGCTTCTTGATGACGATGGAGATCGCCTCAGCTACGCGGTCGAAATCCTCAGTGTTCAGGCCTCTTGTGGTGGCCGCGGGGGATCCGAGACGGATGCCGCTGGTCACGAAAGGAGATCTCTGCTCATTGGGGATCGTGTTCTTGTTGGCCGTGATGTGCGCCTCATCCAGAAGCTTCTCAACCTGCTTGCCGGTAAGACCCGTGCGGGTCAGGTCGACGAGCATTAGGTGGTTGTCTGTGCCGCCGGAGACGATGTCGATGCCTCTGGCCTGAAGTCCCTTGCAAAGCGCCTGCGCGTTGTCGAGAA
>DJXS01000083.1:0-1874 GCA_002448395.1 Lachnospiraceae bacterium UBA6998 | reverse complement strand
CTTTGTTGAAGTTATACTTCTTGGCCGCTTCCTCGTTGGCGAGGATCATGCCGCCTCTGGGACCTCTGAGGGTCTTGTGGGTCGTGGTTGTCACAACATCTGCATAGGGGAAGGGACTCGGATGAAGTCCTGCCGCTACAAGGCCCGCGATATGAGCGATATCAGCCATGAGGACTGCGCCGCAAGCGTCGGCAGCTTCCCTGAACTTCTTAAAGTCGATCGTTCTTCCGTAAGCGGAAGCGCCTGCGATGATCAGCTTCGGCTTTGCCTCTATCGCGATCCTCTTGAGCTCGTCATAGTCGATGAAGCCGTTCTCATCCACGCCGTAAGGAACGATATTGAAGTAAGTGCCGGAGATGTTGGCAGCGCTGCCGTGTGTGAGATGGCCGCCCTGATTGAGGTTCATGCCCATCAGAGTATCGCCGGGCTTTAAGATGGCAAATTCTACAGCAAGGTTTGCCTGGGCGCCGGAATGAGGCTGCACGTTTGCGTAATCACAGCCGAACAGCTTCTTGGCTCTCTCAATAGCAATGGTCTCTATTTCATCGATCACATAGCATCCGCCGTAATATCTCTTGCCGGAGTACCCTTCCGCGTATTTATTTGTCAGAGGACTTCCCATCGCAGCCATAACAGCCTTGCTGGTCCAGTTCTCAGAGGCGATCAGCTCGATGTGGTCGTTCTGTCTCTTGATTTCTTTTTCAATGGCAGCCGCGATCTCCGGGTCTGTCATTCTTACTTCCTCGATCGAATACATTTAACTCCTCCTGTGTGAGTGTTTTTCCAGACGGACATTTGTCTTTTTTTAAAGTCGCCAAAATGTAGTATAGCAAGGTCCCACGGGCACTGCAAGAGAATCTTCCACTAAAACAAAAGCGCAGGATCAGCCTCGCATTGTTCAAAATGCATCCTAAAGCCTCGTTTTTCCTAAACAAACATACGATTCCCCGATGATTTCCCTGCTTTTTAGCGTAATTCAGTGCCTTTATTTTTGTACACCTCTTGATTTTTCTATTTTTTGGTTGTAGTATGTCTGTCGATAAACCCGAAAATGAAATTGAGTATTTTGAAAACCAAAAGAGGTGATTTTTCAATGAAAGAACTTATTTGGGATTCGGGATACGGATTTGGTCCGCTCGCCGGCAAGTCAATGCCGGAGATCGTTCGCTATAAAGCGAAACTTGCAGCTCCGATGGTGGCGTACGGGGTGTTCTACCTTGTGACGTTTGCCCTGATTGAGAACTGGAACCGGCTTCACTACACGGTGATCCACACAGCAGTAGACGACATGATCCCCTTCTGCGAGGTGTTCATAATCCCGTATCTGATGTGGTTTGTATATGCCTTCGGTTTTGCATTCTACATGTTCCTGCAGGATGAAAAGAGTTATCACGAGGTCGCAGCATTCCTTGTGATCGGAATGACCGTCTTTCTGGCAGTCTCCGTCTTCTTCCCGAACATTTTGCTGCTCAGGCCGGAAACAATGCCGCGAAACAATATTTTCACGTACATGGTCGAGCGGTTATACGCAGTTGATACCCCCACTAATGTAACTCCGAGTATTCACGTTTACAATTCTCTTGGCGTGATGATCGCAGTGTGGAAGACAGACGCGAAACTGGTTCGTTCCAAGATCAGCAAGGTATTAATGACAGTCCTCGGCTTTCTCATCATTCTGTCAACGATGTTCCTCAAACAGCACTCGTTCTCAGATGTGATCATCGCCACTGGCCTCGCGCTCTTCTCTTACATCCTTGTATACAGACTTGGATTTGTTTTTATCGGAAAGAAGCAGCGTAGAGTGATCTACGAATCCGTATTCGAACACTAAACAATGAACTAAAAACAGCAATCGAGTAGGAGGGGGATTTAAG
>DJXS01000037.1 GCA_002448395.1 Lachnospiraceae bacterium UBA6998 | reverse complement strand
GTCAAATACTTATGCGCAATATCAAAGAGTATCCATGTATTTGATATATCCGACTTCTCCCTCGGGAGCGCAGATGCAGTTCTCGTGCTCGATCTTGACATATTTGTCAACGACCTGATTCTCGAGGTGTACATTCTCGCCGATGGTCGTGTAAGCGCTGATGTAGCAGCCCTTGACCACGGCGCCCTTGCCGATGACTACGCCGCGTGCGACGACGGAATCCTCAACAGTTCCGCTGATCTCGCAGCCGTTGGAGATGAGAGAGTTCTTGACTTCTGCTTCATCATAGTACTGGCTGGGGCAGGAATCATTGGTTCTGGTGTAGATCGGCCAGTCGGGTGTGAAGAGCTCAGCTGCCTTTGCAGGATTGAGAAGCTGCTTGTTGGCGTCATAGTAGCTCTTAAGGCTGGTGATCGGTCCGAAATATCCGAAGTGCTCAACTGCGCGAACATCCAGATCACCGATCTTAGCGTTGATGACGTCGGAGAGGTTGTACATGGAGGAGATCTTTCTCGCCTCGCCGATCAGCTTGATCAGCAGGGATTTCTTCATAACGAAGGACTCCATGGAGATAGCGCGTACATCCTCGTCGCCGTGGTTGCGGCGGATCGCGTTGACCTTGTCGTCAGCGATATCGAAGATGTGGCAGGTCTCATAGCCGCTCTTAGCATGGTGAACAGTGTGATACAGAGCTGTGATGTCAGCGCCGGATGCAGCGTGGCCCTGAAGGAGGGCGTCATAATCCTGCTTGAAGACCATGCAGCTGGGAGCGATCACAACGTATTCCTGAGACTGTCTCTTGATGTACTCAAGGTTCTCATACATAGCACGGATGTTGGTGTTGTAGATATCGTTTACCTTCTCCTCTGTAGGAGGAAGGATCTGCAGTCTGCCGCGCTTGGAGTTGATGTTGTAGTGACGGCCTGTTCCGATATGAGCGATAAGGGAACGTGCCTTGCTGGCAATGTAAACCTGCTGGTTAATAATGCCGCTGTTGCTCAGGTTCGAAATAGGGAAGTCAATGACACGATATCTTCCCAGGAAAGAGAAGCTGCCGATAGGACGATAATCCTGAAGACCGTCTACCTTGTGCTCCGCAGATGATGTGATAATACCAAAAGCTTTAGCCATTCTTGTGCACCCCCTTAAATATCGCTGGCCTGCAGCGTGATCTCTTCACTGTCTGCGCTGCCAACCACTGCGCCTGCACTGATCTTGACATCGTCAGCAACCAGTGCGCGGGTAACCACTGCGCCATCGCCGACACATACGCCGGGCATAAGGACAGAATCGATGATCTTAGCGCCCTTGCCTACAGTCGCACCGGTAAAGATTACGGAATTCTTGATGGTTCCGTCAATGCTCGTGCCCTGTGTGATGTAAGCGCGGTCGATGGAAGCATCGGGTCCGATATAGGCGGGAAGAGCAACTGCATCCTCGGTATAGATCTTCCATGTGGGATCGTCGAGGTTGAGGTCGCAGTTCTCGTCAAGAAGATCCATGTTGGCTTCCCAAAGAGAATCGATGGTTCCGACATCCTTCCAATATCCCTCGAACTTGAAAGCAACCAGCTTCTCGCCATTGTTCATCAGAGTAGGGATGATGGTCTTGCCGAAGTCGTGTGCGGAATCAGGATCAGCCATATCCTTAACAAGGATCTCACGCAGCTTCTTCCAATCGAAGATATAAATACCCATGGAAGCAAGTGTGCTGCGAGGATGTTTGGGCTTCTCTTCGAAGTCGATGATCTTGTCGTTCTCGTCGGTGATCATGATACCGAAACGGGATGCTTCCTTCATGGAGACAGGCATAACTGCGATGGTAGCAGCAGCACCCTGTGCCTTGTGGAAGTCGAGCATCTTGTCATAGTTCATCTTGTAGATGTGGTCACCGGAGAGAACCAGAAGATATTCAGGGTTGTAAGTATCGATGAAATCAATATTCTGTGAAATAGCATCAGCTGTTCCACGATAGACATCGAGGCCTGCATCAGCCTTCTCACGGGGTGTAAGAACGAAAACACCACTGTCCTTGGTGTCAAGTCCCCACAGACCGCCCTTCGCAACATAGCTGTTAAGGAGCACAGACTCGTACTGTGTCAGAACACCGACTACATCAACACCGCTGTTTGCACAGTTGCTGAGCGGGAAATCGACGATGCGGTATTTGCCACCGTAGGCGACAGCCGGCTTTGCTACGTGGTTGGTAAGGTCGAGCAGGCGGCTTCCCCGGCCACCGGCCAGGATCATAGCTAACATTTCAATTTGCTTCATAGAGAACCTCCCTTATCTGTAGTTTCAGTGGTTATTTCGAGGCAACGTGCGTGCGTAAACATTGCCACAAAAATCTAAGTCTATTGTATGCTATTTCGATGAGTCCGTAAATGACTGTAACCAAATTTTTTGGAAAAATTTTATAAAGTGGGGGATAGTAGAATACGAAAGTTGTTGAAAATGACTAAACAATTGCAACGGAATATGCAACAAGAAAGGCCGTTCGCAGTGCTGTTATTGCGAACGGCCGGTTTCTGATAAAATATATAAATCAGGTAATAAACTGAAGGCCGGTGCCGTCAATCTTTTGGCTGCATATAGAAGTTCCCCATGATCTCTCCGGAACTGAAAGTATTGACGAAAGCGGAAGGATCGATCTCGCGAACCCCTTTCTTGATCTTCCGAACGTCGTTTCCGCTGGTCACGGAATAGACGAGGTCGTGCCGATCGTGTTCGTAACCGCCCTCTCCGTGAAAGATCGTGGCGCCGTGGTGGGTCATGTCATGGATCCCCGCGCAGATCTGCTCCGCTTTGTCGGTGACGATGAGGAAGGTCACTTTCTGGTAGTTCCTGTGCATCAGATGCAGGACCTGTGTGGACGCGTACTGGAAGATGATGGAATAGAGCGCCTTATCCGGGCCAAAAAAGTAACCGCCAATCAGGAGCAGCACCGCATTGAATCCGAGGATCAGATTCCAGGATTCCACGCCGTGCATCTGCGAGAGGTAGATCGCGATAAAATCCGTGCCGCCGCTGGTGGCGTCCGCCCGAAGGCACAGACTGATCGCAAAGCCGTTGACGATGCCGCCGAAAATACTGATCAGGAGAATGTCCTGGGTCAGCGTATAGGCGGGAATCAGGTCGGTGAGAAAGCCGGACAGCATGATCATGACGAGGGAGAGCAGGGTGAACTTCTTCCCGATAAAGCGAAATCCGATATAGACCGGGATCGCGTTGAGAAGAAGGTTGACCGGCGTATAGGGGAGGTCGACCGAGAGCAGGAGCTTCGCCAGCCGCTGGATCAGGATCGTCATGCCCGTGGCGCCGCCGGGGATCAGGCCGCCCGTGTGCACGAGTGTCCGGATGTTCAGCGCCATGATAAAGGCTGCGACGCAGACCATGAGTAGTCTTTTGCCGTCTTTTACAGGCTCGATCTGAATGCTTGTGTTCATTAAAATGTATCTCCTTGCAGTATTGTAAAATGTTTAGCACCCGAGTCCAGAGGCGTTCCGCGCCTTGTCCCGGGGTGCTGAATAATTACATATTATCGAAAAAAAGAACCGCTGAAAAGGGAGTAAAGGATCTCCTCGAGATGCTTCTGCGAGGTGACTGTGCCCGGGCGCGCGTAGTTGCGTGCGATTCCCGTGAGGCCGCCGGCAAGAAAATCGGCGGCATAGACCCGGTCCTGGGCTGGGTAGCCGGGGAGGTAATCCTCGCAGTCGATGAAAGAACTGTAAAGACTGTCCTGCAGCAGATAGAGAATATCATTGCGGACGAGGAGGACGATCATGTCCCTCCGCTCCGTAATGTACTGGCTGTAGGCGCGGCAAATGTCCTCCAGAGTCATGGAGGAGCGGCAGCACTCGTGGTCCTGCGGGCGGAAGCAATATTTTCGCTCGAGAATGAAGGAGATGACGTTGTCCTTGGAGGCGAAGAGAGAGTAGAAGGTCTGGCGGGAGACGCCGGCGCGCTTGCAGATTTCGCTCACGCTGATGCGGGAATAAGGCTTATCCTTCATTAATTCTATGAGCGCTTCGGCGATCGCGGCCTGAGAGGCGATGGCAGTCTTGTTGCATCCTTCGTACATGGTGTTTCCTCTGTCAAATACGTAATTCTAAAAAGAATATGAACAACCTTGACAACTGTCAAGGCCGATGCTACTATCTATCATATCAAAACATTGACAAGTGTCAAGGAACGGCTTCCCGGTGAAGCCAAATTTTTTACCCTGGAATTAGCACTCAGCAGCAAAGAGTGCTGACAACAAAGGAGGATTTAATAAGAAATGGTAGTAATTCCTATATACAATCTTTTGCTGGTTCCGGACGCCAACATCTATCTGAAGTCGGATCAGTACAGGCATCTGGCCCGTAGATACGCGGAGGTCAACGACCGCGTTGTGCTCCTGTCCTGTAAGAAAGAAGAGCACCGCAAGGATATGACTGAGGACAGCTTCTATCCTATCGGCGTTACCGGTTTTGTCAAAGAAGTGAACGAGGAAGGCTATGTGGAGATCCGCACCACAGGAAGGGTCAACCTCGATATAGTCGGGATGAATCCCGATCATACAATTGAACTGACGGTTTCCCGCTGCGAGGAGATCGAGGATCTCGACGAAGGCGTGGAGCAGGCCCACTTCGAGCAGCTCAAGGCTGACCTTAAGGAGAGCTGGCAGGGCTTTGAGTGGGGCGAGCAGGCCATGGGCTATCTCAATCAGTTCCACTCCATCAGCGAAGTTGCCGTGGCTATGTCCATCTGGTTCAAGATGAGCGCGGAGGAGAAATACGAGATTTTGGCGCAGGACAGCCACAAGAAGCGTCTTGAGATGCTCGAGAAGGCAGTCTATGAGTTTATGGAGGTCTCCAAGGTGACCACCAAGGCTGCCAGCGCGCAGCAGGAGGATTACCAGAAGATCTACAAGGAGTCCGCGATCAGGAAGCAGATGGAGCTGCTGCAGCGTGAACTCGATGAGATGCACCCCGAGAAGGTGTCGGACATCCGCAAGTTCGAGATCAAGATCGAAGAGGCGGGCATGAACGAGACCGCGAAGGGCGAGGCACTGAAGGTTCTTAACCGTCTCAAACAGGAGAGCAACGGCGGAACCGAAGCGGGAATGCTGTACGACTATCTGGATTTTGTCACGGGACTCTCCTGGAAGAAGGAGCAGTCACAGACGATCGATCTGTCCGAGGCCGAATCCGTTCTGGAGGAAGATCACTTCGGACTCAAAAAAGTGAAGCAGCGCATCATCCAACAGATCGCCGTCATGAACCTCAAAAAGCAGCAGGCGGGCTCGATCCTTCTGTTCGTCGGCGCTCCGGGCACCGGCAAGACCAGTATCGGTCAGAGCATCGCAAAAGCCCTGCACAGGAAATATGTGCGTGTGAGCCTCGGCGGCGTGCGCGACGAAGCTGATATCCGCGGTCACCGCAGGACCTACATCGGCGCGATGCCCGGCAGGATCATGGACGGCATCAAGAAGAGCGGCGTCTCCAATCCTGTCATGGTCCTTGACGAAGTGGACAAGCTCGGCGTCTCCTACAACGGAGATCCCGCAAGCGCTCTGCTTGAAGTCCTTGACCCTGAGCAGAACAACACCTTTACGGATCACTACATGAACGTTCCCTATGATCTGAGCGACGTCATGTTCATCTGCACGGCGAACTCCGTCGACACGATCCCGGAGCCGCTCCTCAACCGTATGGAAGTCATCCGGTTCAGCGGCTACACGGCATCTGACAAGTTCCAGATCGCCCGCAGACATCTGCTTCCCAAATCCATGAAGGAGATGGGCGTCACAGAAGAACAGATCGTCATCTCCGATGACATCATCCGCTGCATCATCGACAACTACACGATGGAATCCGGCGTGCGCGGACTGCGCAAGCGTTTGGATACACTGTGCAGGTCGGCGGCTGTGGAGGTGTCGAAGAGAGTCGGAGCGGCAGCTGTGGAGGCTTTGAAGCAGGCGGCGGAGCAGGGAAGTGCAGCGGAGACGGTTGCTAATCAGACCGGCGCTAATCAGACCGGCTCGGCGGAAACTGGCTCGGATGCGGATGCAGAGGCGCCCGCAGTGCCCAAGGCGGAGCCTATTGTTGTAAAAGAAGAAGACCTGCGCGAGATGCTTGACGCCAAGCCCGTAAGGCATGACCGCGTGCTGGCTGAGAAGAAGCCCGGCATCGTAACAGGCCTTGCCTGGACCGCGGCAGGCGGTGAGATTCTCTTCATTGAGACACTCTTTACTAAGGGTAATGGCAAGTTCACCGTTACCGGACAGCTCGGCGACGTCATGAAGGAATCCGTGCAGATCGCAGTGAGCCTTGTGAAGTCGATGTTCCCCGATAAGGCATCCCTCTTTGAGGAGAATGACCTGCACATCCACGTGCCGGAGGGCGCGGTGCCCAAGGACGGCCCGTCCGCAGGTATCACCATGACGACAGCACTTGCTTCTCTTGTCTCCGGCAAAGCAGTGGCTCCCACCATTGCAATGACCGGTGAAGTTTCCCTCCGCGGCGTTGTGACACCTATCGGAGGGCTTCCGGAGAAGCTGATGGCAGCTTCCAGAGCGGGTATTCAGACAGTTTTCATTCCTATGGAAAATGAGGATGATTTGGATGAAGTGCCGCAGGAAGTCAAGGACAAGCTTACCATTATTCCGGTCTCTGATGTCACTGAGGTGTTGGAGAGGACTGGGATTCTGGATGGAAAAGATGTTGCTCAGGAATAAGCAGGCATGATAAAAAGGAGCGCTGAATCTTTTGATCAGGGATTCAACGCTCCTTTTTTTGTTGTGTGATAAATTCTACAGACCGATTATTCCAGTCCTGTCGCCTCGTCGATGCCGAGCATGATGTTCATGTTCTGGACTGCCGCGCCGGAGGCGCCTTTGCCGAGGTTGTCGAAGAGGGCAGTGACGCTGGTCTGGCCCTCATGGCCGCAGACCACGATCTTCAAATGGTTAGTGCCGGCCAGTTCATTGGCATAGAGTGTAGTGCCGTTTGTGCCGAAAGGCATGACGCTCACGAAGTGCGAGCCCGCGTAGTATTCCTGAAGTCTTTCGCAGATGTCCTCCGCGGTGGGAGCGCCGGGCAGCATGCCGTTGTGCAGCATAATGGTGGTTGCCATTCCCTTGTAGTAGTCGTCAACTACGGGCAGGAAAACGGGCGGTGCCTCGAGGCCGCATACTTTGACCATTTCCGGGATATGCTTGTGCTTGAGAGTGAGGCCGTAGATGCCGGGCGCGTAGAGGGGCTGTGCCTTGTCGGCCGCCTCATAATTCGCGATCATCTTCTTGCCGCCGCCGGAATAACCGGTCAGGGAGAAGCAGGTGAGCGGGTAGAAAACAGGCACAATTCCCATTCGGATCAGCGGTGCAGCGCAGGAGATGAAGCCTGTTGCGTGGCAGCCGGGATTGGCAACTCTGCGGCTGCTCGCGATGGCTGCGCGCTGGTCAGCGGACAGCTCCGGGAAACCGTAAGTCCAGCCGTCAGCAGTGCGGTGTGCTGTGGAAGCGTCAATGACGCGAACGTTCGGATTGTCGATCAGCGAGACAGCTTCTCTTGCGCCGGCGTCGGGCAGGCACAGGAAAACGATGTCCGCCGCGTTCAGGAATTTGCGCCTCTCTTCGTTGTCGTGGCGCTTGTCCTCGTCGATCCGCATCAGCTCGAGATCCTCCCTCGCTCCGATCCTGTCAAAAATCTGAAGGCCTGTAGTACCGGCCTGGCCGTCGATGTATACCTTTGTCTTACTCATTCGGAAGTCCCCCGATTCTTTGAATTTCGATGCTAATCATAACATAATTTGAAGACTGTAAGATAAAAATATAATAAAAATAGTGTGGAAAATAACACTTCTGACGTATCTAATACTAGATTTGACTGACAGAAAGGGAAAAGACATGGAAAACAATACAGAAGTAAAAGAAACCGGGATCAAACAATATTTTGCCGGAAAGACACTTCCGCAGATCATTTTCGGATCGGCGATATGGGCATGTATTTTAGCGTATGTCCTGTTTGTTGTCGGGCAGACAGGAATGTATTTGGTACTGTCAATAATCGGGTATGCAGCGAACCTTACTTCAGATGTATGGCAAACTGCGATAGTATACTTTTGTTTCTTTGGAGCGTGGATCACATTCTTCCTCAACGCGCTGCTGAAAAAGAACAGGCCGCTGTTCAAAGCATACGGGACGGGGCTTAAGGGAAACCGGATACCGGAGCTGCTGATCGGCCTGGTGATCGGATTCTTCATGAACGGGATCCTGATCGTGTTCGCGATGATGCACGGGGATATTCATCTGTATTTTGACAGATTTGATTTCTTGTCGTTCCTGATCCTGTTTGTCGCGGTGTTCATTCAGTGCGCGGCGGAGGAGATCATGTGCCGCGGATTCATTTATCACAGGGTCCTTCGGTCTTACAGAGGACAATATCTTCTGGCTGCACTGGTCAACGGCGTGTTCTTCGGACTGGTCCATATAACAAACAACGGGGCGACGCCCACCGCGATCGTCTATATTATCGTCTGCGGCATTCAGTACAGCGCGATGGTATACTACTTTGACAGTGTGTGGATGGCCATGGGCGCACATGCCGGCTGGAACTTCACCCAGAGCATTCTGGCGGGGCTGCCCAACAGCGGAAATGTATTCCCCTACTCGATCTTCAGGCTGGATGCAGCTACGGCGACCGACAGCTTTTTCTACAATGTTGGATTCGGCGTCGAGAGCACGGTTCCTGCGATCATTATGGGAATCATGTTGACGGCTGTGATCGTTGTGATCGGACGGAAGATGAAGAGGGAGCACACGGATATTTGGGAAGGTGTTGAATAATTGATTGATTGGGCGCGCATGCGGGGCATGGGCGTCTTTTTTTGTGGTTTTCACTGGCTCTGCGCTTTGGCTGCGGCTTGCCGGCGCTCCGCCTGCGGCTTGCCGTCACTTTGCCTGTGGCTTCAGGGAAGAAATTCGGTACAGAAGGACGTTTCTGGGAAATTATCGTCCATGGAAGAGACGAGGAGCATTATTTGCTGATTGATTTGCTGGCCGGGTGGCAAGGAATTCGGTACAGGAGCCCAATTTGAACAAATTCTCGTCCCTCACACGGCTGGATTTCAGGCAAGATATCTGAGGAATCTCAGAATTTATCAAGATTTATCACAATTCATAAAAACTTGTGGACGAGACTTTCTGCTTTCAATGCTTCTGTGCCGAAAATTTTGAAAAAGGGGTTTCAGTAGGCAGGAACAAATCAGTCAGAACTGGCCTGCAGGGACGAGAATATAAGAAAAGAAGCCTTCTGTACCGAAACCGACAGCCACAGTGGAGCCCTGTCAAGTAAACACAGAAGAGGGGACCGCTTCTTACTGATTAATCAGCAAAAAGCAGCCCCCTCTTTTTGGTATCCGGATCTGGAAAGCCAGACGGTTCACTTCCCCACCGGCTCCGCGCCCTGCCGGCGCCTTCTCCGCACGCGGTTGATGTGCCGTTCGAAGTCGCCATTCCTGATAAGTTCGGCAAGTAAATGCTGCGTGAAGACGGGCACTGTGCAGGAATAGAAAGAAATCTTCTCCTGCATAGCAGCGCTGAGCTGCGCGGGCAGAACCATGTAGCCTACGCGGACGGCAGGCGAAATCGTGCGCGTGAAGGTGTTCATGTAGATGACGCTTTTTTCAGGCTCCAGCGAGAAAAGCGTGTCCTCGGCCTTGGTAGACATGGAGAACTCGGAATCAAAATCGTCCTCAATGATAAACCTGTCCTCTGCAGAGGCCCAGCGAATGTAACCGGCCCGCCTCGACGCCGTCGCGGTGATTCCGCTCGGATAGCTGTTGAAAGGTGTGACGTGAAGGACCGTCGCGTCGGTCTTTTTCAGCGCACTGAGCCGGACGCCTTCGCGGTCCATCGGCAGCATCCGACAGCGCACGCCGCTGGCTTCATAGACAAGTTTGATTTTCTCGTAAGAAGGATCCTCCAGCGCGAAAATCCGCTCGCGCTCCAGCATCTGCACGATCAGGTTGTACAAATATTCCGAACCGGATCCGATGATGATCTGATCAGCCGTGACATTCATCCTGCGGCTGCGCGCAAGATATTGGGCGATCGTCTCGCGCAGAAAGACAGTGCCGTTGTTGGGGGACCGCACCATCAGCGACTCCCCGTAATCGGACAATACTTTGCGAGCGACCTTTGCCAAAGTATTGAACGGAAACTGCTCCTGCTCCGGCGTGACGACAGGCCCCCTAATGGGAATGTCAGAAATCTCATGAACGTCAGGCGGCTCAGACAGATCAGCCGATTCAGACATATCAGCCGCGCTTTCTTCGGTCACAGCGGCAACCGGGAACAATTCATTTTCCTTGTAACTGACATAATATCCGCTGCGCTCGCGGGGCTCGATGTAACCTTCATCAGCCAGCAGGTCGTAGGCATGCTGCACTGTGATCACGCTTGTTTCTGTCTCTGCGGCGAGAAATCGTTTAGAGGGTAGCTTGCTCCCAAAGGGGCACAAACCTCTCGTGATGTCTTCACGGAGCTGGTTATAGAGCTGAAGGTATGCGGGCTGCTTGAGGCCGGGATCGATTTTGTATTGGGGCATGGAGTACTCCTTGATTCAGAATTTGAATATGGTACGGAGTTGCATTTTGAAATATCTGTGATTCCATTTTTTGGTTATGTGGGTGCAGTGCATTATGAGTATGCTGCAACGCTATATTTTGGTTATATCATAAATGCATGTTACATGAAATAAATATAACCAATTCAGCTCGTGCAGAAATCACGCACACATAAAAGGATCTTTGCAAATGAGAAATTCTCTGAGCTTGTCTTGCGCGATCGTTATGTCAAAGGGATGATTTTCGCTTTCAAAAGTGAGAATCAGGTTGTGATCAGGAAGATATCCGTTAAGTATATAGATCCGAAATTTATTCAAGAACTTAATAACATACTTAAAGTCACCCATCTTCCCGCAGTGTTCCCAGTAGAAGTATTCACCGGTCACAGGATGCCGGATCGTGAAATCGGGATAATAAGCGTGCCCTCCGACATCGAGTCTGCACTCATATCTGTACGGAATATGGTTCACCGACAGAAGCATGACGATCAGTGCCTCCGACTTGGAACGGACCTTGATGCCGTCTACTGTGGGAACATTTCTGAGCTCAGGATCTTTGGGATTGATCTCATATTCTTCGTGAGCCCATTCCTGCAGCTCTTCGGACATCGTGCCGTACATTTCGCAGCCTTCCTCGAACAAAAGGGTTCCATAAGCAGGCGTTCTGAGAAGTGTGTCGAGGTCGGTGTTGTCCCGGTGGTTTTTAAGATACATATCTATCGCTTTCAGTTCGGCGTTGATGTCCTGAAGCCGCTGCAGACATAGTTTTTTCTTGGCAAGTTGTCGAGCCAGGGAGCGGTTCCGGTGCGGGATATATACTCTGGTTTTGCCGGATCTGCCCGTGGAAACATACCACTTATAATAGTTTTTGTTCTGCTTGACGGTTTTGCTGTAGACCAGTGTTCCCTGAGGCGCCTTGTCCAGAAATCGAACAATTCTGCGCTTCTCGCCGAGAAGTCGTCGTTTTTTTGATTCAGCCAGTTGTGCTAATGTCATAGGGACTCCTTTCCTCCGAGTGGAGATGATGTGAAATATGGATGGGTTTGAGGATCCATCTGCAGCTAAAGACGTGTGATCGGTGAGATCGGGCAGATGGATCAATGATGGGGAGATTATAGGTTAAGCGAAAGGTAATTACAAGTGAGAATTGTATGATTTTTAAAGTTTCAGCCGCCGAGCCAGTCCCGCGTGTGTGCAGAACTCTAAGGCAGGATTTGCGTTTCGGTACAGAAGCCGTTTTTGTCAAAATATACATCCCTTGAAGAGGAACACGACAACCTTGTGAGAAGAATATTTGTGCCGGCTTTGGAGAAAGTAGGTACAGAAGCTTACAAATCAAAAATTTGCGTCCATGAAAAACAGGATTTTTCAGAATATGATGAAAAAACAGGAGTTCAGAGGAATTTTTGGAGGGTTTCGGAGATTTTCGGGGACGAGAATACTGAGAATAAATGCTTCTGTGCCGAAACATGCCTGAAAAATCATGTGTGGCAAGGGGAAATTGTGAGGTCGACAGGTTAGCAGGGATGAGAATAAATCAATATTTTGCTTCTGTACCGAAAATTGCCGAGATAGCAATGACTAACTGGAGCAGGAAGCCGGCCAGGAAGTCGAAACCGGCAGGAACCCGGCACAAATCCGATATTCAATAAACAATTCACTAAACCCCCGCCAGGATGTATACTTAAATATTAAGTACAACCCAATCAGAAAACGGAGTGACGAGTGAACGAACAGGAAAAATTACAGGAAAAGATATTTGAAGAAGAGCAGGCGCACCTGACGCAGACTCACGGGAAACTGAGCGCGATGAAGGAGGAGCTGGAGGAGAGGATCAATGCGATATCCGAGAAGGCCGCGAAGGAGAAGCAGGATATCCGCAGCAATCTTTCGCTCAACTTTGACAGCGATACGGATTCCATGGAGACCTATATCGAGTTTGAGGCGATGAGCCACTCTATCACGCAATACAATATTGAGCAGGACGCAGCGACGGAGAAACTTGGAAGGGTCAAGAGGCTGCTGAAGGCGCCATATTTTGCCAGAGTGAAGCTGCAGTTCGACCCGACGGAGGAGCCGGAGGACTACTACATCGGGAGTGCGGGAGTGTCCGAGAACGCTTACGAGCATCTGGTGATCGACTGGCGCTCACCGATCGCGGAGACCTACTACAATCAGGAAAACGGCAAGACTTTCTACACGGTAAACGGGAACAGGGTGGATGTGGACCTGCAGCTGAGGCGGCAGTACAACCTCGAGGAGGACAGGCTGTTCTCGTTCTTTGACACGCAGGTGGCGATCGAGGATCCGATGCTGCTGCAGTCGCTGGCGAGCAGCCGCACCGACAAGATGAAGGCCATTACGGCGACGATCCAGAAGGAGCAGAACGCGGTCATCCGCTGTGCCGATGTGCCGGTGCTGCTGGTAAACGGCATCGCGGGCAGCGGGAAGACTTCCGTGCTGCTGCAGAGGATCGCGTACCTTTTCTACCGACAGAGGGAGAATCTGAGGCCGGACCAGGTCTATCTGCTCACGATCAACCCGGTGTTCCGACAGTACATCGACCAGGTGCTGCCGGACCTCGGCGAGGAGAATCCGAGGACGATCACATGGAAGGATTTTGTCCATATTGCGAATGCGCCTGACAAGGGCCCTTACGAACCTGCCAAGGAAGCGGACCTGGTCAAAATAGAGCGCGCCCTGAAGAGCCTCCGCCTCGAAGAGGAGGATTTCAGGCCTGTCATGCAGAAAGGCCGGTGCGTCCTGAGCCGCAGGGAGATCAAGAAAGCGGTCGAGGGGCTGACCAGAATTGAAACCGGTGTGAGGTTAATGAACATCCTGGCGGACAGGCTGACGGAGATTGCCAGAGACAAGATCCGCAGGATGGAAAGGGATGACAAGAGAAATTATGACGTTGAAATGGCTGCAGGAACTGAACCGGAGACCGAAGGAAGCGGTCAGGCTGCATCAGCCGCAGCTTTCAACAGCATGGACCCTTACGCGGAGACAGATGAGCCCGGCTTCAGGGAACAGAATAGAATAAGAAACCAGTACGGAGGCGCGTTCAGCGCGATCGGGCACTTTGCTTTCCTGGACATAGAGAGGATCGGATGCCGGATCCTCGGAAGGAAGAAACTGACTTCCGCGGAATGGATCTGGCTCAAAATACTGCTGACCGGCATGGGCGACAAGAATGTCAGGTATGTCATGATCGACGAGGTGCAGGACTATACGGCAGCGCAGCTGATGGTGCTGAGGCGATATTTTGGCAGTGCGAAGTTCATGATGCTGGGAGATGAATTCCAGGCGATCAGGCAGGGGACGGCTTCTTTTGGCAAGATCCGCGAGCTGTTCGGACAAGTGGAGGAATTCCCGCTGCTGACCAGTTACCGGTCATCGCCGGAGATCACGGAGATCTTCACGGGACTGCTGCCGCGGGAGAAACGGATCAGAACCGCATCGGTGCAGAGGCCCGGAACCGCACCGGTCAGGATGGCCTGCGCGTCTACAGAAGATTATCTGCTGAGGCTGAAGAGCCTGATCAACGCGGCGAAACAAGACAAGGGGCTGACCGCCGTGATCTGCGGCAACAGAAGGAGCCTCGAGCGGATCGTGGAACTTCTGGGAGAGGACGCGCCCCCGGTAATCCGGAGAAACCAGGCGCTTCCGGCGGGCGGTGTTTTCCTGATCACGCCTGAGCTGGTGAAGGGGCTTGAATTTGACGGCGTGATCCTTCCGGACGCGGACCCGCAGATGTACCCGGAGGACAACCTGTCGAGGCACCGCCTGTATACGGCGGTTTCGAGAGCAATCAGAAGACTGAGCATACTGGCGGAAGGAGAACTGACCGGTCTGCTGGAGAATAACGCGGAATAAAACGGCGGAACGCCGGCGCAGGTCCGCAGCCTGCATACGGCGAAGAGATCCGGCGGAACGCCGACCATTATATAGGAGGGAGAAAGCATGGTATCCATCGATAAGATCACACAGAAAACCGAGAACAAATTTGTCAATCTCTACGATCTCGACGTCACGCACAAGAACGGCGCGAAGTCGCACTATTATGTCGCTTCCAGAGCCAAAAACGAGAGCGAGCTCAAGATCGTAACGGGGGAGAATCATCCCGACGGCGTGATCATTTACAGCCTGTATGGACCGAAGCGTGACAAGGTCGTCCTGATCCGTCAGTACCGCTTCTGCATCGGCGAATATGTCTACGAGTTCCCGGCGGGGCTTGTGGAGAAGGGCGAGGATTTCTGCGAGGCGGCGATCCGAGAGATGCACGAGGAGACCGGGCTTACTTTCGAGCCGCTGGAAGTGGATCCTATGTACGAAGAGCCCCGTTTCACTACGGTAGGGCTTACGGACGAGTCCTGCGCGACGGTCTACGGCTACACGGACGGTGAGATCAGCGACCGCTTCATGGAGGACACTGAGAACATCGAGATCGTCCTGGCTGACCGCGACGAGGTCCGCAGGATCCTCAAGGAGGAGAAGGTGGCCATCATGTGCGCTTACCAGCTCATGCACTTCCTTGTGGACGACGATCCTTTTGCTTTCCTCACCAAATGAGATAAGAAGGTTTGCTTTCCTCACCAAGTGAGATAAGAATATTGCTTTCCTCATCAATTAAGAAACAGAGGCAGTCACACAGGAGAAGCGGTATGGCACAGACGAAGTGGTATCAATTAGATAACGCGGCCAAAATAGTGCCCTCCACAGCGGGCGGCTCAGACACCCGGGTGTTCAGGATCACTTGCGAACTCAAGGAAGAGGTGGACCCGGATATTCTGCAGAGCGCTGTGACAGCGGCGGCTATGGAATTTCCTCATTTCAGCAGCGTGCTGAAAAAGGGACTTTTCTGGTATTACCTTGACCAGAGTGACCTCGAAGCGGAAGTGACGGAAGATGACCGCCCCGCGTTGGACACGATCTACTGGGAGGGACGAAGAAACCTGCTCTACAGAGTCAACTATCACGGGCGCAGGATCAACCTGGAGATGTACCATGTTTTGACAGACGGTACGGGGGCCTTTGAGTTCCTCAAGGCGATCCTGGCGGAGTATCTCGGGATCAGGTACGGACTGGACCTTATTCAGACAACGGGCAGCAGGGCTTCCGGCGAAGACAGGCAGAACGATGCCTTTGGCAAATATTATAAGAAGGAAAAGGGCAAGCCTGAGGGCCAGAAGACTGCGCCCAAGCGTGCTTATCACCTTCGCGGCGACAAGGACGAGAACCTGCAGAACCATCTTCTCGAGGGGACGGTATCCGTGGCAGCGTTTCTGGCGGCTGCCAGGGCACGGAATTCGACAGTGGCAGAGCTGAGCACGGCGCTCTTTATTCAGGCGGCGCTCCGCGAGATGTCGCTGCGCGACAGGAAATACCCGATCGTTCTGAGCGTTCCGGTGAACCTGAGGAATTATTTTCCTTCTGATACTGCACGCAACTTTTTCGGCGTCATCAATGTGGTCTACGATCCGGCCCTCTACGACGGGACGCTCGAGAGCATTATTCCCGTGGTGCGGGAATCTTTTGACAAACAGCTCAGGCAGGACCAGGTCGAACTGACTATGAATTCTTACGCGGCCCTTGAGCACAATATCGCGATCAAGGTGGTACCTCTTCTCATCAAAAACCTGGTCATTTCCGCGATCAACGCCAAGACGCAGCGCGGGATCACAGGAACGATTTCCAACGTGGGCAAGATCACTGTTCCCAAGGAGATGGAGCCTTATATTCACAAATTCAGCTGTTTTATGGCGGCACCCGAGGTGCAGGTTTGTGTGTGCTCCTTCAAGGATGAGCTGGTGTTCAGCGTTACCTCTGCTTTTATCCAGCAGCCGGTGATCCGGAACTTCTTCCGGGACATTGTGGACTTAGGAATCGATGTGGTGCTGGAGAGCAATGATTTTGACGCGCCGTATAAAGAGCCGGCATTTAGTAAACCGGAACCGGCAGCGGAAAAACCTGCCCCGGCTGAAGCGGCAGCGGATCCTGCGGGAAAGGAGGCGCCATAATGCAGTATTGTCCTAAATGCAGGATCAGTATCCGCGGCGACAAGACAGAATGCCCCCTCTGCGGAGGGAGAGTTACGGGAAATGCGGAGCCCGGCGGCTTCCCGGCCCTTGACAGAAGACGTTTTTCCCACATGTCCCTGGTCAAAGTAGGAACTTTCTGCCTGCTCACTTTCTTCATTATCATGATGTCGCTGGAGATTCTCTATGACTTCAAGCTGGCCTGGGTTCCCTTTGCAGTTATGGGCGCCCTGATCGCCTGGGGAGATCTGATGGTCGGTATTTATTACCGTAACAACCTGATCAAAACATTGTTCGTCGAGACTTATCTGGCCATGGCGGTCTGTCTTCTGGTCGATGCCCTTACCGGCTGGCACGGCTGGTCGGTGGCGTATGTCATACCGATCGGGTTTGTCCTGCTGGTGTTTGTCACGATCAGTGTCGGGCGGGCGGCTAATCTTCGATTAGAAGAGTATATTATCTATATTTTTGTAACGATACTGCTCTCCATGCTGCAGCTCATTCCGGTCCTGACCCATGTCAATCCGAACATTCTGCCGGCAGTGATCAGCATGGCGATCCTTCTCATCGCGGCCTGCGCGGCGGTGATCTTCCGGTTCAGGGATCTGCGGAGCGCGGTAGAGAAACTGTTCAATCTGTGATCAAAGGTGGTTGGTTATGGCATCTGGCAATATTGCAAAGAACTGGATGGTCCGAATAGGAAATCTGGTTGAGGAATCCATCGCAAAGGGAATCTACGAGCTGGGGCAGGAGGCTCCGATCCTGGTCGGCGAGCCCGCGGAGAAGGTCTGGTACCAGGTACCTGTGCCCGAAGGAAAGTGTGGGGACGGTTCCGAGTACCACATCTACGTCCGGAAGGGGACCAGCGACAAGCTGTGCGTGTTCTTCTCCGGCGGAGGTATCGCGATCAACGAATACATGGCCGCCCGGCCAGTGACCGGAGGCAGCGTCGCAGCCTGGGTTCCCAACTATTACTGGAACAATTTGCGCCTGTTCACACAGGTCATGAACATCAATGCAGGTATCACCAAAAACGGGGCTGACAACCCCTTCGACGACTGGAATTTCCTGGTCATTACTTACGCGACCGGTGATATGCATATCGGCAGAAGCGAGTTCACCTATCACGTTGTCGAGGATAGTGAAGACGGAAGCGTAAAGGCGGGAGATGAAGAAATCCTTTATTTCCACGGCTACGAGAACTTCATGGCTTCCATGCGGACCGGCAAAAAATTGTTCCCCACTGCTTCCAAACTTCTGATCGCAGGGGAAAGCGCCGGAGCCTTTGCGGTGCCTGCCCTCGCGGAACAGATTGTCGGCGAGTTCTATCCTGCCTGCAGAGATGTGACGCTCTTCTCGGACAGCGCACAGCTCCTGTACAAGAACTGGAAACATATACTTCGCGACGTCTGGAATGCCAGAGAAGAAATGTGCCGCGATGTGAACGGCAAAAATCTTGCCCTCGAGTGGTATCGCGGCGTCTACAAGCGCCAGGGCAGCCGCTTTAAATACCTCTACTCGGGCTCGACAATGGATTACCTTCTGAGCGCTTTCTACAACGACATTACCAACAAGATCTACGACACTGACTCGCAGATCCAGGAAGTTTACTTCCGGCAGATGCAGAAAATGATCGCCGAAATGCGTAATATCGGCCCCGAGTTCTCCTTCTTCATCTACGACTGGCACAGACCTCTCACCATGTACAAGGGCGGGACGATCCACACAGTGGTCCGCCAACCTGAATTCACACTTCGCAAACAGGATGAAATTACGATGGCCGAATGGCTCAGCGAGTGCGTGGAGGGCCGGTCGTTTGATGTGGGGCTGCATTTGTTGAGGAGGGGATAGTTTTTATAATTTAGAGAGCGCCGTTTCTTGCTATTGATTTGCAAGGACGGCGCTCTTTTTATGTGGCTCCGGAGGTTGTCCGGCTGTTTTGTAGCCTTTGACTTGTGTGAACTAGGTGTTGTCTGGCTGTTTTCGGCACAGAAGCATGGTTATCCCAGAATTGCGTCCATGCTTTCTTATGATTTGCTGTTTCTCTTTAGCATCTTCCAATGATTTGCAGTTTTTCTTTAATATCTTCCGGAAAACTTTGTTCATCAAAGGACGAGACTGTGTTCAAATTAGGCTTCTGTACCGAAAACATATTTCAGGGCAATAAAATACACCTGCTCAGGCTAGTCACTGACACCGGAAGAGCTGTTCCTGATTTAGTCTTGACTTTCTGCCGCCACATATTTGATAATGACTCTATCTTGCCGGTATCCATCGGAGACCGGCGTCTAAATTCCGGCTCATACGATCTTGGCGGGCCGGGCATCTTGGCAAAACTGCTGAATTTGACCAGTGGTTTTTGTTCATTTCCGCAATTCGCGGATCAAACCAGGGAGTGAACCGATAATTGAATGAGAGATCTATTGATCAATTTGAGATTCTCCGTGAACTTGGACGCGGAGGAACAAGTGTCGTCTATCTTGTAACGGACAGGGCGGACGGAAGAAATTATGCGATGAAAACCCTGCGAGAGGACTGCGGCAATAAGCCGGAGGAATATGAGCGGAAGGTAGAGCACTTGCGCGCAGAAGCCGAAGTCCTGAAGGCGCTCTGCGCTAATGGGCTGGAGTCTGAAGTTCTGAAGGAAATCTGCAGAGATGAACAGGATACTGCCTTCAGTCATTCTGGGATCCCTGTGTTCAGAGAGTGCGTATGCGACGAAAACGGCGACTTCGCAGGATTTGTCATGGAATATGTGGAAGGCCGATCCCTTCAGCAAATTCTTGAGGACGGCAAATGTTATACGGTTCGGGAGACTGCGGAAGCCGGGCTGCAACTCTGCGGCATCATGGAGCAACTACACGGGCAGGAGCCGCCCATGATCTTCCGCGATCTAAAGCCGGCCAATATTCTGGTGCGGCCCGGCGGAGAATTCGTGCTGGTGGATTATGGTGCGGTGAGAAAGCTCAGAAAGAGCGCCGCAACGGACACCATGCGGCTCGGGACGGACGGGTATGCGGCGCCCGAGCAGTACGGCGGCTGGGAACAGTCCGACGAGAGGACTGACATTTACGGCATCGGAGCGGTCCTGCATCATATGATCACAGGACGCCCGCCGCTGGAGACCGGGTTGAGGCCGCTGCGAGAGATTCTGGGTTCAAAAGGGGAAAGCCGGCAATACGCTGAGATGGCCAAAATATTGCTTCTTTGCTGCATGACCGCGCCATCTATGCGATATTCCTCCTGCAAGGAATTGGGAAAAGCGCTGAAGGGGGTGCTCGGAAGTTGCGAGAGAGGCGGGACAGCGAAAAAAAGGCTCTTGGGAATTGCTGGGTATAGGAGCAGGAACGCGGGAAACAGGTTCCGGGAGAGAGCTGCGCGCGGAAGCGGGGAGAAAGTGTGGAATCGCTTTGTGTGGCTTGCCAATACGGCGGCAGTCTGTCTGGTGCTGGCACTTGTTCTCGCGGCATCGGCAGCGGGAGCAAAAACCGCGGAGTACTGCGCTCTCATCGAGAAAGCGCGGAAAGAGACAGACTTTGAAGAAAAGAAGGAGGCTTACCGAAGGGCAGCGGCACTCAGACCGGAGGATCAGGAAGCATATATCTGCTTTCTGCGGGAGCTGGCGGCAGACTGTGTGATTACGGAAGAGGAGAAAAGTGCGCTGGATGATGTCCTGTTCGGGCGGGCTAATGCCGGACGGCTATGGGAGAAGGCAGCGGGAAATGAAGAAGGAAACCTGGAACGAATGAGGAAGAAGAGGCCCGGAGATTACGCGGCGTTTTCGATGGAGTTGGGGAAAGCATATTTTGCCTGTTATGAAGGAGGAAGGGAGGCGGCTAGGCTGTGCTTTCGCAATGCTCTGTCGGCGGCGGGGCTCTGGTTCGACGACAGAGACATGGCAGAGGCCATGGAAGTTGTATTGGGAGAGGAGTGGAGCAAGGGGCGGATCGATGCCTGGCGGGAACTGGAGGAGACCTCGACTCGAGAGGCGGAAATGAGCGGGAACGGAGTCTTCGCGGCAGCAGTATGCAAAGCGGCAGCCGCTGAGATCGCTCTGTCCGCGGACCGCCACAGAGAGGTCGGGACAGACATGGAAATGGCAAAGGAGGTGGTGCAAGTTGCGGAAATTTTCATGGAAAACGCAGAGAATGGCCGGATCTATGTGCCGGAGCGCTTGCGGGAGGAAATGCGCACAGCGGTCAGGTCTGCAGAACGTGCAGTGAACAACTGGGCGAAGTGAGATGCTCCAAACGGTGCTAAGGAACACCGGTCAAAAAATCGCAGCTCGAAACGCAAACCGGAGAGGCGGAAGTAGGAGCGAGAATGTCAATATGGAGAATTTGGGGAGAGACAAGCAGAATTGTAGAGATACTGTGTCTGATCACTGCTTTGGCGGCGGTTACAGCAGCGGTCATCCTGCTGGTGCATGAAGACCTGACGGAGCGCCTGGGTGACAGAGTAAAGAGAGGGATCGGCAGAAGGACAGGAATTCTGGCACTGATAGCGGCCGGCGTGTGGATCCTGGTGCTCGGGCAGAGCGTCACGGCGGCGGAAGTACCGACAAACAATATGGAGAGTGGCACATCTGGTACAGGCAGTACCTCCCATGAAATCGCGCCTGAGGTGGAGCCCGGAAGCGAGCCGGAGCCGGTTCCGGACGAAGTTCCGCCGGAGGTCTCCATTCGGGTGATGGAGGAGATCGCGGAGCAGGAGGACGGCCTTATTTACTGCAAGGCGGACAACGCAGGGATCCGTGTCAGCATGTCGGATAACCGGGAGGAGGATACCGGAATTGTGTTCTACTGCATTGTCGTTGCGGACTCTGCAGGCAAGGAGATCAGAATAGAAAATGCTCCGGAAAGCGCGACTAAACAGGAGACGGTGATTGAGATCGGAGCGGAGAAAATCACCGGACTGTCGGACGGCCTGATCCTGGTGACAGCGGAAGCCGCGGACGAAGAGGGAAACCTTGGAGAGTGCGAATTCAGCTTCGTGCTGGATACGGTCAGCCCGGTGCTGGAAGCCGATTTCAGCGCGCCGATCGGAAATCCGGAGGGAATCGACGAGGGGAGAGGAATCGTCTATTTTGGCAGTGATCCGGGGCAGTACGCGGGAGGAGTGCGGGCGATCAAGGCATCCCTGCGCGTGACCGATCAAAACATCGATCCCTCCGGGCTGGAAGTACGGTGCGCGCATGCGGTTGTTCCCGAGGGGCAATGCTGCGAGCAGGTGTGGCCGGCCTGGGAGAACGCCGTCAGAGAGGAGTGCCGGATAGAAGTCGCCGAAGACGGATCCGGTGAGATACTGCTGGAAGCGGAGCGATTTCCGGGGAGCGCGGATACGCCGGACGGGGTGTATCGCTTTGGAATTACAGGAAGCGATAAAGCGGGAAATCCGCTCGTTCTGAGCGAGGCCGGGAAGGGGCTTCCGGGACTGGCCTGTGAAGACGCGGGAACAGGCACTTATGTAACCGGAAGAATTGTCATCGACACAAAAGCACCTGCGGGAGAGCTTCGCGTTTGCAATGAAGATGGTGAGACTTACTGCCTGATGACTACTCAAGGTGAAGGATGGACTTTGGAGCGCAACAGGTTCCGGCCATATAGAAAAGAGGAAAACGCTGTCGCCACATACAGCGCGGCGGATTCTTCACCTGTGAGTATATCTTGTAAACTTGTGTCCACAGCAGGAGAAGAAAATGACGCGCCGCCAAGCGGAGAGAGTTATTGCGCTCCTTGTGAGGGCATGATACGGATAAGAGGAGGGCAGGTCTTCAGGATCGAGGAGCTGCGGCTGAGGGACCGGGCAGGGAACGAGGCAGCAGTGCTGCCCAAGACGGCGGACTTTTACCTCGACACCACAGCTCCCGGAGTGGATACCGAGGCCCCCAATGCTGTGGTGAGAGCAGTGCCGCAGATCACAGCGAGGATGGCTGACGGAAGACCACTGTATGACGGCCCGGTGACACTGGAGGTTTTTGCGGAGGATCCGGACAGAGACCACGGCGGATCAGGGCTGGCCGAGGTCCGCTGCGAAGTGACCAGAGACGGAGAGACTGTTATGGAAAAAGTGCTCTTTCGCAGCGAAGATGCAGCCCGGGATGAAAATGCAGGACAAGCCAGCGAGACAGGTCAGAACCTCATCTACAGATTCCACGGCGAGATTTCAGTCCCGTCCGGAGGGGAATGGGACAGCAACGATTTCGAGGTGACGGTTACCGCCAGTGATAATGCCGGGAATCGGTCGGATCCGGCAGACGGAGACATCCGCAGGTTCGGAATTGACACAGCTGGACCCGATGTGAAGGTGAGTTTCGACAACAATGAGGTGAGGAACGGCCGATATTTTGACCGGACGAGGACTGCGGCGGTGGCTGTGCGCGAGCGGAATTTCGACACAGACAAACTGCAGGTGAAGGCGCCGGGAGCCGTACCCGGGGAGTGGAAGCGGGGACCTTCGGGCGATCCGGAGACCTGGGTCATGGAGCTGCGATTCCCCTTGGATGGCGCCTACACGCTGGAGGTGACCGGAACGGATGCCCTGGGCAACACAGCGTCGGTAAGTTATACCGGCGAGGCGCCGCAAGCATTCACGATCGACCGGATGCCTCCCCTGATCGAGGTGGTGTGGGACAACACAGATGCGCGGAACGGGAACTATTACAACGGGGCCAGACGCGCGACAGTCCGCATCACGGACCTGTCTTTCGACGACAACTATGTCAAAATACTGCCTTTCACCAGATCCTTCCGCAAAGTATCAGAGGTGCGGGATGACAGGACAGCGGGGGTGATCCCGGTATATGAGGCTGAGATTCCATTTACGGAAGAAGGAGAATGGGCTCTGGGCTGCCTGTGCATGGATCTGGCGGGGAACACGGCAATTCCGCTGTTTGAAGATCCGTTTATTATTGATATGACTGCGCCGGGACTGTATTTTGACGGGAGTACGGTGCAGGAGATGGGGGCATACGGAGCGGAAATCTCGCCGGAGCTCTGCTGCGAAGAACCGAACTTGGCGCCGGGCTCGCTCTTCGCAAAGTGGAACAACCTGACGGCGGGCGGCAGAACCATGGAGTGCAGGGGCGGCGGGCTGTTAAGACGGGCTGTGCTGCCTGATCTTCCCGAAGAGAGGGATATGGACGGGATCTGTGTGCTCACGGGGACTGCCTGTGACCTTGCGGGGAACCGGGCGATAGTCAGAAGAAACCTGTGCGTCAACAGGTCCGGCTCTCTTTATGACATTTCGGAGGACGAGAAGACTCTGGAGATGATAAGCGCTGTCTACACGGAGGCAGAGAGTCCCCTTGTCATCGCTGAATACAACATTTCGCCCCTGACTAAAAGGCAGATCACTCTTTTCCGGAACGAAAACGGCGCGGTCCTGGAAGAGGGAAAGGACTATACGGTCGAGGAGGAGACAGGAGCGGCCGGTATGAAATACATTTACAGGATCGCCCCGGCTTCATTTAGTAAGGAAGGAAGATATAGCATTCTTCTGGAGTCCGAGGACGAGACCGGCAATTATAACAGCAGCGCTGGGCGGTTTACGGCCGGCACCGGATACAGCCCTTCATGGGCGGTGGACAGGACGCCGCCTTCGGTGAGGATCACCGGAGTGGATACGCAGCAGAATAAATTCATAGCGGACAGTGTGCCCCTGCGTTTTGTTCCTTCGGACAACATGGAACTGAGCGGGCTGGAGATCGAGATCACAGATGATCAGGGGGCTGTTCTCGAGTCCTATGAATTCTCGGAAGAGGAACTGAAGAAGATTATGGATGAAAACGGAGGGGAGGTCCCCTTTGAGATCCCTGCCCGGGGCGAGTGGCAGACGATGAGAGCAACGGTTGCAGATGGAGCGGGCAATCGGAGCAGCGAGGCCGCTTATTGCATCCTTGTCAGTTCAAATCTGATGGTCCATCTCTACAGCAGCGGGGCCCTTCCGGCGGTCGCTTTTTTGGGGCTGATTTTGGCAATTTGGTTCTCGTACGGTGTTTACAAACATACTTTAGCATGATAATATACTACAGTATTCGGCACTTTAATTCGTTATCTCGCTGATACGTTCAAGTGCCGGCCGCAGGTCAGGGACTTCCCGCCGCGGAAACTATATTCTACAGTTTTGGGAGGATTTAGAAATGATGAAGAAGTTTGCAGCTATGCTCCTTACAGGTGTGATGGCTATCTCACTCGCGGCATGCGGAGGTTCATCCGGAGCATCTACAAGCACTGACAGTGCGGCAGCAGAGCCCGCAGCTGAAGAGACCGCTGCAGCCGAGGCACCGGCAGCAGACGCGGCAGCAACCGCTGAAGATACCGAATTCGTAGTAGGTTTCGACGCTGAGTACCCGCCTTACGGCTATCTTGATGAGGCGACCGGCGACTATACAGGTTTCGACCTTGAACTGGCGGAAGAGCTTTGCAAGCGCCGCGGCTGGACTCTGAAGAAGCAGCCTATCAACTGGGACAACAAGGACGCTGAGATCGACAGCGGCACCATCGACTGCATCTGGAACGGCATGACTTACACAGGCCGTGAAGCAGCTTATACATGGAGCAAGCCTTATGTCAATAACAGCATTGTTATTGCGGTCCTGGCTGATTCCGATATCCAGACAGCTGCAGATCTTGCCGGCAAGGTCGTCATCGTGCAGAGCGACTCCTCTGCTGAGACTGCACTTAAGAGCGAAGAGCTCGCAGCACTCACCGGAACATTCGCGGATCTTCAGAGAAATCCCAGCTACAACACCTGCTTCACAGATATGAAGTCCGGCGCGGTTGACGCAGTTGCGGTTGATATCGGCGTAGCCCGTTATCAGATGAGAAACAACCCCGATGCTTTCCGTATTCTGGAAGAGCCCATCTCTACTGAGCAGTACGCGATCGCGTTCAAGCTTGGAAACGAAGCTCTCAGGGACCAGGTCCAGGAGACTTATGACGAGATGCTCGCGGACGGCACTGTCATGAAGGTCGCCGAGAAATACGCTGACGACAATCTTCCGGATATGCTCATCACTGAGTGATCGGGAGGAAGACCGGTCATAACGGATTAGTTCATTTTGATCGCCTGGGCTCCGGGACGGAGCGCAGGCGGTCTTTCTTATCACAAGCTAAGGGGGATTTATGAGCCTTTTGACTGTCATTTCGCAGATCGCGTCCGGTTTTGGATCAACGCTGATCATATTTGTCTGTACTCTATTATTCTCGATGCCTTTGGGAATATTGGTGGCGCTGGGACGAATGAGTAAGTTCAAGCCGCTCTCTATTTTGATACAGGGAATCATATCCATACTTCGAGGAACACCCCTGATGCTGCAGCTGATCGTAGTGTTCTACGGTCCCTATTATGTATTTGGACTCAAACTTTCGACAGCCTGGAGACTGTACGCGACCCTGATCGGTTTCTCCATCAACTATGCGGCTTACTTCGCTGAAATCTTCCGCGCGGGAATTCAGAGCATTCCCGTAGGCCAGACGGAAGCTGCTACGGTTCTCGGCTATACCAAGACGCAGACCTTCCTCAAGATCATATTCCCGCAGATGGTCAAGCGGACCATTCCGCCGGTCACCAACGAAGTCATCACATTGGTCAAAGATACATCCCTGGCATTCGTTCTCGCCTATCAGGAGATGTTCACTTACGCCAAGCAGGTATCCGCGGCTATGTCCAGCCTTATGCCTCTCTTTGTGGCGGGCGTATTCTACTACGTCTTCAACTTAGTAGTCACGCTCATCATGAACTACATTGAGAAGCGGCTGAACTATTACAATTGACGGAGGGAAGATATGAGCTTATTTGAGATCAAAAATGTGAGCAAATCCTTCGGCGACCTGAAGGTCCTCAACGATATATCCGTCTCCGTCGAAGAAGGCGAGGTCGTGGCGATCATCGGTCCTTCCGGAAGCGGCAAATCCACGCTCCTTCGCTGCGCCACCATGCTCGAGACCATGGACAGCGGCGAACTGAGCTATCTGGGCGAAGTGGCGGCGCACAATGACGCGGAAGGTCGTTCTGTTTACGCTTCATCGTCGGAACTGAGGAAGATCAAGGGCTATTTCGGCCTCGTGTTCCAGCAGTTCAATCTCTTCCCCCACTACAGCGTCCTCAAGAATCTCACCGACGCGCCGATCAGCGTCCAGAGGAGAAACGCCTCTGAGGTCAAAAAAGAGGCTAAGGAACTCTTAGTCAAGATGGGCCTTGAAGGCAAGGAAAACTACTATCCCCAGCAGCTCTCCGGCGGCCAGCAGCAGCGTGTCGCTATCGCCAGGGCTCTGTGCATGAACCCGGATATTCTCTTTTTTGACGAGCCGACATCGGCCCTGGATCCGGAGCTGACAGGCGAGATCCTCAAGGTCATCCGCCAGCTGGCCCAGGAGCATATGACCATGGTTATCGTCACTCACGAGATGGCCTTCGCAAGAGACGTGGCGGACCGCGTGATCTTCATGGACGGCGGATACATCGTGGAAGAAGGAAAGCCTGAGGACGTCATCACCAATCCCAAGGAGGAGAGGACGAAGAGATTCCTGGCGAGATTTGCGGAGAATGGGTGAGTGGTTGGCGGCAGAGTTTTGTCGCGGTTATGATGGGCGGTTGAGCCGCCGCAAAGAATTAGCAGAGAAATGGAGACAGCAATGAAGTTTACAGTGGTAATGGCAGATCCGGCCGGCAACAGAACAGCGATTGTCCGGAGCGGCGTTCCCAAGTCAGAGCGGGCGAAAGTCGCAGCCGCGATCATGGCAGACCCGGCACTCAGGGCTGAACAGGTTGGCTTTGAGACGCGTCCCCTCTATGGAAAGAGCCTCGGAAGGCTTGAAATGGCAGGCGGTGAATTCTGCGGGAACGCGGCACGCTCTTTTGGCTATCTTCTGTGCAGGGAGAAAGAGATCGACCATTGCAAAATAGAGATGTCCGGTACCAGAGAGCAGCTGGAAGTCATCTGCGACCTCGAGAGGGAGACCAGCGCGGCCCAGATGCCGATGCCCGAGAAGCTGGAGATGGCTGGCGAAGAAGCTGAGGGCCTCTATCCTCTGGTGATCTCGCGGGGCATCACGCATATGATCTGCATCGACAAAGAATTTGATGAAGATTTCGCACGCCGCATGATCGACAAGTTCGGAAAAGGTTACAGTGCCTTCGGCGTAATGTTTGTAAACGGCGAGAGCCTGATCCCGGTCGTCTATGTTGCGGATACAGATACAGTGTGTTGTGAATCTTCCTGCGGCAGCGGGTCGCTGGCGGCGGCCTGGTACCTGACCAGAGATGAGAAGGACGGCTTCCACGGCTATAGTTTTGAAGAGCCGGGCGGAACGATCACAGTCAATATCGCCAAGAGGCAGGGAAGATATGCCGGTACAGTGGGCGGCAAACTTGCTCTGGAAGAGCCGGTAGAGTTGGAAATTGAAGATTGAATTTGTGAGGGTGCAGAAATGCATCCTCTTTTTTTGATTCTTATACATAACGGAATAAGCCCCTCGCAACGACTGCGGACGGTTCCGCGATCATTGCGAAGGGCTTATTTGAAAGGGGGAAATGTAAATCTTGTTAAACATTGAGAGTTTTAAAGAGGGGGAAATGTTCTCTCTGTTTACAAGTAATACTATACACGATAGTTGTTATAAAACTATTTATAAAGAATGAAAAACTTCTAAAGTTTTCCGAAAAAAAAGAGAAAGAGAGAATTGCATATTTTTGCTGAATCGGGGGTGGATAGGAACGATTTTTTGTGCAAATGATGCAAAAACATAGTATAATGACTCTATAAGTTACAGGAATCGTCAATACGGCGACGCTGAAGGGGCGGAGCCGCAGAACGGAGGTGCACATGCAGTCTTACACTAAGATGAGATCGAGAAAGTTCCCGGATGTCATTATGAAAGTTATCCCCGGACATTTTGTAACGCCGAATTCCCATATCAACTATTATATCGATATGACGACAATGAAGACCAGGCAGAGCGAAGCAAAGGCTGCCGCTCGTGCTATGGCCAGTACCTATGCCGCCACGACGATCGTAGACACGATCGTGTGTATGGACGGAATGGAAGTAATCGGTGCCTATCTTGCCGATGAACTCACCCAGGCGGGTATCATGTCCATGAACGCGCATAAGACGATCTATGTTTATTCTCCCGAGTTCGACAATCGCGGACAGATGATCTTCCGTGAGAACTCCGAGATGATGATCAAGGGCAAGCACGTCCTTCTGCTTCTGGCATCCGCGACCACGGGCCAGACGATCCTTCGCGCAGGCGAGAGTATTGACTATTACGGCGGAACCGTTGTAGGTATAACGGCGATCTTCTCCGTGCCGACCAAGATCTTCGGCCAGCAGGTTCACTCCCTGTATAAGATCCAGGATCTTCCGGACTATCACACCTATTCTGCGTCCGAGTGCAAGATGTGCAAGGATCACATCCCGATCGACGCGATCTGCAACAGCTTTGGCTATTCCAAACTTCATTGATTATCCGTATAAACAATAGCGAATCTTAGCGTGAGGCCGTCATTAACGAAGAATTGACGGCCTCATTTTTGATCTCCGGGTGCCGGATTTTCTTTGCAATTTCTTTGAAACAGAGTATACTAAATGTGTAATATTTTGTTTAAAATTGGCGGATGTTACTTAAAAAGCATTTAACATACTTGCGGCAAAGGAAACTTTGATGGCAGATAAAGAGAACAGATATCCAATCAATAAAGAAAAGCGCGGGGGAGCATGGCACCTGTACAGAAGTGAAGTTCTGGCAGCCCTGGTCATCGTAGTGCTTGTGATCGGCGTCGCGTTCCTGGTAAACAAGTTTTTCTACGGTTTTGACCTTCCGGAGCTCGCGTTTAGAGAGCCTGTGGTCACGGACTCCTACGCGGGACAGGGCAAAAAAGGGAAAGGCTTCGTTCAGTCGGAGGACTGGAGGCTTCTGCTGGTGAACAAGAACCACCCTCTAGAGGAGGAATTCGACGGGGAGCTTACGGAACTGCGCTACGGACAGACAGTCGACAGCCGGATCTACCCGGATCTTCAGGATATGTTCGACGAGATGCGCGAAGCGGGGCTGGATCCCCGTGTGGTTCAGGGCTATAGGACCGGCGAAGAGCAGCAGGAAAGACTGGACAACAAGATCAGGGAGTACATGGGCTACGGAAAGACCAGAGAAGAGGCCAGGCAGCTTGCGGTGCAGTGGGAAGCCGAGCCAGGCACCTGCGAGCACGAGACGGGACTGTGCGTCGATATTTCCAGCGACTCGGAGGACAATGAGTCGGCGAATGCCGTGTGGGAGTGGTTGGACGAGAACTGCAGCCGATTCGGCTTTATAAAGCGGTATCCCAACAATAAATCTTCCGTGACAGGCGTCAAGGGAGAACCATGGCATTACAGGTATGTCGGCCTCGAAGCCGCACAGGAGATCACAGAGAGGAACATTACGCTGGAGGAATACCTCGGAGCAGCGAGGTGATCCGGCGGCGGAATATTTTGGCGTCAGGATATTTCATTTAGTTTTATTTATTAATTCATAGAAACTTTAGAAAGTAAACACAAGGAAAACACTTCTGAGAATAGAATAAAAAGGGAAAGAGAAAAAAAGCGGCAATGGTGCTGCTTTCGCTCTGTAAACTATGGGGGAGTCCCATGAAAATAAGGAGGATGAAATGGCAGAGTACAAATTTGGTGATGGAATCAAGAAATTCTTTCTGGCAGGCGTAGGCGCAGTGGCGATCACTGCGGAGAAGGGCCAGGAGATCATCGGCGAACTCGTCAAGAAGGGCGAGCTTACCGTTGAGCAGGGCAAGGAACTCAACAAAGACCTGCAGCGCAGCTTCAAGGAGTCCATGAATGAGAGAGGCGTGGATATCGATGAGCTCACTCAGAAGATCTCCAAGATGTCCACGGATGAGCTGGCCAAGATCAAAGAGCAGATCGCGTCCGCTCAGGATCTCATCGCAGAGAGACTCAAGAAAGCAGAAGATGACGTAGTCATTGCAGCTGATGTTGTTGAGGAAGCTGTGGAAAACGCCGCTGATGCAGCAGAAGAGAAGACTGAAGATGCTTGTGACAAAGCTGAAGAGGCTTGCGACAAGGCTGAAGAGAAGGTCGAGGAGATCAAGGAAGCTGTTAAAGAGGCATCCGAGGAATAAATCAAGACAAGATGCCGCATGCGGTGAATGCGGCAGACATAAATAAGCAATAAAAATCCGGCCCTTTGCGGCCGGATTTTTTATATCTCTGATTAATCATTCAAGTTGTCGAATGAGTATTCAGTTCCCTCCGCGATGGGCGCGAGAGGCGTCATGTAGTCGCCGGTCTCAGCGGTATTGTCTTCGGTGTGACGGATGTGAACGGAATCGCCCAGGAAACTGACCCAGCCCCTGTCGTTGGTGTAGCGGTAGCGGCTGCCGGGCTCGAAAAATGAGATCTGCGCGGTCGTCACGTTGAAAAGATAGTGGGTGAGCCTGTTGGTATACCAGGCATTGTTCATCGCTTCCTCGGCGATCTCGCTGTAATCCGTTTCTGTGTCGAGGGCCTCCTCAGCGGAGATGTCGTTCCAGGTCGCATCCACTTCATACCACTGACCGTTCAGCTCCACCAGGTTCCAGGAATGCGGGCCCGCTGTCTCCTCGTCGTCTCCGGCTCTGCCCGCAACGACGGTGCTCCGGATTCCCGCTTTCTGCAGGAGGTATTCATAGGCGTAAGAATAACCGTCGCAGACAGCCCGGTTCGCTTCGCCCCTGCTGTTGGCCACCAGGGCTCCGTAAGCGGTGTGCGCCAGATCCCTGTCCTCGCTGGCGGCAGCTTCCCTGTCATAGGAGACCAGGTCGATGAGCTTGTCGTGAATCTGCAGCGCAACTTGCGGCGCGCTCTGGTCGAGATCGATCTCAGAGAGGAAGGTGTCTGCAGCATTTTTTAAAGCTTCCAGCTGAGCGTCTCGTTCAGGGAAAGACCCGGTGAGCTGGAAAGCGATGTAATAAGTGCCCTCATCGAGGAGCTTGCGCCGGTAAGTGTACTGGAAGGAGCTGTCTCCCGCATAGAGCCAGAAGAGCTCGGGGTGGTCGAAGAGAAGCGCGTTATAACAGCGGTGGAACGCTGCCTTGAATTCATCGCCGGCAGGATCGGTCCTGACCTGAAATTCGGCACCTTTCTCAGAGGGATCTTCTGAAAGGGCGCAGGCGAGCAGCGCGTCGTACAAAAGCTGATCTTCCTCCGCCAAATGTGTCCGGCAGTAGTGAACGGCGTCGTTTTCCGCAGGAGTGATCCCCTCAGAGGGCTCCGCATATGCAAACAGCACGGATGTTGTCAGCATGGCGACGATTCCCGCGGCTGCGATGGGTAATTTATTCATCGAATGTCCTTTCTTTTATATAAAACCGTACTGCAAGTATAGCATGATACAGGGGATCTAAGTGTTATATTTTTGTGAACCGGCCGGTCAAAATAGTGAAAAAACGGCGAAAATAAAGCATTTTTACGATATTTCCGTTTTGACCGGATTTTTACTTTTGTGTTAAAATAATATTGTACACAAGTGGCTGAAGTAGGGTTTTCTGCGCGCCTGCCGCTGCCGAACCGGGCGGCGGTTTGTAAGAAAGGTGGTAATATGGCGCAAAGAGTAACCGGCATCAATGTAAGACGCAGAAGAGCGACAACGAAGAAGCAGAGAGAAGAAGCAGCAAAAATCGAGATTCAGAAGCTGACAGGTCAGCTTGATGTACTGCGCGGAAGACTTACAGAGGTTACTGAACAGAGAGAGGCAATGACACTTCCGAATCTGGAAGGGAAGAAGGTGGAGCATTCGAAGTATGGCGAAGGCACAGTCAATGAACAGAAGGACGCTGTTTTGACAGTCACCTATGCGGGCGGTGTACGCAAGCAGAAACTTCCGTTTGTGATTGCCAGCGGATGTGTTACAGTCGATGACAGCGAGGCGACAGAGCGCTGCCGCAGGATCAACGATCTTGAGACGGAGCAGTCGAAGCTGAAGAAAGAAATCCAGTATCGTGAGAGCTGGATCTCAGACTTGCAGAAGCAGGGCTGACGACAGAACAAACTGTAGACACAGACAGCAATGACGGCTGCGGGATCGAGAGTATCCTGCAGCCTTTTTTCAGGACAAGAAAATGAACAATTATGAAGGAATCCGGAGGTCATTCCGGAACATAAGGCTTAAAAACATGGTCGTAGGAGAAAACCGCTCCGCTCCGGACATCGCCAAAGCTGTGGATACCCTGATTGGGTGGGCACACCGGGATGAGGCGGCGGGTGTAAGAAGGGACCGGATCCTCTTTGACTTCGAGGCCGAATTTGAAGAGATCTCCGACGAGATCGCGAAGCTTTCCGACAGGGGTGAGGCGGAGGCGTACAGGGACATTTACGAGAAGCTCTACACGTTTGCTGACGAGATGATGGCGGACAGCTATATGCCGCTGTATCTCTATATTTTGTACAGATACGCAAATGCACTTTTTAAGACAGGGGAGTCGCATCGGGCGGCGGAGCTGTTTGAAAAACTCTGCGATGGTACAGATAGAATGATCGGGATCAGAAATACTTACGGTATACATTGTCTGGAGCAGCTGGCGCTGGCAGCAGAGGCGGATGGTCAGCATGAAAAAGCGCTTGCGGCGATGGAAACGATGGAGCGGATCGCTGAGGAGGAGTTCGGTGAAGACAGCGCGGTGGCGATCGCGGTGCGGCGATTTTGCGGGAGAATGGCGGCGAAAAGCCTTTAAAAATAGGCTGAACTTCGAAAAAGTTTAAGTGTACTTATCGTGATTGGAATTGTATTAAGCCGTATTTTAGTATACAATAGGAAAGATTATAGAAACTTTGGTTTTTGTTTGTGCAAGGGATGTTCAGATGCAGTTTACGGAAAGTGAAATCCAGGAGATTCTTCAGGAAAATCTGATGTTGAAGAAGGATCTCAATGAAGCAAAGGAAGAGCTGGAGGCCACGAATAAACTATATGACACTATGGTGGTGGGAACGAGCAACCTGCTGCTCCTTGTTGAGGAAGGCAGCCGCGGCGCCGTTTACGTTTCACCTAACGTGGAGGAGGCACTTGGTCTGCCCAGAGAGCTGGTTATGAGCGATGTTCGCGAACTCGGGCCGGACTCCGGAGATATTCCCTGTGAGGAAATGTTCGGGGATACCATCTCCGAGCAGAGCGGCGGCAGCAACTCGGGCGAAAGCGCAATTCTGCGCTCAGACGCGGAATGCCTGGACAGGCGGACCGGTCAGCCCAAGGCTTATCACAGAAGCGTCGCGCGGATCGAGGGCATAAAGGGCAGAAACCGCTATCTTGTGGTGTACCTTGACGCCGAGGGCGGGACAGCTGATAACAGCCGCCTGCATGAGCTTCTCTTAGGCGGAACAGTGGCGGTGCACAACCGTATGCTCAAGGGAATGTCCCACGACCTTCGGACACCTCTGAATTCCATTACCGGATTCGTGATGCTTCTGATGAAGAACGCGGACAGCGCCCCTAAGGTAAAGGAATACGCCCACAGGATCGGCGTATCCTGCCAGGACCTTCTCACGATGATCAATCAGATCATGGAGATGAGCGGAGTAGATAAGAACAGCCCCGAGGCGGATAAGAGCGAGTTTGCGCTGGGCAAGACTATAGAAGAGATCTCAGACATGGCGCGTGTCAAAACACAGCTCAAGCACCAGCGCTTTGAGGTCCGCACAGTTGGGATCGAGCACGATATTTTCATCGGTGACAAGGTCAGGATCACGGAAGTGTTGATGAACCTTCTCGACAATGCAGTGCAGTACACGCAGGAAGGCGGAGAGATCTCCCTCACTGTGATCGGCAGAGAGAGCGATGGCGATGCTGATTTCAGAGAGATTTCCTTTGAAGTCCGTGACAACGGCATGGGAATGAGCAGCGAGCTGCAGAAGAGACTCTTTGACAATAACGGGCGTTTCGATGACGTTCCCGGTATGCAGGGCACCGGTATCGGAATTGCTGTCAGCCGCAAGTTTGTGGCCCAGATGGGCGGCACGATTTCCGTGCAGAGCACACTGGGACAGGGCTCGACCTTCTTTGTCGGTCTCCGGCTGCAGACAGCAGGCCAGGCTGCAGATAACTTCTGGAGCGAACACGGCGTCCGCAGACTCCTTGTCGTGGGCGAAAATATGAATGAAGCGGCGCGTATCTGCGAGCTTCTCCGGGATACAGGACTGGACGCGGACTATACCGCGAGCGCTTACGGTACAATGCAGCTCATTGAGCAGGCCGGGGTGGAGGACAGAAGTTTCGATCTTTACCTCATGGACCGCGACCTTCAGGACAAAGGCTACTGGGAAGTCGCCGATGAGATCCGGGCTATGAACTGGGCCAAAACACCGGCGATCATCCTGATGTCGGATAAGGCGGAGCACTTTATCCAGAACGTGCACAAGACCGGCATAGACGCGATCATGCCCAAACCTTTCTTCTTCTCTACTTTCCGTACGATCGTAGAGGAACTGAGCCTCGACCAGGGCGGCGAAGGAACAGGCAGCGAGTCCATGAGCTCAAATCCTCTCGGAGGACTGAGATTCCTCGTGGCTGAGGACAACCCGATCAACGCGGACGTTCTCAAAGAACTTCTGGAAGTGGAAGGCGCCAGATGCGAGATCGCCGGAAACGGAAAAGCAGCAGTGGCAATGTACCGCAGTTCCAGACCGGGCTTTTACGACATGGTCCTTATGGACATCAGAATGCCCCTGATGGACGGCTATGAGGCAACGGCTGCTATCCGCAATCTTCCTCGGGAAGATGCGGCGACCGTGCCGATCCTGGCAATGACTGCTGACACCATGGAAGAAGACGTCGAGCGCTCCTTTGCCTGCGGAATGAATGCACATATCCCCAAGCCTATCAACATTAAGGTGCTCAACCAGACGATTTGGAAGCTGCGCGGGAAGAAATGAATGCTATGAAGCGTTCTGAGCAAATTTGATTTCTATAGTTAAGATTGATCGGACCGGACTCTTTGGAGCCCGGTCTTTTTTGCTATTTCAACACAATTCCATCTGTTGTAGAATAATAGTGGCGCGGTAACAGAAGCCGCAGCCTGTGGCCAAGCACGCGAGAATGCAGGGAGTGACTATGGAACTGGAGAAAATTGCTGCTGATCTTTATCGCGAATTTCCGAAGAATGCTGAGAAGCTGTCGAGAGAGATGGAAAGGCTGTCCGGGCTTCTTGAGGAGACCGGCGCGGCGATCATGCTGGAGATCGAGAAGGAAAAATATCGCAAGGACAAGGATCCCGAACAGATCCGGCAGTATCGCAGGATCTACCGCAGTGTGCGCAAAGAACTGGAAAGCGTGGATGAGTGCCGTGCGCAGTTCAGCCGGGAGCAGAGCCTTATGAGGGCTGAGAGGGAGAGAAATGCGCTGGAGAAGATTGATTATGATGCTTTCCGCGTGGATGAGACTGTGCCCTATGATCTTACAAGTGTGATCACTAATAAGAAACCGGCAGCCTTCTCGCTGTATGGCCAAAAAATAGAGGTGGACAGCTGGAAACAGATGCTCCTGCAGACATGCGCGATGCTCAACAGGATGAATCCGATGCTTTTCACAAGCCTGGAGATGGACCCGGATCTGCAGGGCAGGAAGCGCCCGTATTTTTCCAGGGATGGAGTCGGACTCGATACGCCGGCGAAGATTCCGGACGCTGATCTGTATGTTGAGACCCATGTCAGCGCCAGATATCTCAAGAAAATGATTTCCAAACTGCTTGGAAAATATAATATTCCTGAGGAAGAGTACTTGATCTACCTCAAGAAAGACTTTACTACTCTTCATGAAGAGACGTACAGAGTCAGAAGAGCAGCTCCCGAGCGTGAGAACGAAGAGCAGGGTGGAACGGAAGAGCAGCTCAGCTTCTCTTTTGACAGCGATGGGAACTGGAACGGATGATCTTTTGACAGCGACGGAAGTAAGATAAGAAAGGAAATTTGTTATATGTATTCATTGAGCTTAATGCGTGCATGGACGGAGACACCGGAAGTGCCCACTATTGACCCCTCGGACCTGACACCGGGCACGCTTGAGAAAGTGCTTGAAACGCTGGCGCCTTCTCTGCAGAAGCTTGTTTTCAATATTGTAATATCGTTAATCATTTTTATTGTCGGCAGGAAGCTGATCGATGTTTTGCTGAAACTTTTGAACAAGTTTTTGGAGCATACATCAATCGACGTAGGAGTCAAAAAGTTTCTGATGTCTGCCGCCAGGATGTTTCTGTATGTAGTGCTGGGCTTCATGATCGTGGGGCAGCTGGGGGTCAGCACGGCTTCCATCGTCACGGTCATGGGCGCGGCAGGTCTGGCGATCAGTATGTCCCTGCAGGGGAGCCTGGCTAATGTGGCGGGCGGCATCCTGATTCTGCTGATGAAGCCGTTCAGAGTGGGTGACTATATTATGACATCTTTTGGCGACGGGACAGTGCAGGCGATCGGGCTGGTGTATACGACCATTACGACCGTTGACAACCGTGTGCTCACGATTCCCAACGGCACACTCTCCAATTCGGCGGTCACTGATGCATCCATGATGCCGGAGAGGCGCCTGGACATTTCGGTTGGAATCAGCTATGACTCAGACATCAAAAAGGCCAAAGAAGTCATGGAGAGAGTATACCTGAGCTGCCCCGCGGTGACCGCAGATAAGGGGATCAACGTGCACGTGAGCAGTCTGGGGGACAGCGCTGTGGTGATCGAGGCCTTCGGATGGGTGCCGGGATCGGAATATCTTAAGTCCAAGTGGTATATCACGGAAGAGATCAAGCTGCAGTACGATGCGGAAGGCATCAAGATCCCTTACCCGCAGATGGATGTGCACCTGGACAAGTGTTAATTATAAACTTTCTGTAAAAAAGTATAAAGAAAAACCAAAATCCGACATTTTTAAAATCTGCATGCTAAAATAGGCAATGTTTTAGGTAAGAACGCAGAGAAAATGGAGGATTTATGAGAAATAGGATACTTTCCCTCTGTCTGTCAGCAGTGATCCTGATGGGCGCTGGCGCGGTCTGGGGTACAGCAGCGCAGGCGACCGAGACAGCCGGAGAGGGAGCAACCAATACAGAGACAGCGCAGATCCTGGAGGAGACAACAGACAATCAGGTGCCCACCGATGCAGCGGGCAACGTGATCACGCCGGAGACAGCGAAGGCGATCGACAATGCGGATCTGGGCGTGACGATGATAACGGGTGAAAACAGCGAGGAAGCGGATGATCCGTCCGCAGCCGCAGGAGCCGAGGAGGTGCTGCAGGCACCGACCGCCGATGAGACAGAGATGAACAAGAGCACGATCGGCGCGGCTTTTGACAGCAGTTATCAGTTTAAGAGCGAAGATTCGATCGTTTACATCACAGAAGCGGCAGCTGTAAAGAGCGAGCCCTCCGATGACGCGGAAGATATCGTTTCTTTGGAAAAATATAGTTCGATCAACCTTACCGGCACCAATGATCTCACATATTGGGAAGTGAGAGTCGGCGGAATGATCGGTTATCTGGACAGCAGTGTCATCACCAGAGACCCGGCTGAGATCGAGGCGCTCAAAGCAGATGACGCGAGAAAGGAAGAAAACGAAGCCCAGAGCAAGCAGGAGCAGGAAGAGATTCTCGTTGAGAAGACTTCCGAGGCCAAGGAAGATTGGGCACAGGCGGTTAAGGAAGAGCGCAGGTCCGAACTCGCTAATCAGACCAGGAGCCTTAACTGGAACGGCCCGGTGCTCTCCCGCAGCAAGGGCAGCGTATACGGCCCCTCAGGCAAGGAGACTTATTACAATCTCAATATGAGCGGCTGCGTCAGAAATATGAACCGAAGAGGTTATTACTACGATGTGTGGGTAAGAAATGACGGCTGTAAGATGTTCGGCGACTACATTATGTGCGCGGCAAACCTTGGAGTCCATCCTTTCGGATCCCTCGTGGAGTGCAGTCTGGGCACCTGCATCGTCGTTGATACAGGCGGATTTGCCGCCGGCAATCCCAATCAGCTCGATATAGCGGTGACGTGGTAAAAAGCTTTGTTCAAAGAATCATTAGAGGCAGGGCGCACGAGTACGTTCTGGAAGGGAAATGAATACTGCTTCACGACCGGACAGTTCGCGAAACTGGACCGCGCTTACAGAAAGCACTGCGGTCCGACGGCGATCACCAACCTGGTCTATACTTTGGCCGGGAAGGAGGGAAAACCTCTCTCGGAGAAACCCGAGGCGGTGTTCCGCAGGATCGCCGGAATCGGCGGGAAGCGCCTGATCTATATGAACACAGATTTCCTCAAACTTTTTGGAGGGACTTCCGACATCCTGGTGCCGCTTATGATCCGCAGAAGCCTGCGGACTTTCGGTATCACAGGTTACAGCGTCAGGGGACCCTTCCCCGCTACAGCGCGGCGCATATGCACCGAACTGGATCACGGAGCGATCGTGTATCTGGAGGTACACAGACATCCTGTTTACGGCAATCACCATATGCTGTGCTATGGTTACACTGTCAGAGACGGCAGACTGATGCTGCGGATGGCCGACGGCTGGGTGGGAAGAGTGCATGACCTTCCGGCCGGCGAGGAGCTTTTCGCATTGTGTACGGTGATCAGCCGGAAAAAGGGATAAAAAAAGTTGGCTGTAAAGTGTTTAAAATTCTTTACAAAATGTTACAAAAATGTTATGATTGAAATCGGTTAAAGAGTAACTGCCAACCGGAGGAAATGTAACATGATGTATACAGAACTCTATAGTTTCGAGGGGACTGCAGCAACCGATGCTGGTAAGACAGAGAGCACATTGGAAAAGGCCAAACTCGATTCCCGGAAAATGCTGCAGAAGCGCCGCAGCGCGCTAGAGGCTATTGGGAGTATTCTTCAGAATCTGAAGCCCGGTGCTCAGAAAAGCGGGAAATAATGAGCTGAAGACATGAAAAGAGCGTGAAACGCTCTTTTTTTGTTTTTAATTCAGCACCCCGGAAAAAAGACCTGGTTCTGGCAGGGAGCTCGCTCACTGCGCAGAACCAGGTCTTTTTTCCGGGGCGGACAAGGCGCGAAGCGACTCTGGACGCCCACAATGGATCTGCCTCATAGATTTGGAAGAGTTTCGGTACAGAATGACCTTTCAAGAAAATTATCGCCCCTTGGAGAAGAAATAATATCTGTGTGCTGATCGATCTGAAGGCCGGGCGGCAGGAAATTAGGTACAGAAGCTAAATATGAGCTAACATACATCCCTCAGGTAACATATTTTCAGGAAGTATGTCACAGCAATATTCGAACAATCAGATAAGAATCAACAAAATCGTGCATATGTGCAATCAAATCTCAGAAGGTAGATGCTACCCTCACTGTTATGTATTATAATTGTCCTAGTGTAAACCTCACAATTCCGGGAGAACGAATATGGAAATGAAGTATTGCATGCAGTGCGGCTGCAAATTGGATGAAAAGTATCTGATGGGAGAAGGCATGGTCCCATATTGCCCCCAGTGTCAGGAATTCCGCTTTCCGGTCTACAACACGGCGGTCAGCATGATCGTCATGAACAAGGAACTTGATAAAGTCCTCCTGATCAAGCAGTACGGAAGGGACTCCTATATTCTGGTGGCAGGATATGTCAACAAGGGCGAGGACGCCGAGGACGCGGTCAAGAGAGAAGTCGGCGAGGAACTCGGGCTGCAGGTGCTGGAGTGCCATTTCAACAGAAGCCATTATTTCGCCCCGTCCAACACGCTGATGCTGAACTTCACGGCAATTGTAGAGGAGGGCGAGCCCAGCCCCAACTCGGAGATCGACTCCTGGAAGTGGTTCAGCGTCGGGGAAGCCCGGGCCAGGATTCGGGACAAGTCTTTGGCACAAGCCTTTCTTAATGGATTCTTCGATGGAGAATATCGTTTCTGAACTGTAGGGGTGTCATAGCTTCTTGGTTAGATTTTTGTAGTCGGCGCCGCTATGGCGCCGTTTTAATTGCCAGAGCGGCGCCGAAACGTCGGTGAAGCTTAAAAAATGTGGCCGGCGCCGTTACGGCGCCGTTATAATTGTTGGAACGACGCCGAAGCGTCGGTGAAGCTATAAAAATGTAGTCGGCGCTGTTATGGCGCCGTTCTAACGCTTGGACCGACGCCGAAGCGTCGGTGTGACTTGCACCCCAAAAAGTGGAG
>DJXS01000104.1 GCA_002448395.1 Lachnospiraceae bacterium UBA6998 | reverse complement strand
CAGGCGTATTCGCCCCGATCATATTCAGCAGCTCGTAGATATACATATACGCCAGAGATGTCGTGATCGGGTGAAACTCTCCTCTTCTGACCCTTGTCCTCCAGGCAAAATATCCCCTGAGCTGATTCAGGTTCAGATCGTGATAAGTGGCAAAATACCGCTTAACTTCACTGTTCCACGGCGCATCGTCCTCATAATCCTCCATGAACTTCCCCTGTCGGACGAAGTTCCTGCACTTGTTCTCGAAAGAGCTGTTCCTGTACTCATAGAGCTGCATCATCTCGAGGATGCGGGTCGGGATCGGACGGGGTTCATTATTCCGGAGGACATGCGTCTGCGGTCCGATCCTCCGCTTCTCTTCCTGCTTCTCACGAAAGCGGCTCTTATCATAATTGCCGCGCATAGCTTCAAGCGGAAGCAATGTGTCTCTGAAAACTTTTCCGCCGGTACCCGGACTCTCCTCTTTTTTCTGCTCCTCCAACACGACTGTATAACTGCCCGCTCTGCCGATCCGTATTGCCTCATCGAACAGTTTGAACACGACCTCCGGTTCCGTCCGGTCATCGAAGATGACTCCGGCCCACTTTTCTCCCCTCATCCTGAATGCGTTAGTCACATAAGGCTCTTTGATTTCTGTCAGGATCTGCCTTCCGCACTTGATATCACATCTGCAGATCTCGTTTCCTGTCTCATAGTCCCACTGGCGCATCATAAGAGCGACCCACTTCCTTGTCTCCGGATCGGTCAGAACCGAGAAACTGCGGAAATCATCCCACTTCTGCTCCTCGCGGATATGATATTTTTTTTCGGCGTAGGCCGTAAGCTCTGACAGGTCCAAATCATTCCTCCAACTGCCTGATCTGACAGTAACACAACATAAATATAGCACATAGCCCCTGTATCGAACAAGAGTTCTTGATTGTTCCTGATCAACTGATACACGGATAAAAAAGAAACGCCCTCAGGCCGATCATGGCCTGAAGGTGTTCCTGTCATAATATCAGATTAACTCTCCCTCTCAATTTTCTCCCTGCTCCAGTCATCGACTGCAGCCCGCAGCTCTTTCAGATAAGGGGAAAACTTCATGTTCTCCTGCCCGTAGGTAAACTGCAGGTCATATTCGAGAGGAAGCCAGGTACTTATGTCCGACTCGTTGTGGGAGATCAGCGCTTCCAATTTGTCCAAAGCCTTATACAGCTTTGCTTCTTTGGTCTGCAGCGCCTCCATCTCCGCAAGAAGTCCGGTCCACTCCGCGCGCTGCGGCTCTGGGAAAGTGTTTACCCACTGGTGGAAAAGATCGTCTTCCACATCCGCGTCATCCCCGGACTTCTCAAAAGTAGGGATGTCACCCGTGAAGGATTCCCCAAGATCGTGGATCAGGCACATTCGGATAACTTTATCCATATCAAAGTCGCGGTATTCCTCAACGCCGCTCAGCAGCATCGCCATCAGCGCGATCCTCCAACTGTGATCAGCAACGCTCTCCTTGCGGTCCTCCTCTGTATAGCAGTGCCGCATCGTGATCTTAAGGCGCGCCGCCTGCGCCAGTATTCTGATAAACTCTTCCGGCTTCATCCCGTTAACCTCTTGTATTCAGTGACTGTCAACAAAGAAACTGCTTCATCAGGCTGCCTGCTCAGCAGCGGCCGCCTGCTCCATGTAAAGCTCAACTCTGTGCTTCACATTCTCCTGAAGATTCTTAAAGAAGAACTGGTAATCATAAAGATGATAAGCCCCCTCAGGCAAAATGCCGAGCACCGCAGGATACTCCTCGGGAGTCACATCCGTGACCTTAAGAACTCCGCGCTCCTCATCGATATAGCAGCCGCATAACTGCTCTGATTCACCCTTGATCTTTCCACTTGATTTCATAAAGCGGGATCCGATATTAAGAGACTTATCCGCAGGTGTGGAATCTGTCTTCCAGTTCAGCGGATTGATGCAGTATGCCTTCTGGCCGGCAGGATTGATGATCGTGTCTGTAACTTCCGGCGCCTCACAGTCGAAGCTGATCACAACGCCCAGATCATCCGCAGACTGCGCGGGCTTAATCTGGGGATACTCTTTCACCATATCCTCTGTGCATGCCCATCCGATCGGGTAGGCCGCCACCAGCTTCTGCTGCATTTCCTCACTGCCAAAATATTCCTCTATCAGTCTGTAGACCATATCAGCGCCCTGCGAAAAGCCCGCCAGAATGATAGGTCTGCCGTTATTCTCATTCTCCAGATAGTATGCGAATGCATCTGATACATCTTTATATGCAATGGCCAGCCTGCGCTCGCGCTCAGTCAGATCCAGCTCGTAGCCGTTCATAGCCATCTGGCGGTAGTAGGGAGCGTACATTCTTGTACTCTCCTCATAGAGACCGCGCTCCATTTCCAGCGCGCCGGTAAAATAGCCCTTCATGACATCATTATCCAGAGACATGAACTCCTCATCCAGTGTATCGACTGTGGGGCACACTAAAAACAGATCGGCGTCTTTGTCATCCCCTACTCCGAAATACACCCAATTATCCGCGGATGAATAGTCAACAGCAGCAGAGGTCTCAGCCTCTGCTGCTTTAGTAAACTCAATTGCTTCCGCGTTTTCAGCCGCAGTGTCTGTGAGATAAAGCATGTCGCCTTCGACGACGTATTCGTAGATCTGCTCTCCTGTCTCTGCGCTGAGGACCTTGCCTTCGCGGCTGTACCAGATGACCTGAACATCGTCCTGCATGTGGATCACGCCTGTGTGGTCCTCGTTGAGCTGTACATAAAACTCTGCTGTGACTTCCTGGCCGTCAATCTGGTCGGTGACCTGAGCCACATACTTGCCGGGTACATTTGCGCTGTAAGTCTGAGGCTGCTGATCCTTCAGTTCGAAGCTGTCAAGGACCGCTGAAAGTGCGTCGGAAACGCCCATTCCCGTCATTTCATCCGCCTGTTTAGTCGTCGTGATCTGAACAAGCAGAGTACCGCCGTTTCTCTCGACCGCGATAAAGTCTTCCGTGGCATTCTCTACGGTACTTGATGCCATGCTGGTCCTGAGGGCCCACACGTCCGTTCCCTTGCCAAAATATCCCTCGCTCCTTGTATGCTCCGGCAGTCCGTTTTCATCTGCCATGACATTATACAGTACTTCATCGGGCATCTGGTCAGGGTAATACTTCACATTGATCTGATTGACGCCGTCGGCCTTGCCGGTATAGCTGAAATAAACGCCGTCGGCCTCGATCACTTCGATGGAATTCTTTTCATAAACTGCGCTCCATCCGTCAGCACTCTCATATTTCACGGTTTCAGGAGCGGCCGCTTCCTGAGCTGCTCCGGCTTCTGCCTCGTTTTTTTCTTCCACTGCGGTCGCCTCTGTCTGTGCAGCGTCTGTCTGCGACGCGCCTGCCTTTCCCGCGCATCCTGTCATAAGCATTGCGGCGACCAGTCCCATTATTACAAGTGCCTTATTATACATAATCTTACGAGCCTCCATTACAAGTATTTGAATTCTATGTTTGAAATCCGGCCGGTCATCCCGGCTGCATTTGTCTTGACAACATCATATACGCTAGTCCTTCCCAGTGTCCACTGAAAATAATAAATCGTGGTATAATGTCATAGAATCGTGCAGCAAGTCAGAGGAACTATGTCATGAGAAAAAACATTTATATAAACGGCCGCCAGGGAAAACTTGAAAGCATACTGTTCGAACCCGACGAAAGAAACGCCGGCAAAGGCTCTTTTCTCTTTCTCCCCGGCGTTCCGGGGACTGATAAAAATGATGACCTGGCGGAAATGCTGTGTTTTGACGGTTACAGAGTATTGTGCCTCTCCTTCAGCGGCACCTGCGGAAGCGAAGGGATCTACAGTCTGGAGCACGCCCTTGAAGACGCCGAGACCGCTTACAGCTATCTGAGCGCCCTTGATCCGGGCGGCGTCTCCGTTTTCGGCCACAGTATGGGAGGATTTATCGCAGCACACACAGCGGCCGCGCACCCGGGTACCCGGTCCCTCATCCTGATGTTCCCCTGTGACATAGGAAGGCTTCCCATTTGGGATGACGAATCGATCATGACTTCCTACATCGTAAAGGATTTTCTGGACAGCCACGCTTCTTTCCTTTCAGGAGTCTCCTCCGAGCAGCTGATCAGTGAGATTTACTTAAACTCCAAGAGCTTCTCACTGGTAAATCTGGCGCCTGCTCTCTCCCGCATCCCGACCCTTATGATCGGCGGATCGAGGGACCGCTACGCGCCTCCCCGGCTCAACTGCGCACCTCTTTACGACAGCCTCAGTTCGATCTCCGGCTCTAAAGTCGTCTACCGGGAATTTGAGACCGGACACTACGGCGCGGACTGCCGCGGACTGATCAGTATCGCGATCTCGGATTTTCTGCGCGGGTGCTGACTAGTGCAGTACGCAGGACCTGCGAATAATAAAAAACAAAGACACCTCATCGGCCTGAACCGATGAGGTGTTTTCCGTTAAGGGCTCTTGCTGCCCTTATTGCTCTGTTTTGTTCCGGATAGGACTTATAGTAAAGTCGAATTAGCGGCCGAACTGGCAGTCGTTGTTGCCGGAATCACTTGTCCACATCTCAAGCATGTTGATGGGATCGTTGAAGTCTGCAAGCCAGCCTTCACGAGCGAAGTCGAAGTTACCCTGTTTTCTCTCATCCAGGAATACGTTCCACTCACGCTTATCAATAGTCATGTTGATGCCGATCTCAGCGAAATCCTGCTGCATGATCTGAGCAACACCGATGTGGCCTGTGCCGTCGTTGGTCAGGTATGTGATGTTCAGAGGAGTATCTGCGGAAAGCTTGCCGTTTTCAAACTTGAAGCCCGCATACTCTAAAAGCGCGATCGCCTCGTCGATAGCTGCATCCTGAACTTCCTCAGGATAGTAGCCGTCGCCTACAGGGAATGTGTAAGCGCCGTTCTCCTTGAAGGTGCCGCCGTTGCCGTCAGCCATACCTGCAGGGATATAGGAAGTAGCAACCTTCTGGCCTGTCTGGCCGACTGTCTCTACGATGTAAGGACGGTCGATGAGGATTGCGAAAGCCTTTCTCATGGCGATAGCCTGGTCAACAGTCTTGCCTTCGAAGATAGGGCTGTTTACGTTGAATGCTGCATAGTAGGTTCCCAGGTTGTCGATTACGTGGAAATCAGGGTTGCCCATGATAGAAGCGATCTCGTTTGTGGGAACTGTGTCAGCGAAATCAAGGTCACCGGAGTTGTAAGCTGAGAAAATAGCTGTGTCATCAGCGGAAAGCATCAGGTCGATCTCAGGGATGGTAACTTCATCAGCTCTCCAGTAGTTGTCGTTCTTGGTCAGAACCATGGACTCTTCATGTGTCCATGCTGTCATGGTGTAAGCGCCGTTGGTTACGAAGCCAGCCTCTGCTGCCCATGCGCCGGGGTTGGTCTCCCAGCCTGCTGCCGCCTCAACCTGTGCCTGGGGAACAGGAAGGTATGCAGGGAATGCTGCGAGGTCAAGGAAGTATGCGCAAGGAGCTACCAGCTTAACTGTGAGGGTCTTGCCGTCTTCAGATGCGACAACATCAAGAGCGCCGTCAGCGTTCTTAGCGATCGCGTCGAACATGTAGCCATAGTCAGCTGCTGTCTCGGGAGCTGCTGCTCTCTTCCATGCATACTCGAAATCCTTGGCGGTCAGGTCTGTGCCGTCGGACCACTTAAGGCCGTCACGAAGTGTGAAGGTGTAGGTCATGCCGTCTTCGGAGATCTCGGTGTTCTCAGCCAGTGCGGGCTGAAGGTTTCCGTCCTTGTCATAGGTGTAAAGGCCTTCGAACATGTTGACTGCCAGGCAGGCGCCGTCAACAGAAGAGTTCAGGGCGGGGTCAACCTTAGCGGGCTCGGAAGCCAGGTTGATCTTCAGAACGGGTCTGGGGCAGGTTGCGAACTGGAAGAACTTGAATCCAAACAGGTTGGAATAGATGCCTTCCACGTCGGTCTTCTGCAGATACAGATCGTTGTAGTAGTAGATCGGGATGACCGCTGCTGTGCCCATCAGGATATCTTCTGCCTTGTGCATCAGAGCTACACGGTTTTCCATGTCTGTTGTTGTCTTGATCTCGGTGATCAGAGCTTCGTACTCGGACCAGTCGGGAGCGGACTTGCCCTCAGCGATTGCCTTGTAGGTAACGCCTGCAGGGGTGGGATAAATGGTGGATTCGACGGGCTCGCCTACTTCAGCTGCTGCCTCAGGTGCTGCCTCGCCTTCCTTCTCCTCGGTTGCTTCCTGTGTCTGTGTCGATGTAGATGCGCCGGTGCTTCCGCCGCAGGCAGTCAGCAGAGACAGAGCGGTAACAACAGAAAGTACGAGTGCTAATGCGCGTTTTTTCATAACGTCCTCCTTTTGTTGTTTTGCAGCAGTCGTGATCACAGATCAGGCCTGCTGCCAGTTACTTTTTTATTTATGCATGTTCCGCCTGTGCAGATTCATTCCCTTCTGCCTGAAAGGGAGATCTCATACACTGCAGAAAACACATCGTAATGATTATACTACTTCACACGCAGTTGTGCGCGTTAAAGTAATAAAATTTCATGATGCCGGAAGCTTTTACTTGTTCCAGCACGCGACCATGTGGCCGTTTCCTCTGTCTGTCAGGGACGGGCACTCCTGCGCGCACTTTTCTGTCGCGAAGCGGCATCTGGTGCGGAAAGCGCATCCTGAAGGCATGCGGAGCGGGCTGGGAACATCGCCTTCGAGTATGATTCTCTTGGAGTTCTTGGCGATATTGGGATCCGGGATCGGAACCGCAGAGAGCAGGGACTGTGTGTAAGGGTGGATCGGGCTGTCATAGAGTTCATCAGCATCCGCTGTCTCCACTACTCTTCCCAGATACATTACCGCGATACGGTCTGAAATATGCCTGACGACCAGAAGGTCATGCGCGATAAAGAGGTAGGCGACACCCAGTTTCTCCTGAAGCTCTTCAAACATGTTGATGACCTGCGCCTGGATGGAAACGTCCAGCGCGGATACGGCCTCATCGCAGACGATGAATCTGGGATCTACTGCCAGCGCTCTCGCGATACCGATACGTTGTCTCTGTCCGCCGGAGAACTCGTGGACATATCTTGTGGCGTGCTCCGCGTTGAGTCCGACCAGTTCCATAAGACTCAGGATCTTCTCTCTTCTCTCCTTAGCGTTGGAGTAGAGCTTGTGGACATCGAGGGGCTCTCCGATGATCTCTTCGACCGTCATACGGGGATCCAGAGAGGAATAGGGATCCTGAAAGACCATCTGCATTTTGGGGCGGTACTGGATCATGTTCTGATCCGTGATCAGGTTCCCGTCGTAATAGATCTCGCCGCCTGTGGGCTTATAGAGTCGCAGCAGCGTACGGCCTACTGTCGTCTTGCCGCAGCCGGACTCTCCTACAAGTCCGAGAGTCTCACCGGGCTTTATGCCGAAGTTGACGCCGTCAACAGCCTTGAGGAGCGTTGTCTTCATAAAGCCGGTGCGAATGGGAAAATACTGTTTCAGGTCTTTTACTTCAACTAAGTATTCGCTGCTCATGCTTTCACCTCCGCTTCCTCTTCATGAAGATAATTGTTATCCCTAATATTGATCCAGCAGGAAGCCAGGTGGGTCTTGTCGATCCTGACCTCCTCGGGAACCTGTGTCAGGCAGATCTTCATGGCATTGTCGCATCTTGCGCAGAACGCGCATCCCTTGGGCATGTTCAGAAGGTTGATGGGCGTACCCGCGATGGGGACCAGCTTTTTCTTCATATTGCTGACGGACGGGATGGAACGCAGAAGTCCCTTCGTGTACTCATGGCAGGGATTGTAGAAAATATCCTCTGCCGTTCCGCGCTCGCAGATTCTTCCGCCGTACATAACGACGATCTCATCGGACATCTGCGCGATAACGCCCAGATCGTGGGTTACGATGATGATCGCCATACCCAGCTTTTTCTGCAGTTCCATCATCAGTTCCAGGATCTGCGCCTGGATGGTAACATCCAGAGCAGTGGTGGGCTCATCGGCGATCAGGATCGAAGGTTCGGATACCAGCGCCATAGCAATCATGACACGCTGGCGCATACCGCCGGAGAGCTCATGGGGATACTGTTTGAGACGGCGGGGCGCATCGTTTATTCCTACCAGCTCCAGCATCTCCTGCGCTTTCTTTCTGGCCTCTTCTTTACTCACCTTGTTGTGTGTGGTGATGGCTTCCATGATCTGGTTTCCCACCGTATAGACGGGATTGAGGGAGGTCATGGGATCCTGGAAGATCATAGCGCAGTGTCTTCCGCGGAAATCCTCCATCTGCTTGGGAGTATATTTGGTGATGTCCTCACCCTTGAACAATACTTTGCCCTGTGTGATATGGCCGTTTCCGTCCAGGATCTGCATGATGGAATAGGCCGAGACCGATTTGCCGGAACCGGACTCGCCTACGATACCGAGGCTCTTTCCTTCTTCCAGCGTATAGGTAACACCGTTAACTGCCTTGACTTCTCCCTTATCGGTCTTGAAGGAAGTATGAAGGTCAATGACCTGCAGAAGCGGTGTGTGCTTTTCTGTATTTTGACTCATGGTTTACCTGCTTTCCTCTTTCAATACTAATGGCGTCTTCTTGTTAACTCTCGCCGACCCTTATTTGCTTCTGAGCTTGGGATCGAACGCGTCGCGCAGGCCGTCGCCGAGAAGGTTGAAGGCCAGAACGATCAGGACGATCAGGACCGCAGGGTAGACCAGCTGCATGGGATAAGTCTGCAGGCCTTCACGGGCGGAGTTCGCAAGAGATCCCAGGGAAGGCATGGGATCGTTAACGCCCATACCGATGAATGACAGAAAGCTCTCCGTGAAGATCGCGGAAGGAATCTGCAGGGCTGTTGTAATGATGATGACCGAAATACAGTTGGGAATAATGTGCTTGCGGATGATATGGGCGGGTTTTGCGCCGATCGATCTTGCCGCAAGGATGTACTCATTATTCTTGATCGTAAGGATCTGGCCTCTGACAAGTCTGGCCATGCCGACCCAGTACAGCAGTCCGAATACGATGAAAATACAGATCATATTAGTGCCGAGCGCGTTTACGATCGGGTTATTGGTGTTTTCCAATATCGGCTGCAGGACAGTTGCCAGCAGAATGATGATCAGCATGTCCGGCAGCGAATATATGATATCGACGATACGCATCATGATCAGATCCGTTCGCCCTCCCGTATATCCGGCTATCGACCCGTATATGACGCCGATGATCAGGACCAGGATACTGGCGAAGAGACCGACAGTCAGGGAGATCCTTGCACCGTAGACCACACGGATAAAGTAGTCACGGCCCAGGGAATCCGTTCCCAGGATATGGGGGAACACCTCTCCGCCTTCTTCTATGTACTTCTGTTCCATTTCCGAGTACTCGAAAGCCGCGAGGTTCTTGTTGGATCTGTCACGTCTGCCGTTGACCTTGATGATCTCCGAATAGGAATACGGAACGATCAAAGGAGCAACTGTGATCGTGATGATGATGAGCAGAAGGACAATAATGGATCCCACTGCCAGAGGATTCTTCATGAGTTTTCTCATACCGTCCTTGAAAAAGGTGGTAGATTCACTCATGACGTCCGCCTGCCGCTTTTCGTCATCTGTAGCTGCTTCAAACAGAGCAGGATTGATCTGCATGCTTAAAGGATTTTTCTTTGCTTCCATACTTACCTGCCCTCCTTAGTCCAATGTGATCCTGGGATCGACAACTTTGTAAGCGATATCGCTCAGAAGGTTGCAGATGACCATTACGACCGCCAGGAAGATGGTGGTTGCCATGATCATGGGATAGTCACGGTTGTTGATGGACTTTACGAACTGCTGGCCCAGGCCGCCGATCGTAAAGATGTTCTCAACGACCAGGGAACCTGTCAAAATATAGGCAAGCATAGGTCCTACATAAGTGATGACGGGGATCAGCGCGTTCCTGAGCGCGTGCTTGAAGATGACCTTGACCATCGGAACACCCTTGGCTCTCGCGGTGCGGATATAGTCCTGACCGAGTGAATCCAGCATCGAAGTCTTGGTAAGACGTGTGACATAAGCCGTCGGATATGCCGCCAGCGCTATGACCGGCAGGATCAGCGACTTACTCGACGCATCCCAGACCGGCAACCACCTCAGCTTGATGCAGAATACCAGCATAAGGAAGGTCGCGAACACGAAGGACGGCATCGCCGTAAACAGCGTCGTGAAGAAGACGATGATACGGTCGATCGGCCCGTTCCTGAACAGGGCCGCCATTGAACCCAGTATAATGCCGGCTATAACTGCCAATACAGCAGCCGTAAGGCCCAGACGTCCGGACACCTTGAAACAGGAAAAAAGTGTATCCTTAATATCGCGGCCGGTCTTGAGCGATACGCCGAAATCTCCGTGCAGGAGATTCTTGAGATACAGGACGAACTGTACCGGGACAGGCTTGTCCAGGTTGTAGCGCTGCTCCAGAACCTGCTTTGTTGCTTCCGAAAGTGCCTTTTCTGAGTTGAAGGGTCCTCCGGGAATCGCATTCATGGCAAAGAATGTGATCGCGCAGATGATAAATACACTGACAATCGCCAGAAGGACTCTTTTTACAATGTACCGAGTCATGGATTTTCCCCTTTCACAGTTGTAATTTCCTAAAGCGTTTTAAGCTTAAAAGTAAACAGCTTCTCCATAAATGATCCACAATGGATAACTGTATACAAAAATAAATTATATCATCTCAATTGCCAATTACAAGGTATCTTCCCTTTATAATGAACGTATTTGTAAAAAAACAAAAAAAATATTGGATAATTTTGTGCAAATTATCGTAAAGTCATGTTTTATGGCTTCTGCCCGCTCTGTTTTGCCCTCTTTCTCATAAACCAGGCATAGTAAAAAGCATATGTGACCGATGTGACGGTCCAGGAGACCGGGAAGCAAAACAGCAGGACCCGTATGGAAGAAGCTCGCGGGAACACGAATGCCACCCACAGGATCCTCAAGACGCAAACGCCGAAGAAGGTGATCAGTGTGGGGCGCAGCGACTCTCCCATTCCCCGAAGCGTCGCGAAGAACAGGCCGCTGGGCACATACAAAATATAGAAAGGCAGGAGGTACCGCATCATGTCGACGCCGATCGAAATAACGCCGGCGTCTGTGGTGAAAAGTCCGAGCCAGACCGGGCAGCCGGTGTACATGATAACAATGGTCATCCCCATGAGCAGGTACATCAAAACAGCGCCCTCCCTGACGACTCTGTGCACGCGGTCCATCCTGCCGGCTCCGAGATTCTGCCCCGCAAAGGTCGTGATGGACACCGACAGAGCAACTTCCAGCATCCAGTAGAAGGACTCTATGCGGACAAAACCCGCATAGGCAGCCACCGTGTCCGTACCGAAGGTATTGACAGCGGAAGTCAGCACAACGCAGGAAAAAGTGTACATCAGTGTCTCGAATCCCAAAGGCAGGCCGAGCCGCAGCATCTTCAGGGCCATATCTCTCTGCAGACGGAGTCTGCGCGGATTCAGGCACGGCATGAGTTCCCGGCCGGTCCCCCGGATCAGAGTGCGCAGGACAAGCAGGGCGCTGAGCGTCTGGCTCAGGATCGTAGCCAGCGCGGCACCTCCGATCCCAAGCCCCAGTCCTGCCACAAGCAAAAGATCCAGCGCGATGTTCAGCACACTGCAGAACAGCAAAAAGCGGAAAGGTCTTTTGGAGTCACCCACGGCTCGCAATGCGCTCGCGCCCATATTGTAGAGCGCGTTCGAAATCAGGCCGCACAGAACGATCCTCAGGTATAATACCGACTCCTTCATGGTCTCCTGCGGCGCTCCCGCGAGCCTTAGAACAGGCCCGGACACGATCAGCCCTGCTGTCATAAAGACAGTTCCCAGCACAAGCGCCAGAGCGACCGCATTGTGCAGGCCGTCGTCCAGTAGTTTTTCGTTTTTGGCTCCGTATGCCTGGGACAGGATCACTCCCGCGCCTCCCGACACGCCGATCATAAACTCCGTCACCATCGCATAGATCTGTCCCGCGGAGCCGCCCACTGCGGTCAGCGCTGTTTTGCCGACGAAACGGCCCACGATGATCGTATCTGCCGTGTTGTAGAGGAGCTGCAGAAATGACGCGCCCAAAAGAGGGACAAAATACAGAAGAAGCTGCTTCCAGATCACTCCCTCAGTGATCGGATTTACAGCTTCCCGATTCGTATTCACATTCTCTATACTGTCATTCCTCATCCGCGCAGTCCGTCAAAATCCACCTTGTCTCCAATGCAATTCACAAGGTCCGCAAGCCCCTTCTCATCTTCTTCGCTGAACCGGCTCAGCTCAGGGCTGTCAATGTCCAGCACTCCGACTATCCTGCCGCTGCTGCGGACAGGCAGCACGATCTCAGAATTGGAAGCCGAATCACAGGCGATGTGACCCAGGAAAGCATGCACGTCTGCCACCCGCTGGATCTTCTCTTCCTTCACCGCTGTGCCGCATACGCCCTTTCCAATCTCAATCCGTATGCAGGCGGTCTTTCCCTGAAAGGGACCCACCAGAAGGCTGCCCCTGTCCATAAGATAAAATCCCGCCCAGTTGAGACGGTCAAGAGATTCATAGATCAGCGCTGAGATATTGGACAGCGCAGCCACATAGTGCGGCTCTGTCTCGATGATAGCCTCCGCCTGTGCCTTTATTAATGCATAATCCGTCATATTGTACTCCTTAGGTCCGCAGCATCAGAACCCCCGTTCACGCAGGTCGCTCACCAGCTGCACGTAGAATTCCCGAATATCCAGTCCCTTCAGGTTCTCTCTGTTGAGGTCGATCATATCTCCGTGGGAGATCCCGCGGCCCTTTTTCTCCAGGCGGACCATCTGCAGAGAGGATCCCCAGTTAAAGGAATCTATACCGACCAGGCCGTCATTTTCACCGTCAAAATACTTGACCAGACGATAGGTAAAGTTGAGAGGAAACTGCCCCGACGACGCCTCATTCATGACCGATCCGACAGACTGATAATAAATATCAGGATCATCGTGAATGATTTCGTTGCGCTCGCGGCATTTTTCCGAAGTGAGGTCGTAAACCGCCGCAAGGAAATCCGGATTTTTGTCTCCCAGTTTAGCGGCGACTGTATTGTACTGCTTCGCGATCATTTCCTGCTGCTTTTGGGGAATCTCGCCAAGCAGATAGTCCGCGAATTCGCATCCCCTGTGGGGTGTGTTGATAGTCGTCAGGGAAGCAACGTACTGCCTTGCAGAGGTCGTCGCGATCGCTGTCCGGGAGTCGAGTCCCCCTTTGGAGTGGGCGATGATGTTTACCTTGCCGCATCCCGTCTGTTGGACAATCTCTTTTATCCTCTTTTCCAGTTCCAGCGCGCTGTCATTTACCGCGGCCGCGCTGTTGTGTTCGCCGTAATAGATCGTCGCGCCGTTTTTCTCCAGTTCCGCGGGAATCCTGCCCCAGTAGTTGAAGTGGTCGAAATCGCGGAAGAACACGCCGTGCACAAGAAGCAGCGGGTACTTTGTCTTGCAGATCTGCTTTCCCGCTCTTTCCTTATCCCGCAGAGCGAGGCTCCTCTCCAACGACACTTCTTCCCTGCAGGTCCTGATGATCCCGACCAGCATGAACAGATTTATGAAAGGGATCCAACCGCAGATCGCGCCGATGACCCTCTTTTTAAAGCCCAGCTGCAAAGAAGACGTGTAGACCAGAATGATCCCGACCCAAAATAGCGCGGACTCGATCAGAAAGACCGCTGTGCCTGCCGCAAGCCATGCGGCGGGGTTGGCGAGGAAGTCCCATTTGCGGGTGATCGGTCCGAACCATATAACACTGATCACCAGTGCAGTGCTGGTGACCAGAAAAAACTCAAGTATCTTTGTTCCTATATCGCAAATGCGAATATTCCTAGGCATTACAGTTCCTCCCGGGCACCTTACAGGAAGCCCTCCCGGATTCAGATGAGTTTGCTTCCGCAGTACTCACAGCATCCGTTTGCGTCCGGCGTTGTCGTGGCACCGCAGTAAGGACATGTGACAGGGGCTCTCTGCGGCTGTTCCGCAGCCGGCTGAGCGGGAGCTGTTCCAGCTCCGGCCTCACCCCTCGCGGTTCTCATCATGAAGTCGACCGCTTCCTTGATCTCATTTCCGAGAT
>DJXS01000010.1 GCA_002448395.1 Lachnospiraceae bacterium UBA6998 | reverse complement strand
TCTTGTCGGGCACAAGGCGCTCGAAAGCTTCCCCTGCCGCTCTTGTCATGTTGTAACCATATAAATTGTGCACTTTGTCGTGGCGGATCCGCTCTCCGTCCACGCAGTGATAGAATTTCTTGTAGTCGTCAGCGTTCGCCGACAGGCTTCCTACCAGATTCGTAAAGTGGGAGAAAGCGTCGAGATCCAGGTTTCCGTCCCCGTTTCTCATCTCCGCGATCTCTTCCAGAACGTCCGCCAGCCTGTCCTCCGCGTAGAAAATGGAAGGCTCGTTCATATCGTTCCAGAAGCCCTCGATTCCCTGATCCAGAAGGAATTTGTACTGATTTCCGAACCAGTCCCTCGCCTCTTTGTTGAGCATATCCGTAAAGAGGGAGCGTCCGGGCCACACAGCGCCGACGAAAGGTTTCCCGCTCTCATCCGTGCAGAAATATCCCTTCTCGATACCCTCATCGTAAACGGGATAGCCCTTTTCTTCCTTGACTGCTGCGTCAATGATCGGAATGATACGGATGTGCTGCTCCTTCATCTCCTTCACGAAGCCCGCGAAGTCAGGGTATCTCTCGGTATTCACCGTGAAATCCTTGAATCTCTCCATATAGTCGATATCGAGGTAGACCATATCGAGCGGGATCCCTCCCTCGCGGTGCCTCCTCACGACTTCGCGCACATCCTCCGCATTTATATAGCCCCAGCGGCTCTGTCCGTTTCCGAAAGCCCACAGAGGCGCGATATAGCTTCTGCCGATCAGCCGGCGGAACTGCCTGATCACATCGCGGGGGCTGTCCCCGTCGATCACATAGACGTCCAGATTCCAATCCGAAGCTGTGATCTTGAGCACATTGATATCGGTATAGCCCACGTCAAAAGTCAGAATGCCGGGATAATCGATAAAGAGCCCGAAGGTCTCCTTTCCGTCCACTACGAGGAAATTGTGCGCCGCGTACAGGGACCTGCGGTCCTCGAGGTGCCTCGGCTCATCGCTGCACTTGCTCTCGTAGATCCAGCCCCTCTTGTTGATCCCGCGGACATTCTCGCCAAGTCCGTAGACCACGACCTGCGGATCCATCCTGTATGTGAAGGACATCTCCTGCTCATCGACCGCCACAAAGGGCATGGGGCCGCTCTGAGCCTCAAGACTGACGGGAACAGACTCTGTTCTGAATACCTTTCCGAAACTGAATTTTTTGATCATTTACGGGTCCTCCTCCGTGAAATAGCCGCCCTTGATCATGCCTTCCACTCCGTCGTAATCCACAAGGTACCAGCCGTCGCCCAAATCTGCCAAAACAGTGACATAAGAACCGTGAGGAACAATGCCGTACAGGATATCCGGGTCATCGGGATCGCGCAGGTTCACGGTCTCCGCAAGTCTCCTGGTCACCTCTCCGGCAGCCATCGCTCTGGCTCTCTCAGCTGCTCTCGCCTCTTCTTCCGCTTTTCTCGCGGCTTCTTCTTCGGCTTTTCTCGCCGCCTCTTCCTCAGCCTTCTTTCTGGCTTCTTCAGCCGCCTTAGCCTCTTCTTCGGCTTTCCTTGCGGCTTCTTCCTCGGCCTTCTTCCTGGCTTCCTCTTCGGCCTTCTTTCTGGCCTCCTCTTCCGCCTTCTTCTTGGCTTCTTCTTCAGCCTTCTTCTTAGCTTCCTCTTCGGCCTTCTTCCTGGCCTCTTCCTCGGCCCTCTTCTTAGCTTCCGCTTCCTCTCTGGCAATTCGCTCAGCCCGCTCAGCTTCCCAGTCTTCCACGAAGTAGCCGGACTTCACGTAACCGGTCGTCCCGCGGTAACGGATCTGGTACCATCCGTCCTTTTTCTTGGTCAGGACGTCGACTTTGCTGCCTTTGGGGACTACCATCATGACCCTTCCGTTCTCAGGACTGCTGAAGAGGCTCACATCCTCCAGGATCGTCCGCCATTTTCTGCCTTCCTCTTCCTCGGAAGCGATCTCGGCGGATCCGTTCGCAGCGTATGAGGACCCCTCGTACTCGGTCCAGCTGCCATCCACATCTTCGTCCCGGGCATACGCCATAGTAGCATACATGGCGGCGAAGGATTCGTCCGAAACAAGCGACCTCTCGCCGCTCTCTCCCTCTACTGTATAGCCTTGCGTGACCTTGCCGCAGCCTGAGAATGCCGCAGCCGCCGCAAGTATTATCAAAAGCCCGGCGGCTCTTCTGTACCGCCCATGCTCCCTGTATATTCTCATTCGATCTCACTCCGTATCAGTTCAGTTCTTAATGTGCCGAAGTCCGGCCTTTCTTCTCTCCCTCGGGGGATACTCCCCATAATAGCAATCCGAGGGAAACTGGTCAATAAACAACGTCCAAACATACAGAGTAATTATAGCATTTGCCTGAGCAAAGAAAAAGGCTGTGAATTCCGTGCGCAGCCTTCTCACTGTCACTTCTTTCACAGCCTGTATTTTCAGGTAAGTATTAAGCTTCTTTCTCCTGCATCTCGCTCAGGAGCTTTTCCGCGCTCACTATTTTGATACTGAGAGCGAACAGTTTCGTCGCGATCCTCAGGTCCTCCAGCGGAGGATAGGACGGTGCGATACGGATATTTGTGTCGAAGGGATCCTTGCCGTAAGGCCATGTGGCTCCTGCAGGGGTCATCTTCACGCCGCATTTCTTGCAGCGTTTGACGATCGCCTTGGCGCAGCCCGGCAGAGAATCAAAGCTGATGAAATATCCGCCGATGGGCTTCGTCCACTCGCCGATACCGAGTCCGCCGATCTCGTCTTCGAGGATCTTCTCCACCATCTCGAACTTGGGACGGAGGATATCCGCATGCTTCTTCATGTGGACCATCAGTCCGTGGATGTCGCCAAAATAGCGCACGTGACGCAGCTGGTTCACCTTATCGTGGCCGATCGTCTGGATCTTGAGCTGGGAAATGATGTCCTCGAGGTTGTTGGGGGACGTCGCCAGCGCCGCGATGCCGCTTCCCGGGAAAGTGATCTTGGAAGTGGAGGAGAACTTGTAAACCAGGTCAGGATTGCCCGCTCTCTTACACTCCATGAGGATCTCGATCAGGTGGTCCTGCTTGTGCTCATACAGGTGATGCACGCCATAGGCATTGTCCCAGAAGATCCTGAAATCGGGAGCCGCGGGCTTGAGCCTTGCGAATCTCCTGACTGTCTGATCCGAGTAAGAATAGCCTGTGGGATTACTGTATTTGGGCACGCACCAGATTCCCTTGATGGTCTCGTCCTCGTGGACCAGTTTCTCTACCATGTCCATGTCAGGGCCTTCCGGTGTCAGCGGGACCGGGATCATCTCTATGCCGAAATATTCCGTGATCGCGAAATGTCTGTCATATCCGGGAACCGGGCAGAGAAATTTCACCCTGTCCTGTTTGCCCCAGGGAGTATTGCCCATAACGCCGTGAGTCATTGCTCTTGCAACTGTATCGTACATGACGTTCAGGGAGGAGTTTCCGAAGATGATGATGTTGTCGGGATTGTTCTCCATCATGTCGCCCAGAAGGACCTTGGCTTCCTGCACACCCGCGAGAACACCGTAGTTGCGGCAGTCCGTTCCGTCCTCACATGCCAGGTCGCAGTCCGATGAGAGTACATCCATCAGTCCCATGGACAGATCGAGCTGTTCAACACTGGGCTTTCCTCTGCTCATGTCCAGATTCAGGTCCATCTTCTGGTAACTCTTATAGGTCTCCTTGAGCTGCGCCAGCTCGGCGGTGAGTTCCTCTCTGGTCATTTCCGCATATGCTTTCATACTTATCTCTCCTTTACCTGATCTTTATATGTCCAATTTTTCTGTGCTCGGAAAGATTGGTTCATTCTTCTTAAGGATAAGTACGATTATATATGGTTTACAAAGGCTTTGCAATGAATATTTGTACTCCGGTATACAATTATTTCATTATTCCACCCTTAAATTCGAGGATCGCCTCCAGGAAGGACTGTCCGTATTCCCGCGAGTTCTTCTCCCCGAAGCCGTTATGGAACGACATTATATATGTCCGATGTAACCGACATTATAAATGTCCGATGGCGAATCCAGATACCCGGAAAAACGTAAGCGTCAAATAAGATAGTGGATATGAAAATGACCATTAATCCCTTATCCTGAAAGATTAATGTTCATGTACAGATTTCTTTGATATAGGGATCCCATGGGAGATATTCATCCAGATATTCTGGGAATTCAAGGAATGCGCTTCCCGGCATGTCTGCCAGGATATGCCTGATATATTTTTCGGGTGACAGTCCGTTCGCTTTGGCAGTCTCTACCAGAGTATAGATTCCCGCACTGGCTTTAGCGCCCTTCGGGCTGCCTGAAAACAACCAGTTTTTCCGGCCGATCACAAACGGGCGGATACAGTTTTCCGCCAGTGAATTGTTAAGCGCCGACTTATCCTCT
>DJXS01000015.1 GCA_002448395.1 Lachnospiraceae bacterium UBA6998 | reverse complement strand
GATTCCACCTTGACCTTGGTGGAGAGCACCGACTCGATGTCGCTTATCATTTCGCCGCTTGCACCTTCAGTGACCGATCCGTGCATGGCAAATTTGTAGTCCTTGGCGTCCTTGAGAACTTCCGCGGGATCATTGGCTCTTACCACCACGACCATATTGTCTGTCTTCTGGGCCTTGTCGCCGCTCGAGATCAGTCCCATGGTCCTGTTAAAATAGCGCGTAAATACCAGCACCATTATGATCACTACAGTGCTGATCCCTATGCCGACCAGCCGGACTTTTCTGTTCCGCTTCAGATTCAGCATGAACGTTGCAGCGGCCAAAAGAGCCAGGACTGCAAAAATCAGTACCATGTATTTCCAGGGAAGCATTCCCGTCCTGCCGACGGTAATGATCATGATCAGAGATATGATCACCTGAAGGATAAACATGACCCTTCCGCTTATCCTGACATATCTGTTTATCTTCTTGCGCTGCGCTTTTTTTGCGCTTGAAGCGCTTGTCTTTCTGGGGGGCCTTTTCTTCTGCGGGCTCACCTTATTACTGCTCATTTACGTTACTCCTATTAAGAAAAACACAATATCCTAATAAAGATACTCCTTAAATCCGACAAATGCAATCATTATCAGTTTTTTTCGGCGTTCATTTGAGCAGATTTTTCAATACAGGCCTCTGTTCCCTCAATTATTGCGCTGCGGAGCCCTAATTCTTCGAGAACCCTGACAGCTTCTATAGTGGTTCCGGCAGGTGAGCACACCATGTCCTTGAGCTCTCCGGGGTGTTTGCCTGTCTCCAGCATCATCTTCGCGCTGCCCAGCACAGCCTGTCCGACAAATCTGTAAGCCTGCGCTCTGGGCATTCCCGCAAGAACCGCCGCGTCCGCCATAGCCTCCATCATCATGAACACATAGGCGGGAGAGCTCCCGCTGACGCCCGTCACTGCGTCAAAGAGAGTTTCCGGCACTTCTTCAAACAGACTGAAAGTCCTGATGAGATCTCCGACCTTTTCCATCTCTTCCGCGCTCACCTCCGCGCTGCAGCAGGCGGCCGTCATTCCTGCCCCCACAAGCGCCGGCGTGTTGGGCATTAAACGGATGATTCGGATCTTTTTACCCAGCATCTTCTGGTAATATGCGATGCTCCGGCCTGCGACTATACTGACAAGAAGCTGATCTTTTGTGATCACATCCCTGATCTCATTAAGCACGTCGTCCAGAAACTGCGGCTTGACGCTGAAGAACAGAATCTGCGCTTGTGCGGCAACTTCTCTGTTATCTCCGGTCATCTCTATGCCGTAAAGAGAAGCCGCGCGATCCCTGCTTGACTGGGAGTGGTCGGCTCCGATTATGTCCTCTGCCGCCATCTTTTTTCCAGCCAGAATCCCGCCGATCATAGCTCCGCCCATATTACCTACGCCAATAAATCCCAGTTTTTTCATATTTCCTCCTATATTCTCTCCGGTTTCCGGCACTTGCCTATTACCCCTTCGAAGGGTATTCTACAATAAAAGTCAGATTTTTCCCAACATATATGTATCGAGGTATTTTTATAATGATCCTTTTTAAAAGGCGCCGCATTGGCGCGCTGTTCCTGATAATAATGTCCGCGCTCCTCATGGCCTCCTGCGGAAGTGGAAATGAGCAGTCCGACGTGATGCGCGAGATCACAGAAAATCTCTCCTCAATGAAAGCCGATTCAGCGAAGGATCAGGGCGCGCTCTACGAGATCACACAGCTGACCTCCCCGGAGAACAACGCCGTTCTGTGCTGCGCCGGCCTCTATGATGAGTCCCGTCTGCTTCTCATTACCGCAAATCCGGACAGTCAGGGCGTCGTCTCTTCCTATACCGCGCAGTTACTGGACCTTTTGAGAGGAGAAAAGGAGGAGCTAACCTCATTCGACCGCGCTCAGGTAAAGGAGCGCCGCTTAGACGGGACTGAGGGCCTCTCTGTGATCTCCTGTGATCCTCTGGTAATCTTCGACAGCCGCGGCGGTGTTATCTACCTGCCGGATACTCCCGCAGGCAGGGTCATCCTGCCCTCTTTCCTCTCAGACGCGGTACCCTGCTGTCTGAACGGGCGCCTATGGCTGTCCTCCGCAAGGGGCATTGTGTACGAAGTCACCGAAGACGGGGAACTGCGTGTCTCATGGACTCTCCCCTGTGAATTTGGCGCCTTCACGCCCGTAATATGCGGCCACGAGGGCCGGCTCTCTTTTGCCACCTATTCGCGGCGCGATCCCTCCCTGCAGGTCTACGTCGACGTAGATCCCGAGTCAGGTGAGAGCGAATACTACCTTTCCGATATCAATCCATCCCGCTTCACCGTCACTGACAAAGGGCGCCTTCTGGGATCATCCTTCAGGACAAAGCCTGTGATCTCCGTCTGCGACCGGTCCGGACAGGTCAAAAGAGAGATGGAGCTTCCGGGCGATGTCCTCTCTGTGATCGGAGCAGACAATTCCTCGAAAGAGACAGATTCTTTCCTGGCTTTCAGCACTTTTCCCCGCTCTCTCTGCGGAGACTGGTGCCTGTGGGCTTTGTGCGACGACGCCGGGAGGCCCGCGCGCGTTTATCTCTGGGATACCTCTTCCTGCCGCGCTGTCAAGTGGGAGGCGCCCTCGAGTTCCGAGTACAGCGCGCCCGAAACCTTTAGTTACGATTCTCTCACCGAAAAAGCCGGGAAACTGGAGGATCGATACGGAATCCGCATCCTGATCGGCGCCAACGTCCCGGCTGAGTTCTCTGATTACACCGCGGAAGCCTGCACGGACTCCGCCGTCATTGACGGCTCGCTGTCAGTACTGGAAAACGTGCTTTCCCTTTACCCCGACACTTATTTCACGCAGCTAAAGGGTGGTTATTACAGGAACATCGCAGTCTATCTGACCGGAGCCCTGCATCCGCTGGATGCCTCGAGCAATATTTCTAACGCAAGTGCCTTCGCGACAGAGTCCGGCGGGACGATGCAGCTCGCTTTCGACCTTGGCGACGACCTGAGCCCCGATACGGTGATCCACGAGCTCACCCACGCGGCGGATTATCGCTTCGCGGGAGAAGAGCTTTTAAACGAGGACGAATGGAACTCCATGAATCCCGAAGGTTTCTCATACTACTATTCTTACATCAATGAAAAGGGAGAGAGTTATGAAACTGCGGGGAGCCTTGAGAATACCGCAGTGAGCGGATGTCCCGCGGACGACGTCTGGTTCATCGATCCTTACAGCAAGACTTATCCCATGGAGGACCGGGCGCGCCTGATGGAGACCTTGTTATCCGGCAGAACGCCTTACTCAGGCTGTTTTCAAGGCCGGCACATACAGGAAAAGCTCTCCTTCTATTTCCGTTTCCTCAGAGAAACCCTGGACGACGGTTCCTGGCCTTCCCGCACTTCATGGGAGGATGCGCTCTACAGCAGCTGACCGGAATCTGTCACCTCATTTTCCCGATCGCCTCGGAAACTGACAGCACGATCTCATCCGCGGCTTCCCTGAGTTCTTCGGGGGCGTCCGGGAATGTAAAGCCGACATCGGCTGCCTGAAGGAGCGGCAGATCATTATAGGAATCACCGATTCCCCCAAAGCGGTCAATCCCGAAGATTTCCCTGACTTTGCACATACCGGTTCCCTTAGAGCAGCCGGCAGCCACTACATCCACATGTCTCACATTCTGATACGGCGCGGCTTCCGCGCCGTATTTCTCTTTGATCCGGGCTGTTGCTTCTTCCGCCTCCTTTTCGCCGGCAAAGCGCATGGAAATGCCGTAGATCGCGTCCTGCGGAAGTTCCTCAAAATCTCTGATGGCTATCTGAAGCGGGTACTCTTTCTCCGCGAAGGAGTATACATTCCCGCCCGCGTGTACTACCATCGCGGCTTCCCCGTCAAATTCCTTCAGGATCGCTCTGGCCGTCTCAGGGGCAAGGCTGCGGCTGTCCAGCACCTTTCCCTCTCCGTCGACAATGAGCGCGCCGCTCACGGAGATGATGAAATCAGGGTGCAGGAAACTCCCTGCGATGTCTAATATACTGTCGGGCGATCTTCCCGTGCAGATCCCGAATAGTCCCCCCTCCTTCCGGAAGAAGAGGATCTCAAAGACATCCTGTGCCCGAAACCGTTCCTCCGTATTCATAAAATAAAGTGTATTGTCAAAGTCGCTTGCAAGTGCTTTTTTCAAAATTCTTACCTCATGTCCCGTTCTTAGTCCTGTTTGCCAGTACCTGCTCCAGAATCTTTTTCACAGCCTCCGGATCGACAGGCTTGGCGATATATGCGTTCATACCCGCGCCGCGGGCTTTCTCCATATCGTCCTCGAAGGCGTTCGCCGTCATGGCGATGATCGGGGTCTGAGCGTGCTCCCAGTCGAACAATCGCCTGATATTTCTCGCAGCCTCGTAACCGTCGATTCCGGGCATCTGAATATCCATCAGAACGGCGTCGTAATAATCCCTGTCCGATCTCCGAATCATCAGGACCGCAGACTCTCCGTCTTCCGCCGTCTCCACCAGATATCCGATGTCCTCAAGCAGTTCCTTGGCGATCTCCCGGTTCAGTTCGTTGTCCTCCACCACAAGGATCCTGATCTTATCCTTTTCCTTTACTATGCCCGTATCCGCAGCGCCATAGAATATCGCCGACCGGGAAGTGACTGTCTGCCTGCCGTTGTCAGCTGCCTCTTCGGAAGCGATCTCCGCAGTTCCTTCATCCTCATTCCTGTATTTCATTGCGAGATTCACCGTGATCACAGAGCCTCTTCCCTGCTGGCTGTCCACAG
>DJXS01000108.1 GCA_002448395.1 Lachnospiraceae bacterium UBA6998 | reverse complement strand
ACGCAGCGAGGAGGGAATTAATGCCAAACATGGAGTTGAGGGAAATGCTCCTGAAAAAGGAACAGGAGTTGGAAAAACTGGTTCAGATAGTCGAAAAGCATGCCGACAGTCCATTGCCGGGAACACTGCAAATCTCAATGATTAAAGGAGTGTCAAGGGGACGGTTCTTCTGACAACTTAGAAGAAGCACTCAATCCCCAGATCCAGAAAGACCTTCTGATATTCCGTCAAGTCTTCCGGATGCAGCGCTTTCACACCGGTCATTTCGTAATCTCTGTTCAGAAACTCATATTTGCGCTCGCCCATCTGGTGGAAGGGCAGGAGCTGTACACGGTCAAGTCCGATATCATGCAGAAACTTTGCGATTCCCTCCGCATCTGACAGTTCCGCGTTGAAGCCCGGGATTACCGGAATGCGGGGCAAAACATTCAACCCCTGTTCGTGCGCCCATCTCAGGTTCTCAACGATCAATTCGTTGCCGACACCTGTCCCAATCTTATGCTTCTCGGAATCATACTGCTTGACATCAAAGAGCAGGAGATCGAAGAGGGGAGCAAGCCTGTGGAAAACTTCCGGGCTCACACACCCGGTGGTCTCGATCGCAGTGTGAATACCCTTCTCTTTAAGGCGCAAGATCAGCGCCTCCACAAAGTCAGGCTGCACCATGCCTTCGCCGCCGGAGATAGTTACACCGCCGCCGGACTCCTCATAGAAATCGACATCCTGCATACACACATCTACGACCTCATCAACAGTTTTGTATTCCCCTTCATTTGTAAGCGCGCGTCCGGGGCAGCCCTGTACGCAGGCAAGACAACCTGTACATCTATTAAAGTCGATATGGATTCTTCCATCCTCTGTAGCCGAGATCGCTTTCTCAGGACAGGTATGTACACATTTCTGACAGTGCAGACAATTATCGCTGTGGTACATGATCTGTACTCTTGAAAGCTGGGACTCTGGGTTGGAGCACCACTTGCAGCGGAGGGGACATCCCTTCAGGAAGACGGTGGTCCGCACGCCCGGGCCGTCGTGGATGGAGAACTTCTGAATATTAAAGACGATTCCTTTCATTTCCATAATCTATTGTGGCTCCTTATTAATTTACTCAAAGGATAGATCTGAGAATTTGTTCGTTCTGCATGTTCTTATCATAGCATCAGCATTCGATTATGTAAAGAATAAGTTGCGAATGAAATTTATAATAATTTCTCACGAAAACTATATTGACAGAAATGGGCGGGATGCTATAATTAAACTGCGAACACAACAAAAATAAATTTCGAAAGAAATGAAGGAGCATATAGAATGGAAAACAAAGCACATTTCGGATCCCTGACGCCCAGAATGCAGGCGTACCGCGAGAGCGTTCTGGATCAGAAGCCCTACATCGACGCACAGCGTGCTGTCCTGGCTACAGAATCCTATAAGAAGAATCTGAATCAGCCTGCAGTCATGAAGAGAGCGCTGATGCTTCAGAATATTTTGGCAAAAATGGATATATATATTGAAGACGAGACCGTTCTGGTCGGAAATCAGTCCTCCGTCAACCGCGGCGCGCCGGTCTTTCCGGAGTACACGATGAAGTTCATTCTGGATGAGCTGGATCTGTTTGAAAAGCGCGACGGAGATGTTTTCTATATTACCGAGGAGACCAAGCAGCAGCTCCGAGAGATTGCTCCCTTCTGGGAGAACAACAACCTCCGATCCCGAGGCGAGGCGCTTATGCCGGAAGAGATGCAGGTCTACATGGACACAGGATTCTTCGGCATGGAGGGCAAGCTCAACGCAGGCGACGCGCATTTGGCAGTTGACTATGGCAACATGCTGAAGGTCGGTCTGAAAGGATATGAGGACCGCGCAAGAAAGCTCAAGGCAGAGCTGGATCTGACCGAGCCCGAATCCATCGACAAGTACCAGTTCTACAAGGCAGTCCTGATCGTGATCGATGCTGTGAAGGGATTCGCGGAGCGCTTTGCGGCGCTGGCCCGCGAGAAGGCGGTGGCAGCGGAGGAACCCAGGAGATCCGAACTCCTCGAGATCGCCCGCGTCTGCGATAAGGTTCCTTATCAGCCGGCGGAGACCTTCCACGAGGCAGTGCAGGCTGTCTGGTTCATCCAGCTGATCCTGCAGATCGAGTCCAACGGGCACTCCCTCAGCTACGGCCGCTTCGACCAGTATGTATATCCTTATCTGGCATCCGACCTGGAAAAGGGAAACATCACTGAGGATCAGGCAGTAGAACTGCTCACCAACCTCTGGATCAAAACATTGACCATCAACAAGGTCCGCTCCCAGGCGCACACATTCTCCAGCGCAGGAAGCCCTATGTACCAGAACGTCACGATCGGAGGCCAGACGGCTGATGGCAAGGACGCAGTCAACAAGCTGTCCTTCCTGATCCTGAAGTCCATCGGCCAGACGAGGCTTCCTCAGCCCAACCTTACGGTACGCTATCACAGAAATATCAATCAGGCCTTCATGGATGAGGCTCTTGAGGTCTTAAAACTCGGAACAGGCATGCCTGCATTTAACAACGACGAGGTCATCATTCCTTCCTTCATCGAGAAGGGTGTCAAAAAAGAGGACGCTTACTGCTATTCGGCAATCGGATGTGTGGAGACCGCAGTTCCCGGTAAATGGGGCTATCGCTGCACCGGCATGAGCTACCTGAACTTCCCTCGTATTCTCCTGATGGTCATGAACAACGGCATCGACGTGACCAGCGGAAAGAGATTTGTTAAAGATTATGGCAACTTCCGGGATATGGAATCTTTTGACGACCTCATGAAAGCATGGGACGGCGCGATCCGGGAACTGACCCGCGCAAGCGTCATCGTGGAGAACGCCATCGACCTGGCCAGCGAGCGTGAAGTGCCCGACATCCTCTGCTCCTGCCTGACTCAGGACTGCCTGGGACGCGGCAAGACCATCAAAGAGGGCGGCGCAGTTTACGATTTCATCTCTGGTCTGCAGGTCGGTATCGCGAACATGGCGGACAGCCTTTCCGCGATCAAGAAACTGGTTTATGAAGACAAGAAGATCTCCCGCGATGAGCTCATGAACGCTCTGGCGACAGACTTTGCCGGCGAAGAGGGCGAGCGGATCAGACAGATGCTGATCAATGACGCGCCAAAATACGGAAACGACGATGATTATGTCGATCAGCTGGTTGTGAATGCTTATGCATCCTACCTGGATGAGATGAAGAAATACAAGAACACCCGCTTCGGAAGAGGGCCGATCGGCGGTATCCGTTATGGAGGAACTTCCTCGATCTCCGCGAACGTAGGTCAGGGTTTTGGCACAATGGCGACACCTGACGGACGCCACGCCAAGGAGCCCCTGGCAGAAGGATGCTCACCTGCACATTCCATGGACAAGCACGGGCCGACCGCAGTGTTCAAGAGCGTGTCCAAGCTTCCCACCCATGAGATCACGGGCGGCGTACTCCTGAACCAGAAGGTCACACCGGCCATGCTCTCCACGCAGGAGAACACCAAGAAGCTTGAATTTATCGTCCGCACATTCTTTAACCGCCTGGAAGGTTACCACGTGCAGTACAATGTAGTAGATAAAGCAACTCTTTTGGACGCCCAGGCGCATCCGGAGAAGCACAAAGACCTGATCGTCCGCGTGGCGGGATACAGCGCATTCTTCAATGTCCTTAGTAAAGCGACACAGGACGATATTATTGGAAGAACGGAACAGACACTGTAATTGTCAACGGGACAGGTCCTTTGACACCATAAGGAGGTACAAAATGAAATTCTGTATTGATGACGCAAATGTTGAGAAGATCCGCCGCATTTATGAGTATTATCCGGTTGATGGCGTTTCCACCAACCCTTCGATCCTGGCCAAGGCAGGAAGAGATCCCTTTGAGGTATTGAAGGAAATTCGCGAAATCATCGGTGAGGACGGCGAGCTGTTCGTGCAGGCCACGGCAACGACCGCAGAGGGCATGGTCGAAGAAGCGCACAAGATCGTTGAAGTGCTCGGAAAGACCACTCTGGTGAAGATTCCCTGCGTCCCCGAAGGCTTCAAGGCTATGAAGCAGCTGAAGAAAGAGGGCATCCGTTTCATCGGCACAGCGATCTACACAGCTATGCAGGGCTTCCTGGCAGCCAAGTGCGGCGCAGAGTATGTGGCTCCTTATGTTAACCGCATCGACAACATGGGCTTCGATGGCGTACAGGTCGCAATGGATATCCACGATGCGATCACTGAAAACGGCCTGGACAGCGGCCTTCTTGCAGCAAGCTTCAAGAACAGCCAGCAGGTCCTTGAACTGATCAGATATGGCGTGAAGGCAGTTACCGTAGCGCCGGATGTCATTGACGGATTAGTAAAGAACCCGGCAATTGACGCAGCCATCGATCAGTTCACTAAGGATTTCCAGGGACTTGTCGGAGAAGGAAAGACCATGGCGGACTGCTGACAAGCTGGCTGCAAAAAATCGATAGAGCGGGTCGGATACAGCTTCCGACTCGCTTTTTGCAGGAATGAACGCAGTTGCAACCGCCGGTTGACAGATTGACAAAGACGGTTGGTGGCATGCTACTTCGGTCAAAAGTATACTCGGAGCAGATAAGCAAAGAGCGCAGACATGCGGTATACTTAGAGCGTGGAGGTAGTAAGATGATTCTTGCAGACAAAATTATAGAAAACAGAAAGAAAAACGGTTGGTCGCAGGAAGAACTGGCGAACAGGCTGGGGGTATCCAGGCAGTCCGTGTCCAAATGGGAGAGCGCGCAGGCTGTGCCGGATCTCAAGAAGATCCTGCAGCTCGCGGAAGCTTTCGGAGTCACGACGGACTATTTAATAAAAGATGAAATCGAAGAGAAGCCGGAATTGGAACTTGCGCCGGTTGACAAAGGCCTCGAAGAGACGGTCAGAAGTGTTTCCATGGAGGAAGCGTCTTCCTTTTTGGAATATAATGAATCCTCATCGCGCCTGATCTCGACAGGCGTTATGGTCTGCATTTTGTCTCCTGTAGTCCTGATCCTTTTGGCAGGGCTTGCAGAACAGGGCCGGATCGCGATGGATGTAAGCGTGGCTGAAGCGGCCGGAACAGCACTCCTTCTGATCATGGTCGCCGCTGCAGTAGGCGTTTTCATCCGGGAAGGGATGCGCGGAAAGAAATACGAATATTTAGAGAGAATTGCGATCGATACAGATTATGGCGTGGACGGAATGGTGAAGGAGCGCCGGGACGCCTATGCGGAAACTCACAGCAGGCGGCTGATCATCGGAGTTATGCTCTGCATCGTTTCGGCAGTACCCATGCTGGGAGTCTATGCAGTCAAGTATAGCAATAACAGCGACCTTTTCCCGCTGCTTTGCACAGCGTTGCTGCTGGTCATGTGTGCCGTCGGCGTTAAGCTGATCGTGCTCACCTGTATCAGGCAGGGCGGTTATGACAGACTGCTGGAAGAAGGCGATTATACAAGACTCAACAAAGCGGCAGGGAAATACGATGGCGTGTATTGGGCAATCGCATTAGCAGTGTATCTGATCTGGAGTTTCACGACAATGCGCTGGGATCTCACCTGGATCGTATGGCCGGTGGCCGGCGTCCTGTATGCCGCATTCCGGGAGATCATGAAAGCGATTATCCGCGCCAAAGAATCAAAATAAACCGAATTTTCATCAGAAATTCACCTGTTTTATGACCTCCTCCGGTATTAAGATGTTCAATCGTTAAGGAGGTAAAAACAAATGAAATTTAAGAATATATTACTCGGAACTATGCTCACAATCGCGATCGCGTGCGGCGCAGTCGCGGCATATCCTGTTGCTGCGAATGCAACAGCTTTCTCTAATCTCACGGCACAGAAGATGAATGAGCAGGTTTTTGTCAAAACACAGAAGCTGGAGTACACTTCCGACGAGGGACAGAAACACAGCGTAGCAGTCTCTTCAAATAATGATGGATCCTCAATGCTGATGTATTTTGACTTCTTCGGAGACAGTCAGCGCGCACTGGTGCAGCGAGGCGAGGACGGCGAGTATGTTGTGAAGGAGGGCACATTCTCTGAAACTGACGCAGTGAAGGTCGCGGAGATCGCTTCCGAGAGCGGACAGTGGAGAGAAATGTAATCAGCTCAGTCTATATTCAGAAATGAAAAAGATCCCATGACACGAAACCCGGTCATGGGATCTTTTATATTTTACAACTTAGTCCTCCCCGACAAGGTGAACCGTAGTATATGCATGTCCGGTGGCCGGAAGGAACTTTTCGATCACGTCCTTCGTGCGCAGCTTCAGGCTGCTCGTGCACACACAGGGGTGGCAGCCCAGGTACTCGTCCCCCAGGACGTCCTCATCGATCAGGAGTGTGACATCGTGTCCCTTGTCATTCATGAGTCCCATGATGCTGACGGCTCCCGGCTCGATGTCCAGGTATTTCAGCATATCTTCTTCCCCGGCAAAAGACAGACGGGCGGAGTTAATCTGTGAGGAGAGTTCCTTGGTCTTGAATTTTTTGTCTCCGGGCATCATAAGCAGGTAAAATCTGGTCTTTTGGCGATTACAGAGAAAGAGGTTTTTGCAGATCAGCACGCCGAGTACGGCGTCGATCTCGTTGCAGGCTTCCATGTTGTCGGCGCGCTCGTGGTCGGTGCGCTGATAGGGAATCTGCAGGTTGTCCAGATAGTCATAGGTTCGTATTTCCCGCGGGAGACGTCCTTCCGTGTCCTGCGGTCTGCCTTCATATAAAGTCATATTTGCAGCCTTTCTAATGCTATGTCATTTTGCTAACCAAGTATAACACAAGTATCATGGATTTTTATGCTATTCTTTATTAAGGATATTTAGAAGCTCGTACACAACAGAGGACGGATAGTATGACCGGCAAAGAAGTAATAGATAAAAAACAGCAGCGAGGGCTTGCTATAGAAAGCCGCCGCGCGCTTACGCAGGAGGAGCGGGATGAGAAGAGCAGAGCGATCTGTGATCTTCTCATTAAACTTATAAAAGATCCCAGGTACAGCAAGGTGAGAACTATTTTCTCCTACAGGGGGACCTGGGATGAAGTAAATGTCGACGCCTTTAATGATTGGGCCGAGGTACAGGGCTATCGCGTCGCCTATCCGATTTCCCTCCCTAAAGGCATAATGAAAGCGGCTGTACCGGCAGAGGAAAATGCCTGGCATCGCGCCGCCTATGGAATTCTTGAACCAGTCATGAAGAATTCGAAGATCCTTGAACCGAGGGATATTGACCTGATTATTGTACCCTGTGTCGCGTTCGACGAGCATGGCAATCGCTGCGGCCACGGAGCCGGCTATTATGACCGCTTTATGACATGCATGTCGCCGGAGTCTTTGATCATGGTGGCGTTTGAGGCGCAGAGATTAGAGAAACTCATTACGGAAGAGACCGACATTCCGGTCCCTACGATCGTGACAGAGACAGGTATTACCAGAATCTCTTGAATTCTATATGAAAACGGATCCCATGGCATGTATGCCGTGGGATCCGTTTTTTCTTGTCAGGATTCAGGATTCCGGTTTTTCGTCCAACACTTCGTTGGGAATGCTCTTGTAATTCATGATCGCGTACAGAAGGCACATGATCATGTCGTCCATCGGACCAGGAGCGAGGTCGACCGGAGATATTACATAAGCGAGAAGCGCGATGAGCGCGATGATCTTCATTTTCTTATCCATTTTGATTCTCCTTTCAAGCGATAAGGTAATGCGGCATTTTCCTTCCGCATTTCAACTTAATATACGCTTTGGAAAGGAGAGTTCAATGAAGATCAGCCGTTTCAAATGTGATCATTGTGTGTCTGATCAGTCTCAACAATTACGAGCAGTTTTGCTCCAGATACTCACATCTCCTTGAGCGTCACCATCTGATAAGCGTGGTAAGCAAGCTGTTCAGGCGGCGAATGATCTCGCTGCGGTCTCCGGTGTAAGTGATGGCGCAGCCGGCGGAGGCCTTATAGACTGTCACTTCACTTACGCCGGGGGCATGGGAAAAGGCAAATTTGAGAATTTTCGCCTGTTCTTCGGACAGTTTGCGGGTGCCGATCCGAATGCGGATTCTATGTTTTGTCTCTGCCTCAATGTGATAATTCATGGATCCTCCTCGTAGTGCGGCAATATGTATGCTGTTTCATTGCCTCAGTAATTTCTCGACCTGCTCCGCAGTTGCTGTGTCGCACTCTGCGGTGATCTTTGTTCCCTCCGCGGTATAATCTGTCTGCAGGACAACGGCGCGCTCCATCAAAAAAGAGACGACGCTGCCCCTGTCGTACGGAATAAGAAAAGTCCGGATAGCCCGCTTGGCATGGAGAATATCAAAGATCGTCCTGCACAGGCACTCGATCGAACTGCTTTCCTTGGCGCAAAGGTAAAGATTAACATTGGTTATCCCGTCGACTGTCTGCTCTATTGCACCTTTGACGGGATGCGCAGCAGGCGGATCGCACAGATCAGCTTTGTTGTAGACAGTGATCATGGGAATATGTCCTGCGCCGATCTCACCAATGATCCTCTTTGTGACTTCGATATGCTTCCGGCAATGCGGGTCGGAACCGTCTACCACCTGAACGAGAAGATCTGCCTGTGTCACTTCCTCGAGAGTCGACTTAAAGGCCTCTACAAGAGAAGTGGGAAGCTTATGGATAAAACCGACTGTGTCGGACAGCAGGAATTCCTGCCCTCGGGACACAGTGATGCGCCTCACAGTTGTATCCAGGGTGGCAAAAAGCATATTTGCTTCAAAGACCTGCCGCTTATCCGGCTCACCTTCAGAAGGCATGTCGGATGAGTACTGAGCAAGCATTGAATTCATGATCGTAGATTTGCCAGCATTGGTATAGCCTACAAGGGATACAAGAGGGATTCCGGATCCCTGCCTCTTTTTGCGCTGCGTGGCGCGCTCACGGCTGACACCTTTGAGTTCCTTGGTCAGCTCGCTGAGCCGGTGGTCGATCGTGCGGCGGTCGATCTCCAGCTGGGTCTCGCCTTCACCCTTGGCGGACATGGAACCCGAGGCACCGCCCTGGCGGTTCTGGGTCTCCCACATGCCGATCAGCCTGGGCTTTAAGTAGCGGAGCTTGGCGAGTTCCACCTGCAGACGTGCTTCCCTGGTCCTGGCCCTGCGCTCGAAGATCTCAAGGATCAGCGCTGTCCGGTCCATTACCGGCAGTTTCAGGATTTTCTGCAGATTTCGAATCTGGGAGGGAGACAGTGTGTCGTTGAAGATGACCCGCTCCGCACCGAACATTTCCGCACTGATACGGATCTCATCAGCTTTCCCGGCGCCCACATAGAGGCCGGTATTGATATGGGAGAGCGACTGTGTCACGGTATCCACAGGATTCATCTCACATGCCTTGGCAAGTTCAGCGAGTTCCTCCAGAGAATGCCGGAACTCATCTTCCGATATCGGCTTCTCCACATCTGTTTCGCGTACTCCCACCAGGATTACGGGCTCTCTGCCGTCTCCGTCATACGATTTCCAAATTTCATTTGCACCAAAAAAGGCTGCCATGCAGTAAAAACCTCCTCCGCTGTTTACTGTATGACAGTCATTATAACACGTTCCGATTCTGTTTTTTGCCTGATAATTCGTCGGAACAGGCAATTTGATAACGAACAGAACGGTTGGTATAATTGTAAAAGAATAAGCTGCGTAATAACAGGAACCTCACAAGGAGACAGCAATGGATAAAGATATTAATAAGAGTAATACAGAACAGACAACCGGTTTTTGCGGTGGCTGCCGCAGCAACTGCCCTCTCTCTGCCCCGAATTGTCCGACAGGCATGGAGAGAGCAGGCTGGAGCTCAGAAGAGATAGAGAAGGCGATGGCTGAGAGGGCAGTGCCCATCAAACGTCACAGCTGACTCAGCATCCGAACGGCTTTTGGCAGCGCGTCTTAATCTTCTACAAAGTCTTTGCGGTAAGGGTTAAAGATATCGAGCAGAACGCCCGCTTCCAGGCACACGCAGCCGTGGATGACGTCGTTTGTCTTGAGCATCGTGTCGCCTTTTCTTACGACATTCTTTACGCCGTCGATCTCGAATTCGAAAGCGCCGCTCGCCACATAGGTGATCTGTGTATGAGGGTGATGATGGAGGGATCCGACGGCGCCCTTCTCGAAGGTGTTCTCCACTACCATCAGATCATCCGAATAAGCCAGAACGCGGCGGGTAACTCCGCCTCCCATATCCTGCGGCTTGACGTCTTTGTAATATACCCATCTGTCGTTTTTCATAAATAATACCTCTGTCAGGAGTGCCTTATAAGCGGCGCCGCCGCACTCTTTTTATTAATTAACGGCGCCTCGGTTTATGCTCTTTTTTTATAGTACATAATCCTGAAGGAATGGCGCAATGGTAAATATTTAAGGTATAATACGGCGCTTGATTTGTCATCAGAATATAGCTACTATTATTCTGTGTAAGAATTGCATGCAAGGATTGCGGTGAGAGTTTTATGGCCTATACCGGGATCACAGGCCGAAGAAAGCAATATAACAGGGAAGGAGATTTAATTGAAAAACAACGATGATAAGAATAACAGGAAAACCGCTCTGTTGAATATGCTGATCGCTGCATTATGGTGTGTTTTCACAATTATGATCGTCACTCTGTTTTTTGCAGAGAGATACTTAATGGACAACTGGTCGGCTCTGTCGATTGAAGAGATTGCATTTCACCTGAAGAGCACTCTGGACGGAACCAATCCGGAGATGGTCCGGGACGCGCTTCTCAAATACGGGCTTCCGGCAGCGGCAGTTGTCTTAATCTTTCTTGGAACGCTGTACGCGATGCGCAAAAATAAGAAGACCATGAAAGTGTACATGTCCGTTGTTTTTGTTATGGAGATGATCGCCCTGTTTATGGTTGTGAGAGAGCTGGATGTAAAAACCGGACTTATAGATTATATCAGATGGAGTATTATTGCTCCGGACAAAGATTTTATAGCTGAAAACTTTGTCGAGGCTGATGATGTAGAGATCACATTTCCTTCAAAAAAGAGAAACCTGATCTACATTTTTTTGGAATCAACGGAAATGACTTATGCAGACCGTGAAAACGGGGGTGCATTTGAAAAAAACGTGATTCCCGAGCTGACGGCGCTCGCGCAGGAAAACGAATGTTTTTCCGGAGAAGGGAATGAACTCAACGGGGGATTTTCTCTTTCGGGATCAACCTGGACCACGGGAGCAATGTTTGCTATGGGGACAGGCGCGCCGCTCAAAGTGGCGATTAACGGCAATCATATCGACAGTGAGGAAAACTTCTTCCCGGGGATAGCCTCGCTTGGAACGATTCTGCAAAAGGAGGGGTATAAGCAGGAATTATTGATCGGCTCCTACGCAGTATTTGGCGGAAGAGACATCTTCTATAAAGGACACGGTGACTTTGAGATCAGGGATTATGACTACGCGCTCAAGAACGGCAGGATCCCGTCCGATTACAGGGTTTTTTGGGGTTATGAAGATGAGAAGCTTTTTCAGTTTGCAAAAGAGGATCTGGAGGAATTGTCAGCAGGTGAAGAGCCCTTCAATCTCACGATGCTGACAGTGGATACGCATTTTGAGGACGGGTATCATTGCAGACTGTGCAGGGATGATTTCGGAGAACAATACGCGGACGCCTTCGCGTGCGCAAGCAGACAAGTAACGGAGTTCGTAGAATGGGTTCAGCAGCAGGACTTCTATGAGAATACAACGATTGTGATCTGCGGAGATCATTGTACCATGGACACTGACTTCTGCAAGAATGTCCCGGATGACTATCCGCGCCGGGTTTATGTCGCGATCATAAACGGAAAGAATCCGGATGAGGAGACCTGGACAAGCCGCCACAGAGATTACAGTACCATGGATCTGCTTCCCACGACACTGGCAGCAATGAATGTAAGGATTGAGGGAAACCGCCTTGGCCTTGGAACGAATCTGTATTCGGAAGAGGAAACACTGATCGAAAAGCACGGAGTAAGTACATGCAATTCGCTGGTCGGGAGACCGTCTGCTTTTATGGATGAGATGTCGGGGATAGAGATCACAGAGGAAATTCTTGATCAAGTCAGGCAAACTGCCACAGCAATTGAGGTGCCTTCCGATGATGGAAAGGTTTTGCTCAAGCTTCATTACATGGGCAAAGTAATTAATTACAGGTATATCGATAAAGTTGAGCTGGAGATCACGGATCGGAACACGCAGAAAACAGAAGTCTATGACAATCTTGAGCTTTTCTTTGAGTCGGATAACGATGTTAATAACTATTATTATGCGCTGAACTATGATCTGAAAGGAAGATCGATGGATGATATCGACTATGTGTTTTATATAACCATGGGAGATTTTGAGCATTATGAGGTCGCCGGAAAGCCACAGGAATAAAGGGGAAAGCGGCAGAAAGTAATCAGGGAGGTGGAGCATGAGTATTTTGAAATTAAGACCGGCATGTAAGGACTATCTGTGGGGCGGACACAGACTGGTGGATGAGTACAATGTGGATTATGAAGGAGATATTCTGGCGGAAGCGTGGGAGCTCTCCTGCCACCCCGACGGCCCGTCCATGATCATGAACGGACCTTATGAGGGGAAATCTCTGCGGGATTACCTGGAAGCTGAGGGCATGGAAGTGCTTGGCACCCACTGCCGGAGATTCAGGGAGTTCCCTATTTTGACCAAGTTCATCGACGCGAAGGACAACCTGTCGATCCAGGTCCACCCCAGCAACGGATTCGCGCTGCAGAACGAAGGCCAGTATGGCAAAACAGAGATGTGGTACGTCCTCGACGCAGAGGAAGGCGCATTCCTGTACTACGGTTTCAAGCAGGAGATCACAAGGGAGGAATTCGCCAAGAGGATCGAGGAGAACACGCTGCTTGAAGTGCTCAATGCGGTTCCGGTGAAAAAGGGCGATGTCCTGTTTATCGAATCCGGCACTCTTCACGCGATCGGCAAGGGAATTCTGATCGCCGAGATCCAGCAGAACTCCAATGTCACCTATCGCGTGTATGATTACGGCCGCGTCGGCAAGGACGGCAAAAAGCGCGACCTGCACATCGAGAAGGCACTGGCGGTAACAAGCCGCGTCCCGATCATCAAGAGCGGCAGCGAGTATCCGCATGTCGCGGACTGCGACTACTTTACGGTCGACAAGCTGAATCTGGACGGAAGGCTCACATACCGGATGCAGGGAACGGTTACAGGCGAGTCTTTCCTGAGTATCCTGATCCTGGACGGCGAGGGCACGATCAGCTGCAAGGGCGAGTCGGTGTCCTACCGCAAGGGAGACAGTTTCTTCCTGGCGGCAGGAAGCGGCGACTGGCAGATCGAAGGGAAGTGCGACGCCCTGCTCACTACGATCCGCGAGAAAGCCAGCCCGATCCGCGCGGGTGTTATTATCGGCAGTACCGAGACGCAGATCGGACTTGTAAATGATCATCAGCAGATCATCGCGATGCGCAGCTTCCCCACGGATGCGGAGAAGGAGCCTTCAGAGTTCATCGACGAGGTGGCGCAGGCGACACTGGATCTTCTGGAGGAACAGGGCATTCCGCTGGATCAGTGTATCGGCGTCGGAGCGGGTGTCCCCGGAACCATCGACAGGCGGGAGGGAAAAGTTATCTATTCCAACAACCTGCGCTGGATGGATGTGGATCTTGTAAAGGAACTGGGCCGCGTTATTCCCTGCCCGGTCCGCATTGCGAATGACGCGGACTGCGCGGCTCTCGGTGAGGCAGTGGCAGGCGCCGGCAAGGACTATTCCGATGTTGTCATGTTCACCATCGGCGGCGGTGTCGGCGGCGGTATTATCCTGGGAGGACAGGTCTTTGAGGGCGGCATCATGGGCGGCAGTGAAGTCGGCCACCAGGTCGTGCGCGTAAATGGAAGGCGCTGCACCTGCGGCAGAAAAGGGTGTCTGGAGGCGTATGTATCTGTTCCCGCGCTGAAGCGCTCCGCAGAGGAGGCCACTGGCCGCAAACTGGAACTGGAGGAGATCTTCCGGGGAGCTTCCAAAGGAAATATCGACCTGCAGGAAACTGTACAGCAGTATCAGGAGATGCTGGGAACCGGCATTGTCAATATTGTGAACATGTTCCGGCCGCAGCTGATCCTGCTCGGCGGCGCTATGAGTGAATATGCCCAGACAATGACAGGACCGATCCGTGAGATGATGGAGAGAGACTGCTTCGGCGGTGCCAACGGCATGATCCCGGAGATCGCTTCGGCAGAACTCGGCAGCAACGCGGGCATGATCGGAGCGGCGAATCTGTAAGACGGCGGCAGTACCGGCGGAAAGGGACGGGATATGAAAAAGGTTTTCTTCTACGGGGATTCCAACACTTACGGCTACGATCCCTCATTCTATACGGGCGGAAGGTATCCGAGAAAGGAGCGCTGGACGACGCTTTTGGCGGAAAGCCTGGACGGAATGTGGGAGGTCGCCGTGGACGGAATGCCCGGCAGAATGATCCCCGGAGCGGGCAGAGGCACATCTATGGTGCTGGACAGTCTGCGCTCAGAGATGCCGGTGGACCTGCTTGCGATCATGCTCGGAACAAACGACTTGCTGAGCATGAGACACCCCGATGCATCTGCGGTTGCCGCGAAGATGGACAACCTGACCGGCAGTGCCAAAGAAGAGCTTTCAGCGGATATTCTTCTGATCGCGCCGCCGCGGATCCGATTCACGGACCCGTCCTGTACGGAACCATTTGTGCAGGGAACCGAGATGTATGAGCGGGAATGCCTGGAGCAGAGCGCTCTTTTGGCCCGGTATTATAGAGAGATCGCGGCCCGTCATGGCGCTTTCTATGCGGATGCGTCGTCGTGGGAGCTGGAACTGGCCTTTGACGGAGTGCATCTGTCGGCGGCAGGAAATGCAGTGTTTGCAAAAGAGTTGGAAAAGGTGATAAGGAGATTATAAAATGCGCGGTATGGAAGGCTATATGAGGGGCGTTAACCTGGGCGGCTGGCTCTCCCAATTTGACGCCCCGACCAGGGAGCACTTTGATACGTTCATTACGGAGGAAGATATCCGGCGCATCGCGGGAATGGGGCTCGACCACGTCCGCGTTCCGGTGGATTACACCGTGATCGAGACAGAGGACGGCGCCCCCATTGAGGAAGGGTACCGGTATATCGACAACTGCGTTGAGTGGTGCAGGCGAAACGGCCTTCGAATGATCCTTGATATACACAAGACATACGGGTATTCTTTTGACCCGCTGGATAAGGACGACAAGACGATCTTCTTTACGGATCCGGGGCGCCAGAAACGGTTCCTGGATATGTGGCGCACAATTGCGAAGCGCTACAGCGCAGATACGGACATTGTGGCCTATGAGCTGCTCAACGAGATCGTGGCAGTCGAGGTCAAAGATCTGTGGAACGGCATCGCGCTGCGGGCTGTAGAGGCTATCCGCGAGTTCGCGCCGGACACATGGGTCATTTTCGGCGGAGTGTTCTACAACGCGGTCACTGCCGTGCCTTTTCTGGCTGACACGCCGGATCGCAAGGTTGCCTATACTTTCCACTGCTATGAGCCCTTTATCTTCACACATCAGGGAGCATACTGGGTGGACGGAATGCCGCTGGACTTCCGCATCGGATATCCGAAGACAGTGGAAGAGTACCGCGAAGCGACCAAAATAGTGGATCCCGGCTGCACATACACGATCTTTAACGAGGACATCAGGCCGATAGGCACTGAATTCTTTGTCGGGCTGTTCGAGCCTGCCCTGAAGACGGCAGAAGAGAGAGACATCCCGCTTTACTGCGGCGAGTACGGCGTCATTGACCGCGCGAACCGGGAAGACGCGGTGCGCTGGCTGACGGACATCCATGAGGTGTTTGAGAAGTATAAGATCGGCCGCGCGCTTTGGAACTACAAGGAAAAGGATTACGGCATCGCCGGCGAAGAGGCGCGCCCTTACCTGCAGGCGATCGCGGATAAACTGTGAGCAGGCAGCAGTCCCGGACGGAAATGACGAAACACTTAAGTCTCAAGAGGTAAAAAACTATGATCAAACCAATTGTCTTATTCATCATTGGTCTTGCATGCCTTATCAAGGGCGGCGACTGGTTCGTTGACGGCGCCAGTGCGTTGGCGAGGAAATTCAATCTGCCTGAGCTGCTGATCGGCGCGACAGTCGTTTCTATCGGAACTACGCTTCCGGAAGTCATGGTCTCCACCATGTCAGCGCTGTCCGGTCACGGCGAGATCGCTTACGGTAACGCGATCGGTTCCGTAATCTGCAACACAGCCCTGATCGCGGCGATCACCATCGCGGTACATCCCGGCCCCGCTGATCCCAAAACGCTGAGAGTGCCGGTGGCATTCTTCTACATCGCGGCGGCGATCTACTGCATCGCGGCTTATGTGATGGGGCGCTTTACAAGACCTATGGGTCTGATCATGCTGGCGGTATTTGTGTGCTACATGGTCGTCAATGTGCGTTCCATGAAGAACAGCCCCCAGCCGGAAGCCTCCGAAGACGACGATGACGCATCCGAAGAAGACATGTCTATGGGCAAAATCCTGATGTTCCTGGTGCTGGGAGCAGCCCTGATCGCAGTCGGCGCCAATCTCCTGGTGGAAAACGGAACACTGATCGCCCAGGCACTGGGCGTTCCGGAGTCGGTCATCGCGCTCACCTTTGTGGCACTGGGAACCAGCCTTCCTGAACTGGTCACGGCGATCACATCCCTGCTCAAAGGCCACGGAGCGCTTTCTCTCGGAAACGTCATCGGCGCCAATGTTTTCAACCTGGTGCTGGTCAGCGGCGTCTCCGTAACGCTCGCCCCCTTTGACGTCCCCAAGAGCGCTGTATTCATGGGCCACAATGCCAGCCTGATCCTGGAGATCCCGGTCATGCTTCTTGTCATGACTATCCTGACGGTCCCCACCCTCATCCGCGGCAAACTGACCCGCGCCCAGGGCATCATACTGCTGGCGATCTACGCGGTATTTTGCTTTATACAGTTTACACTATAAAAAGAACCAGCACCTGGAATCGGGTGCTGGTTTTCTGAAAGGAACCCTATGAACGAACTTCTGGAACTATACATTACCTTTGTCCAGATCGGCTGCGTCAATTTCGGCGGAGGGTATGCGATGCTTCCCCTTCTCGAGAGGGAACTCGTCGACAAGCGGCACTGGACGACAATGGATGACCTGCGGGACTATTTTTCCATAGGGCAGTGCACGCCCGGAATCATCGCGCTTAACGTCTCCACTTTCATCGGAGAGAAAAAGGCCGGTGTGGTAGGTGCACTCTGCGCGACCGCAGGTTTCCTGACCGGCCCGATCATCATCATCCTTGTACTTGCAACTTTCTTATCAAATTTTGCTGATCTTCCGGTCGTACAGCACGCCTTCGCGGGAATCCGCGTATGTGTCTGTGTTTTGATCCTGCAGGCTGTCATGAGGCTGTGGAAGAAATCAGTGGTTGACGCATTTACGCTGTTTCTGTATCTGGTGATCTTCTCGCTGAATGCCTTCAAGGGGATTCTGCCCGTCAAAATTCCGGCAGCAGTTCTTGTTATCTGTGCGGGTGTGATCGGCGTCCTGATGTCCATGAGAAACCGAAAAGCGGCATCCGGTACGGGGAAGGAGGCGGACAAGTGACACTCCTTCGATTAATGTATGAATTCTTCAAGACAGGCCTGTTCTCAGTGGGCGGCGGTCTTGCGACACTTCCTTTCCTTTATGAGATGTCTGACAAGACCGGATGGTTTAGTCATGCAGACATCGCGGATATGATCGCGATCTCCGAGTCCACGCCCGGCGCGATCGGCATCAACATGTCTACCTACGCGGGCTTTAAGACCGCAGGCATTCCGGGAGGGATACTGGCTACGCTGTCTCTGGCGGCGCCTTCTGTGATCATTATCCTGATCATCGCCAAATTCCTGAACAAGTTCAGGGACAATCCGCATGTGGAAGGTGCTTTCTACGGTCTGCGCCCTGCTTCGATCGCTATGATCACAGCGGCGGGCCTGAACGTGGCCAAGGTAGCGCTGGTCAACATTGAGGCCTTTGAGGCCAGCGGCAATGTGGCAGATCTGTTCCTGCCCAAGGCGATCATACTTGCGGTTTTGATCTTCATAGGGCAGAAGAAACTTAAATGGAGTCCTATTGTGTTTTTGGCGATCGCGGCGGTTGTGGGTATTGTATTTAAGTTCTGAATAAGCTTAGAGGATCGAATGGTCGGAGATGCATTTAGCTGCCGCGCTGCGGCAGCTTCTTTTTGATTGTGGCGGATGGACTTAAGGTTTGTTTATAGCTTGTTTAACTTGTTTAACGGGGAAACTCCAACCATTAAGGGACTTTTCCAAATCGGATGTAGCGATAAATGTTTGTTTAGCGGGGAGACTCCAACGATTAAGGGACTTTTCCAAATCGGATGTAGCGATAAATGTTTGTATTGAAGAGAAGCCCCATCCTTTGAGAAATATTTAAGAATTCGATGGATGAGTTCAGGCGAAGTGTTTGCCTGAAGTCCATCCAAATAGAGCTTCTTGCCTGTCCGGATGTAGGGTACGGGCAGAAATGTCTGAATGGAGTCCATCCAAATAGGGCTTCTTGCCTGTCCGGATGTAGGGTACGGGCAGAAATGTCTGAATGGAGTCCATCCAAATAGGATTTCTCGCCTGCTCGGATGGAATGCTAGGGGCAGATCGCATCCAAGCAGCCACAAAACCAAGCCAAGCAGCCACAAAACCAAGCCAAGCAGCCGCAAAACCAAGCCAAACAGCAAAAAAAGCAACCCAGGCAACCATGTAAACCAGACAAAAACAAAAACAGGGCGGCTGCACGAATGTGCAGCCGCCCTGTTTAGTTCAATGAAAAGATCAGGCATTCTGCTCAGTGAGGTCTCTGACAACTTCTGCCAGGTTGATGGCGTGGTCGGAGCAGCGCTCCATGTCGATGCAGAAGTCTGTGAAGAGGATGCCGCCCTTGGGGTCGCAGGCTTTCTTGGCCATGCGCTCGATGTGGGATGCCTCGATCTGCTCCTTGGTCTGGTCGACGAGATCTTCCATGGCTTCCGCGTCATCGAAGCGGTCCATGAGCTCCTGCTCAAAGACGATCAGGGAGACGTTCATAGACTGCATTGTGATGTTTGCCAGCATTTGGAGGTCGTCAAGGGCTTCCTGGTGCATGGAAGCTTTGCCGGTGCGCATCTGCTCCTCATACTCGACGATATTCTCGGCGTGGTCGGATATACGCTCGAGGTCGTCTACGACCTGAATATATCTGTAGAGCCTGTTCAGGTGTTTGGGAGAAAGGTCGAGGGAGCGGAGCTCCACGAGCTTTCCGAGGATAGCGCCGGTCAGATAGTCGACGGTCTCTTCGCCCTGAAGAGCCATCTGGCCCTTCTTGGCATCGTGTTCAAAGAAGCAGTCGATGGAATACTGCAGGTTGTCGATGGCGAAGTGAGCCATTCTGCAGATCTCGCGGTGCGCCTGGTCCATGGCGATGACCGCAGGGATCTGTGAAGTATTGTTGAGGTAAACGAGCCTCTGGTCCTCGCCTCTTCTGGTCTCTTCCTCGGAAGGGGGGATGAGCTTGCCGGCCAGTTTCACGATGAATTCCGACACGGGCGCAAGGACAAGAACCGCGATGATCGCGAAGCAGGTGTGCGTGTTCGCGATCTGTCTGGCGACATTGCCCGGCGACAGATTCTGTATGAAAGTCAGGATCTGCGGGAAGACTGTGATAAGGATCAGAATCAGTATAGCCCTGAAGGAGTTGAACAGAAGGTTCAGCACCGCACAGCGCTTGCCGTTGCGGTTGGCTGTTAGGCCTGCCAGAAGGTTGGGCATGACAGAACCGACAGCCGCGCCGATGACCAGGTATACCGCGGTCTGGTAGCTGATGATGTTCTGCACTGCAAAGGCCTGGAAGATAACCGTTGCCGAAGACGAGCTCTGCAGCAGCGCCGTGAAGGCGATACCGAACAGAACAGTCAGGATCGGGTTCTCCAGCGATGTGAGAAGCGCGCGGAACGCGGCGGTCTCTGCGAGAGGCGCGATCGCGGACTTCATGAGGGTGATGCCCTGGAAGAGCATACCGAATCCAAGGATTACGGATCCGACTTCCTTGAGAGTCCTGTTCTTGAGGAACAGATTCATCACCGCGCCGAGGAAAAGGATCATGGGCGCGTAGGCGCCGATGTTGAAAGCGGTGATCTGGGCTGTGACGGTCGTTCCGATGTTTGCGCCCATAATGACGCCGATAGCCTGGCTCAGGGTCATCAGGCCGGATGTGACGAAGCCGATGACCATAACGTCCGTGGCAGAGGAACTCTGCACGAAGATCGTGACGGCAATACCTGCCAGAATGGAAGTGACCTTATTCTTGGTCGCTTTTCCCAGAATGACCTTAAGGTTGTCGCCGCAGGCGTTCTTGAGGCCGCTTGACATAATTGTCATACCGTACAGGAACAGGCCGACGCCGCCCAACAGTATGAAAACATCGTAGATTGACATGGAATTCTCCTTTCAAATTGCGAACTGCAATTCCATTTTAATGTATGAATATCAAATTAGGGGGAATCGATTTGTAAAATTTATGTAAAACCGATATTTAGTGGAGTATTGTCACACATTTACGCTTGTTTGGGAAAAGAGACCGTAAAAACAGAGCCTTTGCCGAGTTCACTTTCGACGCCGACCTGTGCGCCGTGCACCATGGCGGCGTGTTTGACAATGGAAAGGCCCAGGCCGGTGCCGCCTACTTCTTTGGAATGGCTCTTGTCCACCCGGTAGAAGCGCTCGAAGATCCTGTCCAGATCTTCGGCGGGAATACCTATTCCGTTATCCGCGACGGTAAGCTCTGCCTTGTCGCGGTAGTCACGGACGGTCACAAGGACACGGCCTCCACTGTTGCTGTAATGAACAGCATTGCTGCACAGGTTATAGATGATGCTGTACAGGACTTGGGGCACGCCGTACATGACAGCGCTCTCCCCCTCGACCTTCAGGGTAACGCCTGCGTCGGAGGCGGCGGTTGCCAGGCTCTCTGCAGCGTTGACCGCGATCCGGTAGAGATCTGTGAATTCTCTGGTCATTCCGGCACCTCCGCCATCAAGCTGCGACAGACCTATGATGTCCTCCACGAGTTTGGACATGCGCTGGGATTCCGCACGGATCTTTCCTGCGAAGAGACGGCGGGATTCTTCGGAAGAGACCATGCCGCTCTCAAGCAGTTCCGCATAACCGGAAATGACATGCAGAGGGGTTTTGAGTTCGTGAGAGGCGTTGGCGGTAAATTCCTCGCGGATCAGAGAGGTCTTTTCCAGCTCTTCCCGGTCACGGGCAATCTGCCGGTGCTGATCATCAAGACGCCGCAGGAGCGGAAGAATCTCCTCATAAGCCTCCTGGTTGGCGTTTTCAAGAGGTGAGTCCAGATTCAGCTCATTGATGGGCTGGACGATCCGCTCGGAAAGCCGGGAAGCCAAAAGGAGAGAGATCGTAAGAAGCACCGGGATACTCAGGGCCAGGGGCAGCATGAAATGAAGAAACAGAGTCCAGATCGTAGCCTGTGTGACCGAGAGACGAAGGACTGTCCCGTCGGGAAGCCTCTGCGCCGTGTACAGCTGCCTCTCGAAAAGGGTGGAGGAATAGCGGCTGCTCTCTCCGTAACCGCTCTCGAGCGTCTCGCGGATCTCTTCTCTCTCCAGGTGGTTGGGCATGAAGTGGGAGTCCGCCTCATTGTCGTACAGGATGGTCCCGTCGGAGGTGATCCAGGTGATGCGGAAGTCCGTGTCCCCCAGCCGGTCAAAATAGTCCTGTCCGTTGAGGGTCACTGCCTGAGAGACCAGTTTGGTCTCCCCTCGAAGCTGCTCGAGCTGTTCTTCTGTGAAGTGATCGTACAGAAATACAGCGGTGAGACCGAATGATACAGTCAAAGTGGCGAGAAGAACGAACCAGATGGAACGGAATATTTTGCCGCGCATAAAGAGTTACCTGTTCTTCCTATTATTATCCGAGCCTGTAGCCGACGCCGCGCACAGTGCGGATCGCCTCGCCGCTCTCGCCGAGTTTGGTGCGCAGAGTGCCGACATGCACGTCCACAGTCCTCGTCTCGCCGGAATAATCCTGATCCCAGACAGAGGACAAGAGCTGGTCGCGGGTAAACACCTGGCCGATGTGTTCCAAAAGGAGCTTAAGGAGGTCATATTCCTTAAGGGTGAGGGAAACTTCGCGCCCGTCCACGAGGACCACATGCCTGGACTGAACCATGGTGATCGCTCCGTAGGAGAGATAGTTCTTGTGTTCATTCATAGATGTGCGGCGCAGAACGGCCCTGATCCGGGAGACCATCTCCATCATGCCGAAGGGCTTGCACAGATAATCGTCGGCGCCCAGATCGAGGCCGATAACTCTGTCATACTCGCTTCCCTTGGCGGTAGCCATGATGACCGGAAGAGTGACCGTCATAGGTGTGGACCGGAGCTTTTTGAGGATCGAGATGCCGTCCTCGCCTGGCAGCATGATGTCCAGCAGTACCAGTTCGGGGCGGCCGGTCTGCATTTCTTTCCAGAAAGACTCACTGTCGGCAAAGCCTTTCGCCTCAAATCCGGCTATGGTCAGGGTATAGATCATCAGATCTCGGATGCTGTTGTCATCTTCCACGCAATATATCATTGTGTTCTCCTTTAAAAAAAAGATCTGATTTGTATTATATCATGCCTCGGGGACAGTAAGGGAAGTGTAGTATATTTATGAAGAAAAAAGATTGTTTTCGTATTACAATAAATACATATATGAAGAACAGAAGGAGCAGACCGGATACTCTATGAAAAATAAAAGGGAAGACAATTCAGGACCGAACAGAATAGAGAGGGACCCCAGGACTGCGCCTGCCGCAAAAGCTGAGCAGCGCCTTCGCAGGATGCGGAGCAGGATCGGGCGTTATCGCAGAAACAGCGTAACAGGAATCGTGCTGGCAGCTGTGCTGCTCGCCGCAGTTTTCGCCGGGTTTAAAGTCACTTCGGATAACGAGCAGGCAATCCGCCTTGCGCTTGGGCAGAGCAACTATGAGACGGCAGGGGAGGAAGGCCCGCAATATTTTGAAACAGAGTACGAGGATGCAGCGGAACTGCGAACTGACAGCACAGAGCTGGCGAAAAGGATCCAGAGAGAGGGGATCGTTCTGCTGCGCAACGATAACGACGTGCTTCCTCTCCGCAAGGGGGCAATGGTCAGCGTTTTCGGGAAAGGCTCGGTCAATCCGGTATACAACGACGAGAGCACAGCGGCTTCTTCCGTGGCTTTGAAGGACGCTCTGGAAGCGGAGAAGATCCGGGTCAATGAAAAACTGTGGAATTTCACGCAGAGAGGTGGACGAAATTCCTTCTCGGGGAGCGTGGAGAAGAGTATGGAGGAGTACTCCGAGGCCGCAGTTGTCGTGATCAGCCGCGGATCCGGCCTGACAGATCTGTATGAGCCTGCCTATGCGGAAGCGGAAGAGAGCGGTGAGCCCGTGATGACCGGAGCGAAAGCCCTTCAGCTGACGGAGGAAGAGATAGAATTGCTCGCCTATGTGACGGAGCGCTTTGATCAGGTGATCGTAGTGCTCAACACTGTAAATCCTATGGAAATGGGATTTGTGGAGGAGTACGGGGTCGACGCGTGCCTCTGGACAGGCGCGCTCGGTATAAACGGGATGACAGCCGTGGCGGAAGTGCTCAGCGGAAGCGTCAACCCTTCAGGCGGACTTCCGGATACCTTTGTATATAACAGCCTGAACGCGCCGGCGGCAGCAAATCTTGGAGATTACCGGATCAGGAACAGCAATGTGAAGTTCGGCGACAGGTATTTGGTGTACGCCGAGGGAATCTATGTCGGGTACCGCTATTATGAGACCCGCTATGAAGACACTGTTCTGGGGACCTCCTCCCGGAGTGCCTTCGACTATAACCGGGAAGTTGCGTATCCCTTCGGATACGGCCTGTCCTACACAGACTTCGAGCTGCAGGACATGACGATGGAGCAGGGGAAGAAAGGCTATGAGATCTCGGTGAACGTTCTTAATACCGGAGACCGGGCGGGCAAGGAGATCGTACAGTTTTATATCCAGAAGCCCTATTCTCAGTATGCGGAGAAGAATGGAATGGAAATCCCCTCCGTAGAGCTCGCGGGCTATGTCAAGACGAAGGAACTCGAGCCGGGAGAATCCGCGCGGGTCAAAATAGTGCTGGGCGAAGAGGCGTTTAAGTCCTTCGATGCGGCCGGCAGAGGGACCTACATCATTGACGGCGGGACCTATCTGGTGACAGCGGCCCAGGATGCGCACAAAGCGGTCAACAATATCCTTATGTATAAGATGAAGAGCGGTTCCGAGGCTTTCAGCGGAAGCGGCGACGGCGGTCTTGTGGAGACGGCAGATCTTGTCAGGGACAACGGCACCTTTGCGGTATCGTCACAGACCGGAGAGGGCATCGGGCGAGTGTTCAGGGAAGCGGATCCCGCAGCCTATGATTCTGACTACCGGCAGCTTACGAGGAGCCTGTGGGGCAGTACCTGGCCGGTGACATGGAACGGCGGCTCCTATTCGGCGCCCGCGTCTTTCCAGGAACTGCTGAAGGTCAGCAGCAAGGAAGACAGCAAAGCGGAGGCGCCCGTCTACAACAAGGCCCACGGAGAGAAGAACGCAGGCCTCGCATCGCTTCGGGAGACAGCCTTTGACGATTACCGCTGGGGAGCTCTGCTGGATCAGCTGACCTGGAGGGAGACCTACTCTCTGGTCCGAAAGGGAGGAGGCGTTGTCAATGAGGTGATCTCCTGTATCTCGCCTCAGGCGCTGATCTCTGAAGAGAAGCTCGGTTATCCGTCTGCTGCGGTCCTTGCGTCGACCTGGAATACGGAACTTATCCTGCAGATGGGCAAACAGATTGGCGAAGATGCGCTCCATGCGGGCTTTACTTTCTGGAAGATGCCTTCCCTTAATCTGCACCGGACAGCCATGGGGGGCGGAAACAACAGCAGTTTCTCGGAGGACAGTTACCTTACGGGAAGCATGGCGGCCGCAATATGCCGGGGAGTCAGCGGAAAGGGCGTCATACCTGTTCTTGGAAGAATGGTCCTGGCGGATCAGGAGACCAACTACACCGGAGTCGTGGTAATGGCGGGAGAGCAGGCGCTCAGAGAACTGTATCTGCGGCCCTTTGAGATCGCGCTGCGGGACGGAGGATCCGGCATGAAGGCCGTTATGGCCGGCATGAACCGGGTGGGACCCAGATGGTGCGGCGGACACAGCGGACTCCTTACCAAGGTCCTGCGGGATGAGTGGGGCTTTACCGGGATCGTAATGACAGACAGAATCACCGGCGGAACGGATGAATACGCGGATATCCTGGAGGGCCTGGAGGCAGGAACGGATCTGTGGCAGAACACTTCAAGCAGCAACTATAAGCTTAGGGGAGGACAGTTGACATACAGCGTGCGTGCCCGCTTCAGGACAGCCGCCGGCAGGATCCTGCAGACAGTTTCCCGAAGCAGCGCGATGAACGGGATCGGAACGAAGACGACATTGGAGTACAAGTCTCCTATGTGGAAGACGCTCCGCGCGGTTCTGGCCGGGGTCATCATAGTGATCAGTGCGGCGCTTCTGTGGTTTGCATTTGCCCAGAGCAGAAAAGCAGTCAGGCTCAGGGCGAAGATGGATCAGGAGAAGAGAGAGAACAGCAGAAACAGAAGAAGATGATGTAAATAAAGAAGTGCCATGAAGGACAGCGGATTCAGCCGCGTACCTTCATGGCACCTCTTTTTTATATGTATGCGGAAAGTCCGCACAGATCATTCCATATTATCGAAATCAAAGAGCCTTCTCCTAAAGGGCAGGAGAGCCTGCAGGAGGATCTGGCCAAGGCCCATGCAGGAGATCAGCTCACCCGTGCCGACAGTCAGCATGAACAGCGGAATGCCGCCGGGGATGTGATAGGCGTAGGTCAGGATAAACGGGATGATCAGCGCATTTGAGACAATTGGAGGGATCGCGCACAAAAAGCGGTTAGACCGAAGCGCGTAGGAGCCCAGGGCGCCGAGCAGCGTCGCAAGAGTGCCGAAAATGATATCGGGCAGCGCGCAGCCGGTCAGTATATTGCTGAGAAGGCAGCCGAGGGTCAGACCCGGGATCGCGGCGGGAGTGAAGAAAGGCATGATCGTGAGAGCCTCCGAAAAGCGGACCTGTATTGCGCCGCTCGCGAGATCGAATCCCGCGGCGATCATGGTTAGGACTGTATATATCGCGGCGATGAGGGCCGCCTGGGTGATATAAGCGGTTTTCTTTGTAACTTTGTTCATAATGAGTTGTGAAACATTCTTTCATATTGATAAATTAACTTCTTTTTCTACGATATTGTAAATTAACACAACCGCAGGAAAATAACAAGAAAAACAGATGAATCTGTTTTTCGTTTGCTATAATGTATACGGAGAAAACGGAAACTCTCCGGGAGGGGTTTGAAATGATCACAATCAAAGAAATCGCGTCGAGGCTGGGCCTGAGTACAACGACCGTGTCGAATGTTATTCACGGCAAGACCAGGGAGGTCTCCGCGGAGACGATCGAGCGCGTCGAGAAGTTCCTCGAGGAAGTGGAATATGTCCCCAATATCAACGCGCGAAATCTTGCGCAGGGACAGTCCAAGATCATAGGGGTGGTCCTCAAATCACTGGATTTCCGCCTCTGGCACAGCAGCAATATTCTCAGCGACCCTTTTGTGGCGGATATGATCGGAGGCATCGAGAAGGCAGTCCGGGAGGCGGGCTATTATATGATGCTCTATATTTCCGACGACATAGCGGAGATCATCCAGCATATCTCCATCTGGAACGTGGACGGGCTGATCCTGTTCTCGATGATGGATGACGACGGAAACCGGGTGGCGGCAAAATATCATAAGCCCATCGTCTGCATCGATACCTACAGTTCGAAGAATAACGATGATTTTGTCAATGTAGGACTTGATGATGAGAAAGGCACGTATGATGCGGTACAGTATCTGATCAGCAACGGACACAGGAAGATCGGTTTTGTTACCGACAACCGGGTCGGCGTGGACGAGCAGAGATTCTGGGGCTACCGCAGAGCACTGGCGGAAGCCGGAATCGAATACAGCGATAAGAATTTCTTCTTTTTAAAACCGGGTGAAGAATTCGCAAATAAAAATGCTGAGAAGCTGTGCAAAAAAGCAAAAGATTATACGGCGCTGTTTTGCTGCTCGGACGTCTATGCCGCGGTCATGATGGCGGCCCTCAAGGAGAGGGGCTTCAGGATCCCGGAGGATATATCCATCATCGGATTTGATGACAATCTGTATTCCAGGATCTGTACCCCCAGACTTACGACAGTCCATCAGGACACGGACGAGAAAGGGCGCGTAGCGGCGCAGACGCTGGTCGGCATGATCACGGGCAAGAGGCCGGCTTCAAAGAAGATACTGCTCGAGACCCGCCTTGTGATCAGAGACAGTGTGCGCAGGATCGAATAACAGGAAGACTGCTGCTGACGCAGCAGTCTTTTTTGTGCGATAAGCCTCTGACTTAAACGCTTTAGTGAATTGATTTGAGGACGGCTGCCGCACGGGAATCACAAAAATGATTGTGGAAAATGACGAAAATAAGTGGAAATAACGATTTTTTTGCCATATGTAATAAAAACAACTTGTCAAATACGGCGGAAATGATACAATTCTAGTGTAAACTTATGCGCTAAAGTATCTAAGCAAGATCAAAGTGCAGGAAACAATGGTTTATTTTACAAGGAGGAAACTATGAAAAAGAAACTCTTAGCATTGGTACTTGTTGCCGCAATGGCAATGGGGCTCATGGCATGCGGCGGCGGCAGCTCATCCGCCAGCAGTGATGCAGCAGCCGGTGATGCGGAGAAGACTGAAGAAGCAGCAGCTCCCGCAGCTTCCAGCGAAGGCGACATCCGTCTTGTCAACGGCAAGATCGAAGTTGATGCAGCTCTGAAGGCAGCAGCTGAGGCTTACAAGGCCGAGACCGGCGTTACAGTCGCGATCGAGTCCATGGGCGGCGGCGTTAACATCCAGGATACCCTCAAGGGCTATTTCCAGGCTGACAACATGCCCGACATCTTTGTTTGCGGTTCCGATGCAGACTTCGGCAACTGGACCGGCAAGCTGGCTGACCTGAGCAATGAGCCTTGGGCAGCTGACACAGATGCAGGCTATAAGGATGCAGACGGCAAGATCATCGGCTTCCCTTACACAACAGAAGCCATCGGCCTTGCTTACAATGCTGATATCCTCGAGAAAGCCGGCATCGATCCCGCTTCCATCACAGGCCCCGAGAGCATGAAGGCAGCTTTCGAGACTCTTGATGCCAAGAAGGATGAGCTCGGACTTACGGCAGTTATCGGCTGGTGCTGCGAGGCGAAGGATCTGTACTGGTCCACCGGCTCCCACAGCTTTGCAAACTACCTTGATGCAGGTCTCTCCAGAGACGACACCACATACAGCGACCTGCTCGCCGAAGGCAAGATCGACGAGGCGCGTTTCCAAAAATATGCTGAGATGATCGCTCTGTTCAACCAGTATTCCGATCCCGCTCTTCTTACTTCCGGAACATATGACCAGCAGATCCTCGGCTTCGCGTCCGGCAAGTACGCGTTCGTGACCCAGGGTTCCTGGATCGGCGCTACAATGACCAGCGATGATGCTGAGCAGTATGCGGCAGCAGGCAACTTCAAGGTTGGCATGATCCCTTACGCATTCGAGGAAGGCATCGACACCATCCTGACCAACTCCCCTTCCTGGTGGGCAGTATTCGAGAACGACAACACACAGAAGGCTAAGGATTTCCTTACATGGCTCGCAGGCGACGAAGGCCAGAAGTTCCTTGTAGAAGATGCTGGTTTCATCAGCCCCTTCAAGAGCTGCAAGTATGTTGCTAACGATCCTTTCGCACAGACCATCACAGATTACACTGCAGCAGGCAAGACCTCTTCCTGGCACTGGCTCAAGAACAAGGCTTCCCTGGACCAGAACGTCCTCGGCCAGCTCTATCTTGACTACGCTCTGGGCAGCATCCCGGATGCAGCTACCTTCACACAGGTTGTTTCCCAGCAGGTTGCAGCTTACTACGCACAGTAATTGCATGATCTGACCCCGCAGACGGACAGTTCTGCATGGCAGGAAACTTTGAACAGGCAGGGGCGGCGCTTGTCGCCGCCCCTATATTGCTATTTATAGGGGGAATCACTTTATGAAAACGAACACGGCAGGCTCCAAGGGTCTTTCGATGATCCTCATGGCGGCCGGCGCAATCATGACGATTGCCGCACTTGCACTCGATTTCATGGGAAACAAGGCATCCTTCAGAGGCCCGCTGCTGGTGATCGGCGTCCTGGCTTTTGTGCTCGGCGTATACCTGTTTCCTACTCTGAAGCACCACAGAAAGATCGTTTATGTAATCTTCCTGTTCCCGCTTCTCTTTACTTTTGTTGTCACAGTCATCATCCCGCTGGTCCTTGGTATCTTCTACTCCATGACTGACTGGACGGGTATCCAGTTCACAAAGTTCGTGGGACTTGCGAACTACGCGGCCATGTTCAAGGACCCGGCTTTCATCTGGTCCGTACTGATGACCTTCGTATTCGTTGTCATCAACATGGTCCTTGTCAACCTCGTCGCTTTCCTTCTGGCGCTGCTGTGCACGTCGGGACTTAAGGGCGACGGCTTCTTCAGAGCTGCATACTTCCTGCCCAACCTGATCGGCGGTATCGTCCTGGGTTATATCTGGCAGTTCGTATTCAACAACGTTCTGATCAATATCACGAAAATTTCCTGGCTGGTCCAGACCAAGACCGCGATGCTCGCCATCGTCATCGTCTATATCTGGCAGTATGCCGGTTATATCATGCTGATCTACATCACCGGCCTGACCCAGGTCCCGAAGGATGTACTGGAAGCAGCTTCCATCGACGGCGCGGATGCCAAGCAGACGCTGTTCCAGATCAAGATCCCGATGATCGCTTCCACGATCACGATCTGCACATTCCTGACCCTGACAAGCGCATTCAAGCAGTTCGATGTCAACCTGGCATTGACCGGCGGTACCGGATCTGTCCCGAACTTCATGGGCGCATACCTGACCAATGGTACCCAGATGCTCGCCCTGAACATCTACAACACCGCAGTGTCCAAGAACAACTACTCCCTCGGCCAGGCCAAGGCTGTGCTGTTCTTCATCATCCTGGCATGCGTATCCCTCGTCCAGGTTCGTATCTCTAACTCGAAGGAGGTGGAACTGTAATGGTAGGAAAGGAAAAAAGAACAAAATCTTATATTCTGACAGTGGTCGGTGTCATCATCGCCCTGTACGTCCTGTTCCCGTTCTTCCTGGTAGTGCTCAACTCTTTCAAGGCGCAGGCCTCCATCGTCGAGAGCCCCGTAGCGTTTAAGGGAGCGTCCTTCGGACAGCTGATGAAGAACCTGAACGCAGTCATCAACAACTCGAACTTCCAGTTCTGGTACGCATTCGGGACCTCCGCAGTCATCACGATCATCTCGCTGGTACTGCTGGCAGTCCTGGGCGCCATGGCCGCATGGGTCATCAGCCGCAACAACAAGACCACCTGGGCTACAGTGATCTACATGGTATTCATCGCATCCATGATCATCCCTTTCCAGGTCGTCATGCTGCCCCTGATCTCCACATTCCGTGATGTCGGTAAGTTCATCGGCATCAGCATGCTGCAGTCGATCCCCGGCATCGTATTCGCGTACTGCGGATTCGGCGGAGCCATGACCGTATTCATCCTGACCGGCTTCATCAAGGGTGTTCCGTATGACCTTGAGGAAGCGGCTGCGATCGACGGCTGCTCACCGGAAGGGACTTTCTTCAAGATCATCCTTCCTCTTCTGACTCCCGTCATCACGACAGTCACGATCCTGAACGGTATGTGGATCTGGAACGACTACCTGCTTCCTTCCCTGATGCTGGGCCAGAACGGCAAGGTCAAGACCCTGCCCGTAGCAGTGCAGGCCTTCGTCGGCTCCTACGTCAAACAGTGGGATCTGATCCTGACGGCAGCCCTGCTGGCGATCATCCCTATGGTCGTTATCTTCCTGATCGGCCAGAAGCAGATCATGAACGGCATGGTCGAAGGCGCGGTCAAGGGCTGATGCCTGTCCCGCCTATACCGGAGATATGCTAATTCATTGAAATGGCTGAAAGAGGCTGTGCCGAAACAGGGTGCAGCCTCTTTTTTAGAAAGAGCCCCGGTCGCAGGGGGCAAAATATTGTGATAGTAAGGTTAAAGGACATATGAGGAATCTGTTTGGACAGGAAGGACCGGTGATGCGCGCGATCAGCGACCTGAGCATGCTGGTGTTTCTCAATATTTTGACAGTGATCTTCTGTATTCCGATAGTGACGGCAGGCGCGTCTCTCGCGGCTATGCACTATGTGATCATGGAGATGATCGAGGAGAGGGGCGGCCCCCTTGTGTCGGAATTTTGGAAGCGGTTCAGGGAAAACCTGAGAAATGCCACGCCGGTATGGCTGATCCTGCTTGCGGCCGCGGCATTTCTGTACGCGGACCAGCGGATCATCGCAGGCGGGCAGTTCGGCCTTCCTCGCGCAATGCTGATCCCGATCTATGTGGGAGCATTCGTGGTGGCGGCCATCTATGTGTACGCGATCCCGCTGACAGCGAGGTTCGTGTATTCCACAGGCGCAGTGTTCAGGAACGCAGTGATCCTGACCACGGCATATCTGCCCCGGACGATCCTGATGACTGTGATCACAGTGGTGATCCCTTATCTGTTTGCGAATGTCTCCAGTCTGATGCCTCTGTTTTTCCTGCTCGGACTCTCGCTGCCGGCATATCTGTGCGCGCTGCTGTACACGCCGGTATTTGAAAAGATGATCGGGAAGAGGGAGGACGAGGACAGGCCATGGGTACTTCCGGAGGATGACACTGAGGGAAATGAGGAATAAGTTTCAGCAAGGAGGAGTTATGCGTACAAGCGGAATTCTGTTTCCGATATTCAGTCTGCCCGGCAAATACGGGATCGGCTGCTTTTCGGAGGAAGCGTATAAGTTTGTGGATTTTCTTGGGGAAGCGAGACAGACCTACTGGCAGATCCTGCCGCTTGGTCCTACCGGCTATGGAGACTCGCCTTATCAGTCCTTCTCGACATTTGCGGGGAATCCGTATCTGATCAGCCTTGAGGACCTGATCGAACAGGGACTGCTCACAAAGAAGGAATGTGACGAGGTGGATTTCGGCGACGGACTGGAAGTGGACTACGGAAAGCTCTACAACGGCCGCTGGGATCTTCTCAGGAAGGCCTATCTCAGAAGCGGACATAAGGATACACAGGAATTTGCCGATTTCCAAAAGGACAACGAATTCTGGCTGCGCGACTACGCCCTCTTCATGGCAGTCAAAAAAGCGCACGCCGGATGCGGACTGAGTGGCTGGGAGCCGGCTATCCGCGACTATAAAGCCGAGGCAGTAAAGGAGTGGTCAGAGAAGCTTCAGGACGAGATCGGATTTTATGAGTATCTGCAGTTTGAGTTCGCGAGGCAGTGGAAGAAGCTCAAGGACTATGCGTCGGCGAAGGGCATCTCCATCATTGGGGATATTCCGATCTATGTCTCCGCGGATAGCTCGGATTTCTGGGCTCACAGGGAACTGTTCCAGCTCGATGAGAGGGGCCGCATCCGCATGATCGCGGGCGTGCCTCCGGACGGGTTCTCCGCTACCGGACAGGTATGGGGAAATCCCCTGTACAACTGGGCGAAGCACAAGGAAACCGGCTATGACTGGTGGATCCGCCGGATTGCCAAGTGCAGGGAGCTGTACGACGTCATCAGGATCGACCATTTCCGCGGATTCGATGAATATTTTGCCATCCCTGCGGAGTCGGATACAGCGGCATCGGGCCATTGGGAAAAAGGACCGGGCACGGATCTCTTCAATGCGATCAAGGCTGCTCTTGGAGAGACGCCGATCATCGCGGAGGATCTTGGGTACGTTACCGAGACGGTGCGCCAGCTGGTGCGCGATACAGGCTTCCCCAACATGAAAGTGCTGGAGTTCGCGTTCGACTCAAGAGATTCCTCGGGTGCCATGGAATATCTGCCCTATCGCTACAAGAACAACTGCGTGGTCTACACAGGCACACACGACAATGAGACGCTGCGGGGCTGGATCGACAGTATCCTGCCGGTCGAGAGAAAGCAGGTCTGCGAATACCTCGATGTGCGAACCAAGGATCCGCAGGAGATCGTGGAGAAGATGATCATCGCGGCCTTCAGCAGTGTAGCGGACTACTGCATCATTCCGCTGCAGGACTATCTGGGGCTGGACAACAGGGCGCGGATCAACCAGCCTTCCACAAACGGCAAGAACTGGAAGTGGAGAGTGAAGAAGGAAGCCCTGAACGGAAGACTTTCAGGAAGGATCGCGGAATTGACGGCCCTGTACGGGAGACTTCCGGAGTAAGTTTTACGGGAAACATGTTTTCCGGCATATAAGCAAGGAGGCGCTTATGAAGAAGACCTGGTGGAAAGAAAGTGTGATTTATCAGATCTATCCCCGCAGTTTCGCGGACAGCAATGGAGACGGGATCGGAGACATCAACGGGATCACATCCAAGCTGGATTACCTTAGGAACCTGGGGATCGATGTCATCTGGCTCTCCCCCGTTTACAAATCGCCTAACGACGACAACGGCTATGACATAAGCGATTACGAGGCGATCATGGACGAGTTCGGGACCATGGAGGATTTTGACAGGATGCTGGCTGAGGCCCATGCCCGCGGCATCAAAATAGTGATGGACCTCGTTGTCAACCACACCTCCGACGAACACAAATGGTTCCTTGAGAGCCGCTCCTCAAAGGACAATCCCAAGAGGGATTACTACTTCTGGCGGGAGGGGAAGGACGGCAAGGAGCCCAACAACTGGGGATCCTGGTTCTCCGGCTCTGCGTGGAAGTACGACGAGACAACGGATATGTACTATCTGCACCTGTTCTCCCCCAAGCAGCCTGACCTCAACTGGGACAACCCGGCGGTGAGAAAGGATGTATTCGATATGATGACCCGCTGGTGCGAGAAGGGCATCGACGGCTTCCGCATGGACGTGATCAGTCTGATCTCCAAGCCTGCAGGCCTGCCCGACGCGCCGCTCATGAATGAGCTCTACGGAGACAGCGGCTGCACGGCAAACGGACCGCATGTCCACGAGTATCTGCAGGAGATGAACCGCAAAGTCCTCTCAAAGTATGACATCATGACTGTCGGCGAGACAGCCTGCGTCACTCTGGAGGAAGCCAAAAAATACGCGAACAGCGAGGGCACAGAGCTGAATATGGTCTTCCAGTTTGAGCATGTCGGTCTCGACGGAGACGAACAGTTCAAGTGGTCCACCAGAAAGATGCCTCTGGTGCCTCTTAAGGAGAATCTCACAAAGTGGCAGAATGGCCTCGACGGGGTTGCATGGAACAGCTTGTTTTTCTGCAATCACGACCAGCCGCGCGTTGTCAACCGCCTCGGCGATCCTTCAGACGAGTATCGCGAGGTATCCGCCAAGTGCATCGCCACCTGCCTCCATATGATGCAGGGAACGCCTTATGTTTATCAGGGCGAAGAACTCGGAATGGTCAACTATCCTTTCCGCACTGTAAAGGACTTCAATGACCTCGAATCCATCAACGCCTACTATGAACTCACGGAAAAGATGGGCTGGGATCCCAAGGAGATCTTCCCCAAGATCGCGAACAAGAGCCGCGATAATGCCCGCACGCCCATGCAGTGGGACGACTCGCCGAACGCCGGCTTTACGACCGGTAAACCCTGGCTCGCCGTGAATCCCAACTACACGAAGATCAATGCTGCCGAGCAGGTGATCCGCGAAGACTCTGTCTTCAACTACTATAAGAAGCTGATCGAACTGCGCCATACCTACGACATTATCGTATATGGCCACTACGAACTGCAGATGGCGGAGGATCCCGAGCTCTATATCTACACGAGAGAATTGGACGGACACAAACTTCTGGTAGTATGCAACTTCTCCGACCACGAGCGGGAGTTCATGCCCGACGAAGAATTCCGGGAAGGAAAAGTGCTGATCCGGAACCTGAACAACAACAATATTCTGGATGGGATTCTGGAGCCGTATGAGGCATATGTCATCTACGCAGAGTAACTGATACGAAAAAATAACAGGTAAAGCCCCCGGCGAAATGCCGGGGGCTTCTTTGCGCAGTTATAAAGTACTTCCACTTCGCTAGATCCCGGTGTTTATGTGTTATAATTAGATATTAAGCAATTATTCGTCCCAGCAAGGAGATTGTATAGCCGTGAAATGGTTTCAGCGTTTTTACCTGGATAAAGAGAAAGATATGATCGTGGACCTGTACCGGGAGGAAGGCAGAGGTACCATGCACTTCGTGCTGTCCACGCCCAACCACGGGACCGGAAATCTGATCCGAAATCTGGCAGCGCTATGCAATCTGCCGCTGTCAGAAGGCAAAAACGGGCTTTTGGTCATTCGCGGCACAGTGCCGAGTTACATCGACGGCTACAACAGGCTGATCTATGTCTTCAGGCTGGGGGACACGAAGGTGGCCAATATCTACCCGGACGGGCGGGTGGAGACGAAGGCGCACATTCCGGCTATTTCCAAGACTCTGATGAGCCAGACTAAGGATTACCGCCTTGATGAGAAACGCACGATCGTGAAGACATACATCCGGAGCGAGAACAAGTTCCGCACGGATCTTCACACCCATATGAACGCGAACCTTCACCCGGACATTCTGATCGCGCTCGGGATCTGTCACCAGATCCGTTATCCGCTTTACTATATTAAGAAACTGGGGCTGCACGTCTCAGCAGAGCAAAAGGAGAAACTTGCAGCCCGCCGGGCAGTGGCGGAGGAGAAGTACAGGGACTGCGGCCTTACCGGAAAGTACCTGGACAGAAGAATTGATGATAATACATTTTTGAACTTTGCCGACCTGATCTTAAATGATCCTGAGGACGCGGCGTATAATATTCCGCGGATCCGAAGCTCTCTGTCGATCCTTAAGGACGGACAGGCGGTCTTTACCAATCTGGAGAAGGTCTATCTGTACCGCTATGTTTTTTGTAAAGGGCAGGAGGCAGAGGACAGGATCGAACTTGAAACGGTAAAAATTGCAGGGATCCCGGATTCTGATATCCGCGCCGCGGTGCTGCAGATCCTGAGCGACCGGGAGAACCCGGCGTACGCGGAGAACACACTGTTTCAGGACAAGCTTCTGTGGATCGCCCGCAGCTATGCGAAGCAAGGCGTATGCTACGCGGAGATATCAGATACAACACTGGTCAAAAAAGAGGGAGCCCCCGCGATGCTGGCACAGGTGCACGCTGTTATGCCGGCTGTCACGAAGGAGACAGGAGTGCTTCTGCGGTTTCTGGCGGCGATCCGGCGCATTCCGCTGACGATCGTGAAGGACCGGGTGGAGACGGGAGATTATTTCCGGGAGAATCTGCAGACACTGAGGGCGATCGCCGCTGATCCCTATGTGGCGGGGAGCGATATTATCGGCGAGGAGCTCAACGATATAAGAGATATTGCGCCGGTGCTCCACGAACTTGTGAAGATCGCGCAGGCGGATCCGGGGTTTGTGATCAGGATCCACGCGGGTGAGAACGACGGACTGCAGGACAACATCGCCAACAGTCTGAGGTGTGTGAAGGAAGCGCTGGCTCCGGGGCAGAAGATGCCGTATGTGCGGATCGGCCACGGGCTCTACACACCGGACCTCAGGAGAGCGAAGGGAAAGGCGCTGATCAGCGCCCTGAAGGAGAGCGGCGCAGTGCTGGAGTTCCAGATCACCTCAAATGTTCGTCTCAATAACCTCAGCAGTATGAAGCGGCATCCTCTCAGGCAGTACCTTGCACTTGGGATCGGGTGTGTGCAGGGCACGGACGGAGGCGCCCTGTATGGAAGCGACTCCATAGATGAGCAGCTCTCTCTGGAGAAGATGCTGGAACTCAGTGACGAAGAGATGCATATGATGAGAACGTGCGAGGACAAGGTCCTGCACAGAAGCCTGAAGGCGTTCGAGGTCAAATGCGAAGCTTATAAAGAAAAAGCCGGGGCGGAGGCAGAGAGGGATACGGAGGAGCCGGAGCTCTCCCTGATTGGGAAGCGCTCGCTTAATGCGGCGGAGACTCTGGCAGAGCAGATCAAAGAGATGCCGCCTGATAAGAATCCGATCGTGATCGTCGGCGGGAGCTTCAGTCATGACAGCCACAAGGTGAGAATGACTGAGGAGAATAAGAAGAGGATCGACGATATTTTGGCAAATGAGGATCCGGAGAAGACTTTCTTCGTAGTAGGGCACACGCTGCGCGGGTATGAGCAGTATCTGGTGGAGCAGAACCGGGGGAGGTTCGAGATCTTTGCCATGGTGCCGTCCATGATCACGGAGCCGGAGTACCGCAAACTCCGCGATGCAGGTGTAGGGATCCGGGTCTCTATCGAACCTGTGCCGATGGGCACTTATAAGAGCTTCGCCTACGAGATCTTCAAGAGGAGGCCTTCGAGGCTGATCGCGTTCGACGGCAATATCGCCGGGGCGAACATGATCCAGGAGGCCAAGAACAGCAAGTATCCCTGCGTTATTCATGTCAACAGCAGATGTAAGGCGCTGAAAGTCAAGGCGGATTCGCTGGAAGGATATGTTAAACTGTTCTGAGAGGCGAACTTCGCGGCTCAGAGAAATTAATAAAATGTCAATTGATTTGTAAGACTTCACCGGTAGAAGCGTCATCTATAGTATAAGCGGTGCGAAAGCGCCGGACTAAAAGGGAAAATCCATGGAAGATACCGCAATCATCGATCTGTACTGGAAGAGAGACGAACAGGCCATCGTCGAGACAGATCTCAAATATGGGAAATATTGTCATACAGTGGCGTACAATGTCCTGAACGATATCGAGGATTCAAGAGAGTGCGTCAATGATACCTGGCTGCGCGCCTGGAACTCAATGCCTCCGAAGAGGCCTTCTGTGCTGCGCGCGTTTCTGGCCAAAATAACGAGGAACCTGGCTTTTGACCGGTACAGGGCGCGCGGCGCGGCGAAAAGGGGCAGCGGCACTATGGAAGCCGTGCTCGATGAGCTGGCGGAGTGCGCGGATCTGTCGGGAAATTGGGATGCGGAGGAGGCATATCTGGCCACGGAGCTCAAGGAAGCCATCAACCGGTTTGCAGAGCAGCTGCCCGAGAGGGAGTGCGATCTGTTTGTGAGGAGATACTTTTTTGCCGAGGAGATTCCCGCTATTGCCAGGCGGTATCAGATGACGGAGAACAACGTCACGGTGAGCCTGAGCAGGATCAGGAAAAAACTTCGGAAGTATCTTAAAGAGGGGGAATATATAGAATGAGAGCAGAGGACTTATTTGAAGCGATGGGCGGCATCGACGAAAAGCTGATCGCCCGAAGTGACCGGAGAGTGCGCAGTTCTCAGGAAAAGCCTTCCTCCGGGAAAACCGTTAAAAAGGCAAGGAAGAGAAAGAACAGAAGAAGTATGGGAGCGGAGATCTACCGCTTTACAGTGGTCGCGATGTCGACGGCAGCCGTCGTTTTCGTGCTCTTTATGGCCAGGGATCTGTTGGGGATCCGCGATCTGTCCGACATAAGAGACCGTTTGGACTCGACTCAGGTGAGCAGCATAGCCGAACCGGTGCAGGCAGATGGAGCTGCGGTGGAGCAGGCAGAGAAATCCGACGCTGAACAGCCGGAAGCTTCTTCTCAGATGAAAGCCGCAGACAGCGGACAGGCAGAGGAAGCGGTTGAAGAGCAGGCGGACAGTGCAGCTGAAGAACTGGCGGACAGCGCAGTTGAAGACAAAGCTGCAGAGGCGGCAGCAAACAATAGTTTAGCCAAGACTGCGGTGGATATGCTCGGAGAGTTCAAGGGAGATTATGTAAGGCTTGAATACATCTCGGCGAAGGAGGAAGCCAACGGCGGCAGCCGTAAGGTGCCGGAGTATACCGTGGAAGGCGAGATCGCTCTTTCGGAAGCCTTTTCAAAAGGTAAGGCATCTCCGGCGATACTGGCTTCTACCGGAGAAGCTACATACTATGTATATCTCACAACGAAGAACGGAGAGGAGCACCGAGTCGTTTTCTATGAGAACGCATATGTCAGCATGGACAATATTCCTGGAATTGTGATGAAGATTTCACAGGCGGATTACGAGGAAATAGAAGACCTCTTCCGCTAAAGGGAGGATCGTTATGAAAAAGTTTAAACTGGCGGCGATAGCTGTTTTGGCAGTGTCACTGTGCCTTACAGGCTGCGGCGGCTCATCAGGCTCGTCAAACATGAACAGCGCCTCTTATAAGGAGGAAGCCGGTGCGGCGGGCGATTACGCGTATGAATCCTATGCCGCAGAGGAAGCCATGGCTATGGCGGACGGAGAGGAGTATACGGCGGACAGCGGAAGCGGAACGACGGAATCGGCACTGCGGGCGCAGGACGGTCAAAAGATCGTCTACACGGGAAACCTGAGTATCCAGACTTTGGAATATGACAAGTCAGCGGCCAGTATCCGGAAGAAGATCAAGGACGCCGGCGGTTTCTCGGAGGCCGAGAGCGAGAGCGACAACGATTACTACTGGTACAACTACAACAGCGGTTCCAGAAACACGCGTTATCTGAGCATCACCGCGAGGATCCCCTCCGAGAAGTTTGAGGAATTTATCAATTCCCTGAGCGGAGACGGCAAGATCATGAACCGCTCTGTCAACGCGGAGAATATCAGCCAGGTATACGCGAATAAAGAGACTTACAAGAAGTCCCTCGAGAAAGAACAGGAGAGGCTTCTGGAGATGATGGACAAGGCGGAGACCATTGAAGACATGATCACCGTGGAGTCCAGGCTTTCGGAAGTGGAGCGCCAGCTGAATGTCTACAAGACAGATCTGGCCCAGATGGACAAGGACGTGGAGTTCTCCACGATCTACATCGAATTGAAGGAAGTGAAGCGCTATACGGAGGAAGTGAACAGCACGACCTTCGGCGAGGAATTGAAATACGCTTTTGAGGACGCGATCAACAGCTTCAGGAACTTCTGCGAAGACATTATCCTGTTTGTAGTGAGGAACTTCCCTTACCTGATCATCCTGGCAGTCATCCTTGTTCTGATCATCCGGGCTATTGGCAGGAGCAGGGCTAAGAGGATTGCCATGATGTCGGATCCGGAATACGCGAAGATCGTGAACGCGAAGACGCGGGCCAAGGCGGAAGCGGACGCGAGAAAGAGAGCGGAAAAGGAAGCGAAGCGCAAGGGGCGCGGAGGGCTCTTCGGAAAGAAGGATACTGAAGAATCTCCTCAGACTCAGGCCCCTGAGCCCAACAATGAAGATCCGAAGTAAAGAAAAGCAGAGATACAGGACATGAAAAGAGCACCGGAGAATCGGTGCTCTTTTTGATCCTGGTGCAGCAATGTCGGATTCAGTCGTGCCGCTGGGTGAAGTCGCTGTAGACTTCGGTAAAGAGCGCGGAATGGGGCAGGCGCTCCGTCCGCAGTCCGGCCATGGTCAGGTGCGTCGTGTCGCCGATGCGGGTCGCGCGGAAATTCGCGATGCCTCTCTGCCGCTCCTCGGTATAAACCTCTGTGACGGAGGAAGTGGGCATGCAGAAAGACTGCAGGGGGACAAAGGGCGAGAGGCTCCACAGGTGGGAGAGCAGGACGCAGGTGATGCCGAAGTGGCAGAAGAAGGTGAGCGTCTCGATGCTCTCGCATTCCACGCGGTAGTGGCGTCCTTCTCTTACATAGCCGTGTTCGGCCAGAAGGCTGTCAAAGGAAGCGATGACGTCGTCATAGATGGGCAGCAGGTCGGAGTTGAGGGCGACCAGGGTCCCGCGCCACGCTTCGTAATCGGAATAGGCGGGATGCTCTGTGAAGTAGGAGGGGTACATATCCCATACAATTCTCTTTTTAAAGGATCCGTCTGACTCAGTCTTGAAATAATAGGCGTCCTGCAGCAGTGTGGCATCATTTACGTCCACCTGGGCGGGAAACTCGCGAAGCCAGTCCAAAGTGGTGAGAATGTCTCTGCAGTTATCGGCAGCAGCGGCGCCCCGGGCACCGGGAATAGCGCGGCCTAGGGTGATCGCGGCGGTCTCCTGCGCTCTTCCCAAAGGGGAAGCGTAGCAGGTCCCCAAATGCATTTTTGTGCTCGACCTGAGGGCACAGAGCGCCTTGGCTTCATTGCGGCCGATCTCGTTCAGGCAGTCGCTCGCGTAATCCGGGTCTCCGTGCCGGATGAATAATAGTCTCATAATATCTCCATTCCGCCGCACAGCCGCGCGGCCTGTATTTGCACTTTGTAGTAACGAAAGGTTTGTGCGATAATGGTTTTGATCATTTACTCTATTTTACTTGAATTCAGAGGGAATTTGTACTCGGATCTCTGAAAATGACAGGGTGCGGCATGGATAAGAACAAAAATGAGATGTGGCCGGAAATGAGGGCCAAAATATTCAGGATGGTCTCGGTCGGCGTAGTCGACGAACCGGTCAATCAGGCCTATGACGCGATCAGTATTGTGGCGCTTCTGGCAAACCTGATCGTCAGTGTAATGGCCACATTCGACAACCTTCAGGCGGCGTACGGGAGCATTTTCCTTTTGGTGGAGCAGATAACTGTATTCATGTTCGGCGTCGACTATGTGCTGCGCGTGCTCACGGCGCCGGAACTGTATCCCGGGGATACACCTGCCTGGGCCACGGCAAAATATTGCCTGTCCCTGTCCGGAATCGTAGATCTGCTCTCTTTTTTGCCCTACTATCTGCCTGTATTCTTCCCGTCAGGCGTCGCGGCATTCAGAATGTTCCGCGTGGTCAGGATCCTGAGGCTGTTTCGGATCAATGCGTATTATGATTCACTCAATGTCATCACGGAGGTCCTAAAGAGCAAGAAGCAGCAGCTTCTGTCCTCGGTATTTATCATCGCGACACTTATGCTCGGCTCAAGCCTGTGTATGTACAGCCTCGAGCACGAGGCGCAGCCGGATGTGTTTAAAAACGCGTTTTCCGGCATCTGGTGGTCCGCGTCGACACTGCTGACCGTGGGCTACGGCGACATCTATCCGATCACGCCGCTGGGCAAATTCTTCAGTATATGCATCACCTTCCTGGGCGTCGGAATGGTGGCGATCCCCACTGGTATCATAAGCGCAGGATTCGTCGAGCAGTACACGCAGTTTAAACTGTTGGGAGACGGCAGAAGGGACGACACGCTCAACTTTCTCAGCATTCAGCTGACGAGCGGGGATTCCTGGGACGGAAAGAAGATCCGGGATCTGGGACTTCCCTCAGGCATGATCATCGCGATCGTCAGAAGAGAGCACGAGGCGATCGTACCCTATGGAGACCTGATGCTCTTTGCAGGCGATACGATTGTTCTCGGAGCGGAACCGCTCCCCGGCGCCGACAACGTGGAACTCAAGGAACTGGCTATTACAGAAGACCACAAGTGGAAGGACAAGGCGATCCGGGATCTGGATATCTCCCGGCAGGCTTTCATCGTTATGGTCAAGCGGGATGAAAAAAAGATCGTCCCCCGCGGCTCAACAGTCCTCGAGGAGGGCGACCTCGTGTTCATGTATAAGAAAGTGTGACGCAAAGGACCTTATCAATATCGTTTCAGATACAATAAAATGCAGGCGGAGGACCGCCTGCATTTTCATATTTCCCGAAAGCAGGATCAAGGGATCGCCTCACACCGCCGCGATCAGGATCAGCAGCTCAGCGCTCTTTTCCATCTCCTGAACGGATGCGTATTCGAAGCGTCCGTGGAAGTTGTAGCCGCCGTTGCACAGGTTGGGGCAGGGAATGCCCATATAGGTGAGTCTTGCGCCGTCGGTGCCGCCGCGGATGGGGCGGGTGATGGGCTCGATACCGAGCTTCCGCATGGCCTCCTCCGCGCGGGTGATCAGGTGCATGTGATCCTTGAGAGGAATGGCCATGTTGTAATACTGGTCGCGTATCGTGATCTTGAGAATATCTCTGCCGGCAAAGGACTTGTACTTGGCGTTGATGAACTTGGCCGTGTCGGTCATATACTCTTTCCTGGCCTGGAACTTGTCATAGTCGTGGTCGCGTATGATGTACTTGAGGACCGCGTGGTCCACGCGTCCATCCATGCTGCCGAGATGATAGAAGCCCTCGTACCCTTCAGTGTGCTCCGGGCGTTCGGAAGCCGGGAGCATCGCGTTAAACTCCATACCGACCAAAACAGCGCTGAGCATCGCGTTTTTGGCATCGCCGGTGTGGATACTCCTGCCCGTGATCTCCACGCGCGCTGAGGCCGCGTTGAAACACTCATATTCGATCTCACCGAGTTTGCCGCCGTCGACGGTATATGCTTCCCGCGCGCCGAACAGCTCCGTATTAAAGTGGTCGACTCCGGCGCCGATCTCCTCGTCCGGCGTAAAGGCGACGCAGATAGTCCTGTGCGGGAGTTCCGGGTGCGAGGTGTAATAGGCGAGCAGGTTCATGATCTCCGCGACGCCTGCTTTGTCATCGGCGCCGAGCAGGGTCTTGCCGTCAGTGACGATCAGATCTTCGCCGATGTGGTTCTGCAGTTCCGGAAAAGCTTCGTGGCGCATCACGATGGATTCGCTGCCTGCGTGGCCTTTGAAGAGCAGAATGCTGTGGCCCTGGTAATTCTCTTCGATCCTGGGATGGACATTCGCGCCGCTCGCCGCCGGTGAAGTGTCCATGTGCGCGATAAAGCCGATGGCGGGCTCTTCGCCGGGCAGTTTGGCGTAGACATAGCAGTTCTTGCGGTCATAGTGCGTCTCAACGCCCATTTCATGCAGTTCTTTGTGAAGAAGCTTTGCCAGGTCATGCTGCTTGGCGGTGGAAGGCTGGGTGCCGGTGTCTTCAGCTGACTGCGTGTCTATTTTGACATATCTGAAAAATCTGTCGATCAGATCCTGATTCTTGATCATTTAGGTGCCTCCTCATGATAATTGTATTTCTTTGTGTTTCTATGATAGCACTCGGGCGCCGGTCAGTGTTATACTAGATGTCACGATTGTAAAAGAAAGAGGAAATCCCATGACATATAACTTTTTTGCCACGCTGTCGAGAATGAAATACATCGAGCGCTGGGCGCTGATGAGAAATGCGCGCGAGGAGACGCTGAGCGAGCACACGCTGGACGTCGCGATGATCGCGCATGCGCTGTGCGTGATCGGGAACAAGCGGTTCGGGAAATCGCTCAACGCGGACCGGGCGGCACTGATCGGGCTTTACCACGACGCGTCGGAGATCATCACCGGCGACATGCCTACGCCGGTCAAGTATTACAACGATGACCTGCGGGACGCCTACAAAGAAGTGGAGAGGGCGGCGGAGCAGAGGCTTTTAAAGCAGCTGCCGGAAGACCTGCAGGATGTCTACGGCGAGATCTTCAAGGGGGATTCTTCCGAAGAAGACAACTACATGCGCCGGCTCGTGAAAGCGGCAGACAAGCTTTCCGCGCTGATCAAGTGCATGGAGGAGACAGGCGCCGGAAACGGCGAGTTCCGGACAGCGCAGGCATCTACTCTCAGGGCTGTGGAGAAGCTGGCCTGGGAAATGCCGGAAGTGAAAGTTTTTCTGGAGGAGTTCCTTCCTCCCTATGGCAGCACATTGGATGAACTTCTCGGGAGAGGATAGTACCCGCGCCGGGAAGCGGCGGAATGGAGAGTATTTATGAAAGTATTGGTAGTCAGCGATTCCCACGGAAGACATGATCTTCTCCGCAAAGCCATCGGGCAGGAGGCCCCCATCGATATGCTGATCCATGCGGGCGACGTCGAGGGCGACCTTGACAAAATATTGGGACCGGGGCGTGAATATGAAGTCCACGCGGTAGCCGGCAACATGGACTGGGGGACACCGGAAGACAGCAGTCTTGCATTTGACATGGGAGGACACAAAGTATTCCTGACCCATGGACACCATTATGGCGTTTCCTATACGCTGGCCAACCTGCGGGAAGCAGCGGAGAACTGCGGGGCGGATGTGGCGATCTACGGCCACACCCACATGCCGGCGCTGGATGAGCAGAACGACATTCTGCTGCTCAATCCGGGCAGCGTGTCCAAGCCCAGGCAGGCGGGGCTTAAGAAGACATACGCGGTGATCACGATCAATGATAAGACCGGGAAGCTGTCGGTGAAATTCAAGAGTTTGCCTATGATTGGCTGGATTTGAAGGCGGAGCATTATAAAAAACGGCGGTGAGCCGTTTTTTTTGTGGGATCATCCGGTTGCGCGCAGTGTTGTCATTGGGATTTGTTGATTCCAGGTGCGGTTGGGCACAGAGGGGTATTTCTAGAAATTGTTCTCCCGGGTTTTTGCTGATTTTGAACGTAGTTGGGCACAGAAGAACATTTACAAGAAAGAATTCTCTTTCCGCGAGGAATTCCTTGGAGAAGAATTCAAGAAAAACCCTTGTAGTGCCCAACAGCCTTCAACTCATCGAAAAACCAAGGGGAAGAAATCAAAAAGAACACTTACAGTGCCCAACAGCCTTCAAACCATCGAAAAACCGAGGGGAAGGAATTAAAAAAGCCCAGAACAGTGCCCAACGGGGGAACGAGGATTCATGACGCTTCGCCCCGAAACGCCGATCAATATAAAGGGACAGTTTCACAGGAGAAGAATTCTCTGAGTTTATCTTGAGCAATTGTAATATCAAAAGGGCGGCCTTCGCTCTCGTAAGTCAGGATTAAATTGTAATCGGGAATAAGACCATTGTTGATGTAAATTCGCATTTTTTGAATGAAGTCTGAGCGATATTCCGGCATATGGAGAGCTCCGATATGTTCCCAATAATAGGTTTTTCCGGTGACAGGATGACGAATCGTGAAATCAGGATAATAGATATGCCCGCCAATTTCCAACTTGCATTCATAACGATAAGGGATGTGCTGTGCAGAAAGAAGCATTACAATGAATGCTTCAGATTTAGAACGGACCATTGTCCCGTCGACGGTCGGAACATTTTTGTGTTCAGGATGATAAGGATTAGTTTCGTACTCTTCATGAGCCCATCTTTTCAATTCTTCAGACATATCATCTGAGGTCGGCAACTCTTCGTCTTCCAGAAGATTAAAAAGCAGTGGCACATTAAGAAGGTCTTTGAGAGCTGAATTCTGACTGTATTTTGCCAAAAAAGAATCCATTGCACTTAGCTGGTTTTTAATATCCTTAAGGCGTTTACTGTGGAGCCTTTTCCGGGCAAGCTGCTTCGCAAAATTTCGATTCTTACGGGAGATATATATTTTCTTATTGAGGCCATCCTTATCAGTAACGGAGACATAGTACTTGTAGTAAGTCCTCCCTTTGGCAGTGTTTTTACTGTAGATGAGCGTGCCAACTGGTGCTTCGCGAAGAAGCTTTTCCAGCTTGAGCTTCTCCTGGATCAAAGATTCACGAGTGTCTTCTATGATGTTTTTCAGTGTCATGGGGCTCCTTTCCTCCGAATAGAGATAGAAATGAAATGTGAAAGTGTAAATTGGTTTGTTCCGACTGTCGCCTGATGATTACGACGAGATCCATCGGAAGAACGATTATTCCTAGATTATATGGCGAATGGAGATGGGAGGCAAGAAGGAAGAGTTGGAATTTGTGCGGCGGTTTTAGGCGTGGTTGGGCATCAGGTTGATTTGTTGGAAATTGTGCTCCTGGGATTTTGTGATAACGGGCGTGGTTGGGCACCAGGTTGGTTTTGGGGGAAATGTTCCCCCAGGATTTTAGTGATTATGGGCGCGGTTGGGCACAGAGGGGCATTTTTAGAAATTGTTCTCCAAGGTTTTTGTTGATTTTGAACGTAGTTGGGCACAGAAGACATTTACAAGAAATAATTCCCTTTCCGTGAGGAAATTCTTGGAGAAGAAATCAAGAAAAAACCTTGTAGTGCCCAACAGCCTTAAAATTAGTGAAAAACCGAGGGGAAGAAATCAAGAAAAACCCTTGCAGTGCCCAACAGTCTTTAAATCATCGAAAAAACGAGGGGAAGAGATTTAGAATAACCATCACAGTGCCCAACGGGGCACAGAGTCAATGCTTCTTCGGCCCGGAGCGTCGCCCGGAACTCCCGGATTTGCCAGAATTGCCGCGCGGCTTACGTGAATCATGCGCAGTCTGAGAACCGCGTGATTTCTGTGACTTCCGCGAATCAGAAATTCCCCGCGGCGAAAGCGAATCAGTTGCTCTCCGCGACTCCCTGGGCGGTATCAGGAATTTCTCTCCGAATCCAATCAGGTCGCTGCGTCCTTCGCGGAGAAGAGCTTCCTTGACCAGGGCGTAGTTCTTCGGATCGCGGTACTGGATCAGCGCTCGCTGCATCGCTTTCTCGTGCGGGTCACGCGGCACGTAGACGGCTTTCATCGTGGAAGGGTCGCCGCCCTTCATGGTTGTCGGATCCAGACCGGTGTAGTACATGCAGGTGGAGATAGTGCCCGGCGTCGGATAGAAGTCCTGGACCTGCTCGGGCATGTAGCCGAGGTCGCGGATATATTCAGCGAGGGCGATCGCGTCCTTCATGGTGCTGCCTGGGTGGGAGCTCATCAGGTAAGGCACGATATACTGGTCTTTGCCGAGCTTTTCATTCATTTTCTCGAATTCGCGGCAGAAGGCATTGTAGACGTTCACCGAGGGCTTGCCCATTTTGGAGAGCACATTGTCCGAGATATGTTCAGGTGCCACGCGCAGCTGGCCGCTGACATGATACTCGCAGAGTTCCCGCAGGAAGGTCCGGTCCTTGTCTGCCAAAAGATAGTCGAATCGGAAGCCTGACCTTACAAACACTTTTTTGACTCCGGGAAGGGCGCGCAGTTTTCGAAGGAGCGACAGATAGTCGCTGTGGTCGACTTTGAGGTTGGGACAGGGCTGAGGATACAGGCAGCGGCGGTTCTTGCAGGCCCCCTTGGTGAGCTGCTTGTCACAGGCGGGACGCCTGAATTCGGCAGTGGGGCCTCCGAGGTCGTGGATGTAGCCTTTGAAATCGGGATCTTTCAGGCAGGTCTTAGCCTCATCGAGGATGGACTTGTGACTGCGGGCCTGGACAATCCGTCCCTCGTGGAAGGTCAGGGCGCAGAAATTGCAGTCGCCAAAACAGCCCCGGTTGGAAGTGAGGCTGAATTTGATCTCGCTGAGAGCAGGGATGCCGCCATCTTTCTCATAGGAGGGGTGATAGGCGCGCATAAAGGGCAGCGCGTAGACGTCGTCCATCTCCTGAGTAGTCAGAGGCTTCGCGGGCGGGTTCTGCACGACGAAGAGTTTGCCGTCGTAAGTTTCGTACAGGCGCTTTGCCTGGAAAGGATCTGTGTTCTCGTGCTGGATCGCGAAACTGCAGGCGTACTGTCTCTTGTCGCTGCGGACCTGCTCGAAGTCGGGGAGCCTTATAGCGTCGTAAATGCTCTCCTCATCGCGGGTCTTGTAGACGGTCCCGTCGATGTAGGTGATGTCACGGATGTCGAGGCCGGATGCCAGCGCGTCGGCGATCTCAGGAATGCTGTGCTCGCCCATGCCGTAGGAGATGAGGTCGGCGCCGGTGTCCAGAAGGATCGAGCGGCGCACTTTATCGGACCAGTAGTCGTAGTGGCTGAGCCGGCGAAGGGAAGCTTCAATTCCGCCGATGATGATGGGAGTGCGCTTGTAGGTCTGCCGGATCAGGTTGCAGTAGACAATGACTGCGTAATCGGGCCGTTTGCCGATAACGCCGCCGGGGGAGTAGGCGTCCTGGTGGCGGCGCTTTTTTGCCACAGTGTAATGGTTGACCATGGAGTCCATATTTCCAGAGGAGACGAGAAAGCCCAGACGCGGCTCTCCGTAAATCTGCACGCTCGCCGGATCACGCCAGTCGGGCTGGCAGATCAGGGCAACGCTGTAGCCGCGGGATTGCAGCAGGCGGCAGATGATCGCGGTGCCGAAGCTCGAGTGGTCCACGTAGGCGTCGCCGCTTACATAGACAAAGTCGGGCTGCGTGATGCCGTCCTGTATGAGTTCTTGCCGGGAAATAGGTAAAAAGCCGTTGGACATAGCTGGCTCCTTGTAATGGTTTTGATCTGCATGCTGCTTTGGTTATTATATCATGATTATATGGTCGTAATTTTTCTAAAAATGCCTCTCTGTACGGAATTTCTTTCTCTTTATGCAGCCGCGCCTTGTTATAATAGATGTGTGTCAGGGCTGGAAGAACTATGAACGTACAGGCAGCTTAAGCTTATAAAGAATATGCGACAGGAGGCAGGAAAAAATATGAAAAAAATAATTGCGACAGCGGTGATCGCAACGATAATGGCAGGAAGTCTCTTGGGATGCGGGGCCGGTCAGGACCAGAAGCCGGCATCGCAGGATACGGCGCAGAGTGAAGCCGTGCAGGAACAGACAGAACCTTCGCAGGAGCAGCAGGCACAGCCCGAAGGATCTCAGGAAGAAGCCGCGCAGGCTATAGAGGCTGAGTCTGAAGCCGTTCGCCCTGCTTATAAACTTCAGAGCCACTCTCGTATGGAAGAGAAGGACCTCACACTGATCGCAAGCGGTTCCTACGACACAGTCAGGCTTACAGAAGAAACGGCCATGAACAATGTATATCTGAATAAAGCCATTGAAACAGAGAATGACCTGATCGCAGAGAAGTATGAGAAATCATTTGCGGAAGTCAAGGAAGCTGCTGAGAACGCTTTAGCTGAGCAGAGGGAGGATACGGAAGAATTTCCTGTCGGGAATATGGAAGGAAAGATCATTCCGGCCCGGTGTGACCAGTCGGTCCTGAGTTTCTATGAGGTGACATCTCTGTACTATCCCGGCGCGGCGCACGGCACAGTGGGTTACAGCGGATACAATTATAATCCCGAGAACGGCGCACAGATCACACTCGCGGAAGTCTTTACGGATCCGGCTGCGCTGAAGCCTGTCGTGGCAAAATATCTCCGCGCCCAGGCGGACGGATCACCGATAGAGGATGCGGAAGATGCACTGCAGTACTATTTTGACGAGGGCAATATGGACGCCCTGACGTGGGTGATCGATCAGGACGGCGTCACATTCCTCTTCGCGCCTTCCGATATCGCGCCCTATGCGATGGGTACACTGGAAGCCAAAATATATTTTGACAGGGAGCCCTCTCTATTCACCGGTAATTACGGACCTTCCAAGGAAGGTTATGTGAAACCTTTGAGCCCGTATACGGAGATGACAGTGGATCTGGACGGAGACGGCAGCGACGAGAAACTGTCAGTGACCGGCACATATGAAGAGGGAAACGAGATTTACGCGTATTCCGGCATTCAGATTTCCGTGGGAGACCAGGTCTGTACGGCGGAGCAGTACTGCTTCAGCATGCAGCCATGGTTTGTGCACACCGAAGACGGAAGAAACTATGTATATGTGGTGACGTCAACAGATAACGATTATCCGGAGCTGACTGTATTTGCGATCAAAGACAATGTTCCGTCGCTCGTTGGTAAAATGGAAGGAACCGGCTTGGCGTCTGCTTTCCATCCGGCCTATGTGGACGGCGAGTACAGTTTGGAACAAAGCATTAACGAGCGCTATCCGCTGATCGACCCGTCGAAGTTCGCGCTCGGCACGAGAATGCAGCTTATGAGCACATACAGCGGCCGCCGCTTCTACAAGGCGGGAGAGGACGGGATGCCCGCTCCGCTGACAGATTTATACGAGATTGACGCGGATATCACACTCACCACCCTTGTGCCTGTGAAGGCGGAAGTAGTGGACCTTTCGAAAGAAGAATCGACAGGCGAGGAGAAAGAGATCCCAGTTGGAACTAAACTGAATTTCTGGAGGACAAACGGCACTGACACCGTTGACTTCAGGACGGATGACATGGAAACCGGGGAAGCTTTCCGTGTCAAAGTAGACACAAGTGATGGCCAGACTGTGAACGGCATCAAGCTGGATGAAGCTTTTGACGGGACAGTGTTTGGAGGATGAGTCAGGGGGAGTCAGGGGGACAGTCCCCTGATTCATGAAGGGAGCCGGCACATTAAGAATTACTTCTTAATGTGCCGGTCTATTTGTTATAATAGATTTGTTCAGGCAGGAGAGAACGTTGAACCTGCGGGAAGTATGACAACAGAAAGGAGAAGCTTCCGTGACAGGAGAAGAAATGATCGCAGCTGCGAGACTGATCGCGAAGCTCGCCCATAGAGGGCAGGTGGATAAAGCCGGAAATGACTATTTTTCTCATCCCGAGGCAGTGGCGGCGATGTTGGATACACCTCAGGAGAAGGTCGTGGGGTATCTGCACGATACCGTAGAGGACACAGAGGTCACGATTGAGGAGATTCGGGAGATTTTCGGGGACGAGATCGCAGATGCCGTAGCGCTCATGACACATGCGGACGGAGTGCCTTATATGGACTATGTGAAGGAGATCGGGAAGAACCCGCTTGCCAGGAAAGTGAAGCTTGCGGACCTGACCCACAATATGGATATCAGGAGAATCAAGGACCCCGGTCCGAAAGATTACGACCGCATTGAGAAGAAGTACAAGCCTGCTTACGAATATCTGAAAGGAGAAAGAGATGGAAAGTGATCGGTTGAAAAAAGCCAGAGAATATGAGGCGGCACATGGAACGCAGATCACAGAGGAGGAGAGGCCGGTCTACCACGTCACACCAACAGTGGGATGGCTCAATGACCCGAACGGCTTTTCCTATTTTGACGGACAGTATCACCTGTTTTATCAGTACAATCCTTATTCGACGCATTGGGACTCCATGCACTGGGGACATCTGGTATCGGAGGATATGCTGAACTGGAAGAGACTGCCGGCCGTGCTTGCGCCTGATACATGGTATGACAACTTCGGCGTCTTTTCGGGGAGCGCTCTGACAGCGCCGGACGGAAGGCATCTGCTCATCTACACTGGGGTGGAGGTGACAGGAGAAGCGAGAGGGGAGGGGGTTCCCTGCCGCCAGACGCAGTGTCTGGCTTTTGGCGATGGCATGAACTATGACAAATACGAGAACAACCCGGTCATTACTCCGGAAATGCTCCCGGAAGGATACAGCGAGGAAGATTTCCGCGATCCCAAGATCTGGTATGAGGAGAAAGAGGGGGTGTACTATTCGATAATCGGCGCGAGCACCGAAGAGAACGACGGCGCAGTTGTCCTGTTCCGGAGTCCGGACCTGTACAACTGGGAGTATGTGTCGACTCTCGATAAGGGCGGTAATGAGTACGGGTATATGTGGGAGTGCCCGGACTTGTTCCGGCTTGGAGATACGGATTTTATTCCGATTCTGCCGATGAAGATGGTCGCGAAAGGGAATGAGTTCCATGCCGGCAACAACGCTGCTTATCTGGCCGGTATCTATGACAGGGAGACGCATACCTTTACGCGGAAAGCGATCCGCTCTATTGATTACGGCATTGATTTCTACGCGCCCCAGAGCACGGTCACACCGGACGGAAGGAGAGTCATGACCGCCTGGATGCAGACGCCGGAGACTATGCACAGGACGCCTCCGGGTGTTAAGTGGTTCGGACAGCTCACGATTCCCAGAGAACTGTCTGAGAAGGACGGACTCCTGATCCAGCGGCCGATCCGGGAGATCGAAGCGTACCGGAAAGACCCGGTTTACTATGATGATGTCTATGTCAAGGAGTGCACGCGGCTTACCGGAGTGGAGGGACGAAGCCTTGATCTGACAGTTCGAGTGAAGCCCGCAGGGGACGCCCTTTATCAGAAATTCACGATTAAGGTCGCAGAGGATGAGGAGTTCTACACATCTATTACTTATGATCCCTCGGACAGCATGCTGTATTTTGACCGGACCTATTCGGGATTTATGCACTACATTATCTCCGAGCGGAAGGCACATGTGCGGAATCGCGGCGGCGAGATCCGGCTGCGGCTCATGATCGACAGGTTCTCGGTGGAAATCTTTGTCAACGACGGCGAGCAGGTGATGTCCAACACGATCTACACGCGGCAGTCGGCAGACGGCATCTCTTTCGAGGCAGTCGGCGGCACGGCGGTCATCGATGTGGAGAAATATACGATCGAGAAGTGAATGATTGGAAAACGCGGCCTATGAGGCCGCGTTTTTTGTTCGCTGTATTCGGGTGGTTGGGCACAGCGGAGATTTTCTTAGATTTGTTCCCCTTGGATTTTGCTGATTACGTGCATGGTTGGGCACAGAGGGGCATTCTAAAGAATTGTTCCCCGTGGGTTTTTCTGATTTAGAACGGAGTTGGGCACAGAGGGACATTTACAAGAAATAATTCTCCCTCCGCAAGGGAGTTCTTGGAGTAGAAATCAAGAAAGCCTGCTTCGTATGCCCAAAAGTTACAACAGGTTCCGAAATCCATGGGGTACATACACAAGAAAACCTGTTCCTGTGCCCAAAATTACAACAGGCGCCGAAATCCATGGGGTACATACACAAGAAATCTGTTCCCTGTGCCCAAAACGCCACACGAAGACAGCATTTTCAGGAAATAAGCTTTTGTGAACGGTGGTCATATCGGCAGGATGCAGGTGGGGTTTACCGCCTGCATTTTCATGTCCAGAAGTGACAGCTTTTCAGCTCGGCGATCGAATCGCAGCGCTGTGATGAGGTCCGAATCTTGATTGGCGACCAAAAGACGGATGTCCGGATCTTCAAGGTCATCATTTTCGAAGATGTTGAAATCTCTGGGGGTGATTCCTCCACACAGGCAGCGGTCGGCAAAACATAGCTTTCCGTCCGGTTCGCAGCGAAACACGGAGATGCTTTGATAGCCCAGGCGGCTGGAGACAAAGAGATATTTGCCGTCCTTCGTGAAGCGGATCGCGCAGCCGATGCTTCCATTGTCAGCCGCGGAGGGCAGCATGAGAGCCGGATCAGAAGGACATACGCCGGATGTGCCGTCGCAGACAGCCGAGATCTGCTGCACAAGTACGTATTTGTCACTTTCAGAATTATATCGATAAGTGAAGATTGTGTTGGCCATCTCTGTGAGCGCGAAGAGCATGCCGGGATGCCTACCGCTAAAGGCCAGATGCCTGGGACCGGAGCCGTCCGGAAGGCGGATGCTGCGGGATGTATCCCGGAGTTTATGAGCCGTGCGGTCGAGTTCGTAGACATAGACCATGTCCAGGCCCAGGTCGCAGACCAGGACTTCATCGCGCTCCGGATGGAAAACGGAAAAGTGGGCGTGCGGTCCCTTCTGGCGGTCTTCAGAGTCAAATCCGACGCCCCGGTACTGCCGGGAATCGCACAGTGAACGGATGCTGCCGTCAGTGTTCAGGTCATAGAGGGAGACCGTTCCGCTGCCGTAACCTGCGACCAGAAGAAATTCACCGCGCTCATCGACACTGATGTGGCAGGGGCCGCCACTTGCGCAGGGCAGGGAACTGATAACCGCTTGTTCGCGGATCGCGTAAACAGACACGCCGGCGGCAGTTTTCCCGAAAGTATATAGTATTCTGTCCGGGGAGAGTGCGAGGTAAGTGGGATCGGAGATTTCCCGCATTGTGTAAAGTTCTGTAAAGGCTGCTTCTTTGAAATCAGCTTCACAAAGGCAGAGGGAATCCTGTCCCGCAGAAGCATGCGTGCCAGCAAAAAAGCGGAATGTTTTCATAGTGTTCTCCTTATCACTCATTATTTTAATGCCCCCCGATAATCCGTCTCCGGCAGATCATCACTTTTATCATATCGCGTCTGCGGGTGCCAGACAACCGTTGTCAAGCGTACGGTCCCATCGATTCGCATACCCGAAAGGGTATAACCATATGCGCGATGCGACGCAATACACCCGATAAGGTATAATATGATGATGTAATCATTGACAATATACCCGAAAGGGATCATTATAGAGTATATAGAGAACCATTATACCTGATAGGGAGTATATCATGAGCACGATTGGTGATTATATTAAGCAGGAGAGAAAAAGGGCAGGGCTTACGCAGGAGGAATTCGCGCTTCGCGCAGGACTGGGACTTCGATTTGTCCGGGAACTGGAACAGGGGAAGGAAACTGTGAGAATGGACAAAGTGAACCAGGCCTTAAGAATGTTTGGCATGGAGGCAGCTCCCGGAAGGATTAGGAAATGAGTGGAATTTACAGGAAAGCAACCGTTTATGTGCAAAAGATGCCGGCAGGCAGGCTGGAAGAGACTGAGGATGGCTACAGATTTGCTTATTTTCCAGAGTATTGTGACAGGGAAGGGGCAATTGCAGTAAGTCTGACTCTTCCTCTTCGGATGGAGCCATATTCATCAAAAGTGCTGTTTTCCTTTTTTGACGGACTGATCCCGGAGGGATGGCTGCTGAGGGTCACCCAGGAAACATGGAAACTGGACTACAGGGACCGTTTTGGAGCGCTGTTGGCTGCTTGCGGTGATTGTATTGGAGATGTCAGTATTCAAAGAGAGGAGTGACAATGCGCTGCTTGTACTGTGGAAGGGAAATGTCCGGAAAAATCTCTGAGATGGAACGGGAAAGCGGTTGGCACAAAAGATGTGTAAAGGCTTTTTTCGGAACAAACACAATGCCGATACTTGATCTGACGGAGGATGGTCTGTTGCAGCTTGCGGCCAGAATGACCGGCAAGGGACTGACAGTTCCCGGTGTTCAGAAAAAACTATCGCTGCACTTGTCACAGGATCCGGACTGCAGGCTTACGATCGTAGATTATCCGACAGGCTATATTTTGAAACCGCAGACGTCAGAGTATCCGTATCTGCCGGAATACGAGGACCTGGTCATGAGACAGGCGAAGATCGCAGGAATCCGAACTGTACCTCATGCGCTGATCAGGATGGGAAGTGAAAATGCTTATATTACCAGGAGAGTTGATCGGCAGATCGGGCAGGGACAGGTTCAGATGTATGCGATGGAGGATTTTTGCCAACTGTCCGGAAGACTGACGGAAGACAAGTATAAAGGATCTTACGAGAGGTGTTCTGATCTTATACCGCAGTACTCAATGCACCCCGGCCTGGACCTGGCAGAGTTTTATTTGAGGATTGTTTTTTCGTTCATTACCGGAAATTCTGACATGCATTTGAAGAACTTTTCCTTGCGGGAGATGACTCCGGGTAAAAGAGATTTTGTTCTTTCAGATGCATATGAGCTCTTGCCGGTCAACATTGTTTTGCCTGCAGACAAGGATCAGACGGCGCTGACACTGAACGGGAAGAAGAGAAATCTGAGGAAAAAAGACTTCATTGCTCTTGCAAAGCGATGTGATCTGACAGAGAAAACGGCACTTCGTATGATTACCGGCTTGATTGGAAAGAGAGAAAAGCTGGCGCAGCAGATCGACACTTCGTTCTTGCCGGAGAGCGAAAAGGAAAAAATGAGGGGGCTGATGGAAGACAGAATAGAAGTGTTGATGTGAAATGGCGCGAGAGGAGACAGAGAATGGTTTCCTGTCTCCTCATATGGACTGCGCTCCACCATTACGCTTCGCGGATCCTGCGGCTGAGCGTATTGAGCACCCGCTTCTTTTCCGCGCTCCACTGCGGCTCGATGAGCAGACGCTTGGGACCGTCACCGGTGAGCCGGTGGACTACCGTCTGCGGAGGCAGAAGTTTCAGGCAGTCAACCACAAGATCACAATAAGAATCCAATGTAAACAGAGGGAACGGATCGGCTTCGTACTCGCGGGCCAGTTCGGTCCCTTTTAATATGTGCAGGAGTTGAAGTTTGATGCCATCGAGCGCCGGAGTCAAAAGAGAGAGGTAGCGCACGGTCTCCAGCATATCTTCGCGCGCCTCGCCGGGGAGGCCAAGGATGACGTGTACGATGACTTCGAAGCCCTCAGACTTCAATCTCCGGTAAGCGTCTTCAAAGACTTTCAACGGATATCCCCGGTGGATGCGATCCGCTGTCTTCTCGTGTATGGTCTGAAGCCCCAGCTCGATCCAGATGGGTTTGCCATATTTAGTGCGGATCTCCCGGAGCATCGCGATCATCTCAGGCGGCAGGCAGTCGGGGCGGGTGCCCAGGTCGAGCGCGACGATCTGAGGGTGGGCCAGAGCATCTGAGTAGATACTGCGCAAGCGCTCAGAATCGCCGTAAGTGTTGGTGTAGGACTGGAAGTAGGCGATGTAGCGGCGGTCCGCAGGAGCGATGGAGGGCGATATTTTGGCGTCGACGCGCTTTCTGGCTGCGGCGATCTGCTCGTCAATGGGTAGCAGCGGCGCGGCAAAATCACCGGAGCCGCCTTCCGAACAGAAGGTGCAGCCGCCGGTGCCGATCGTGCCGTCTCTGTTAGGGCAGGTGCAGCCGGACTGGAGCGAGAGCCGGTATACTTTGGTGCCGAAGCGGGCGCGCATGGCGTCGTTGAAGGTGAGGTATTGCATAGTTCGTACCTTTCTGAGGGTATATCACTAAATTATCACAGATTGACCGGGGTCAGACCCCGGCTCTCAAAAAAGTCCATATTTTTGTCAAATAAAGTCATTGTTTAAAAGGCGGGAAAGTACTAATATCATCTAAAACCGAAAACGATTAAGTTTTTCGGAAAATTTCAAAAAATTGAATGGATTTCCCGGATGAGCTGCGTAAGTAAAAATGTCCGGCGGGGCAGAGAGATAAAAACATCCGCCGCCGGTTTACATACAGCAACACTCCGCAGAGGCATTGCCCGGCGGTTTACATAGATGATGAACCAATCAAAGAAGATAAAGAAGTTAAGAAGGAAAGAAAAATGGAAACACATATGAACATTATCAAAAAATGGCAAACCATCGCGATCGCCTCGATCCTCGTTGCAGTGATCTCCCTTGGCGGTCTGCTTTATACAGTAGCAAGAGCCGGTTCGGCTCCGGAAGTTCCGGCGGCAGCATCTGCTGCAACAGAAGCCGAAGCAGCAACAGAGACAACAGGAACAGAAGTAAAGACAGTTGACGCGAACGAGATGCTCAGCCTCTGGAATGAAGGCGCTCCCGCAAGAGAAGCGCTGACTGCTTACATGGAATCCATCACAAAGGAAGGCAGCCCCGATTTCATCCCTGTTGAGAATCGTATCGCGGTATTCGACTTCGACGGAACACTGTTCTGCGAGACAGACCCGAACTATTTTGACTATACACTGCTGGTATACCGCGTGACTGAGGACCCCGAATACAAGGACCGCGCGTCTGAGTTTGAGAAGATGGTCGCCGCGAAGATCATTGACCAGAACACCAACGGCACCAAGTACGAGGAGCTTCCCATGGAGCACGGCCAGGCGGTTGCTTCCGCTTTCAAGGGCATGACAATGAGAGAATTCCTCGACTACATCCAGGAGTTCAAAAAACAGCCTATGCCCAGTTACGAGGGCATGACCCGCGGCGGCGGATTCTATGAGCCCATGCTGCAGATCATCAACTACCTCAAGGCAAATGACTTTACTGTATATGTAATCAGCGGCACAGACCGCTTCATCTGCCGCGGCATTATGGAGAACAGCCCTCTCGAGCTTCCCAACAGCCAGATCATCGGTTCCGATGAAACTGTTGTAGCCGGCCTGCAGAATGGAGAAGACGGCCTTAACTATACTTTCACACAGGGCGATGACCTGTATCTCGGCGGCGAGTTCATCATCAAGAACCTCAAGATGAACAAGGTCTCCGTGATCAACAGCGAGATCGGCGTACAGCCTGTTCTGTCCTTCGGCAATTCGAGCGGCGACGGCGCGATGTGCAACTACACACTTAGCAATAACCAGTACAAGAGCCTTGCATTCATGCTCTGCTGCGACGACCTCGAGCGCGAGAACGGCAACATCAAGAAGGCAGACGACATGTACAAGCTCTGCGAAGAGAACAACTGGATCCCCGTTTCCATGAAGAATGACTGGAAGACCATCTATGCTGAGGGCGTGAAGTATATCGGCAAGCAGGCTGAAGAGCCTGCGGCTGAGCCCGCAGCAGCGGAACAGCCTGCAGAGCAGCCCGCGACTGAGGAGCAGCCCGTGACTGGGGAGCCCGCTGTTGAAGAGCCTGCAGCAGAGCAGCCCGCAGCCGAGGAACAGCCCGTGACTGAGGAGCCTGCAGAAGAGCAGCAGGAAGTGCTTGATAACGCAGCATAACCGCTCTTTACTGAGAACGGAACAACTTTGAGAATAGAAGCTGATGACATCTGTATGAGTAATGCCGGGTCATCAGCTTTTTTGTCCGTACTTTTCGGCGCCTGGGTTCTCATTTTGTCAAAAGACACACATCAGGCGGGCAGAAGTGGTAGAATGTTCGGGTGAGCGTGTTTTTATACTTTGAAGGAGAATTTGCAATGTCTGTGGAAAAAGCTAAGAAGTATCTCAAGGAAAAGGGCTATCTGGAGCGGATCATCGAGCCGGATGTATCCACTGCTACGGTGGAACTGGCAGCAGCCGCCATCGGCGTGGAGCCGGGCCGGATTTGTAAATCCCTCTCCTTTATCATCGACGACAGACCGATCCTGATCCTTGCCGAGGGCATGGCCAGGGTCGACAACAGGAAATATAAGGAAGAATTCGGCAAAAAAGCGAAAATGATCCAGCGTGAGCAGGTGGAGGAACTGATCGGCCATGAGGCGGGCGGCGTTTGCCCCTTCGGAGTCAATGAAAACGTCGAGATCTATCTGGATGAGAGCCTGAAAAAATGGGATACGGTGTATCCGGCGGCGGGCAATGCAAACAGCGCGGTGAGACTGCAGCTGGATGAGCTGGAGAAACTGGTAAATGCCAGAAAATGGGTGGACGTGTGCAAATAAAAAGGTGGTGCAGCATCTTGCTGATTGAACGGCAAGATGCTGCACCACCTTTTTTTACTTGTCCCGCATGTTGTTCTCAGACTGCGTTTCGGTACAGAAACATTAAACGTATGTAGAATCGTCCATGAAAACTTCTGTGCCGAAAATCTTCCCCTTAATTTACCGGCACCAATTATCGGTCTTAAACAGTAACCTCCCCCGCCAGGATCCTCTTATAATCCGCGAGGTTCCTGCGCAGAAGTTCGGGTGTATCGAGTTCATAGGGACAGCGTTTAGTACACTGGCGGCAGTTTATGCAGTTCTCGATCTTCGCCATCTTTTCCTGCCAGGCCTCGGAGAGCCAGGAAGCGGAGGGCGCCCTGCGCACCATCAGCGACATGCGGGCACAGTTGTTGATCTCGATACCCATGGGGCAGGGCAGGCAGTAACCGCAGCCGCGGCAGAACTCGCCGGCGAGCTCGTCCTGCTCGCCTTTGATGTAAGCGGTGATCTCGTCAGTCATGGAGGGCGTGTTCTCCATGTAGGAGAGCCACTCCCGCAGCTCGTTCTCGCGCTGGATCCCCCAGATCGGAACAAGATTGTCAAACTGCGTCATATATGCCATGGCGGCATCGGAGCGTGTGACCAGGCCGCCTGCAAGTGCCTTCATGCAGATAAAGCCCATGTCCTTTTCCACGCATGCGCGCACCAGAGCGATCTCCTTTTCAGAGGAAAGGTAGCTGAAAGGATACTGCAGAGTCTCGTAGAGGCCTGACTCGATGATCTCCTGCGCCACGGCAAGTTTGTGCGTCGTGATGCCGATGTGGCGGATCAGCCCTTTCTCCTTCGCCTGTTCGAGACATTCGTACATCCCGGTCCCGTCCCCGGGCCTGTAGCACTGGGACACCATGTGAAGCTGATAAATATCGATGTAATCGGTGCGCAGATTCTTAAGAGACGTCTCGAGATCTTTCCAGAAGCCTTCCGGGGTTTTGGCGGCTGTTTTTGTGGCTATGTATATTTTGTCCCGCATGCCGTCGAATGCTTCGCCGACCTTCTCTTCGCTGTCCGTATAAGCCCTCGCTGTGTCAAAAAAGCGCATGCCCCCCGCATAGGCCTCCCGCAGGAGCATAACCGCGACCTCCTTGGTGTCGCGCTGGATCGGAAGACATCCGAAAGCGTTCTGGGGAACAATGATTTCTGTGCGGCCGAGTCTGACATCTTTCATAGTGATACCTCATTAGTTAGTGGGAATTGGTTACTTAACTATATTTTATATGAATTAATTGGCAAATACAAAGCGGCAAATGCTGTGAGGTGGTGAGATAAAAGATTTTGGGATTATTTTTTGGACGGTTGGGCACAAAAAGCATCTGTTTGAAGGTTGTACACAACAAAAAACGTCTTTCCTTCTGCGGTTGGGCACAGGAGGCTTCTGATTGAAAACTATACACAATTAAAAGGGCTTAAACGGCAGGTTATTTGTTTGTTGATTATGAGTTGACAAAATATCGATATTGGGTTGGGCATAAAGACGAAAGAGCCGAGGATATGCCTAAAACAAGAATTTCTTCGCCTCCGCACCCCCTTACATGAAGAAATTGGATGCAAGACTTTGTGTATATGCCTGACAAATGAAAGATCTGTGCCTAATCGGCCGGTCCCGCAAGATCAGACCGGCTAACCCACTACAGCAAAATCAATACAGAGGCTTCCCGCTGCAATTAAAAAACTCCTCCATCTTGTGCTGCACGATACTGAAATCAAGGGGATGGCCTTCGCTCTCGTATGTGAGGATCAGATTGTGATCAGGTAGAATTCCATTACCCATATAAATTCGCAGACGCTGCAGGAAATCGGCAACTTTATCAGGTTTGTCGAGCCTTCCGACATGCTCCCAGTAGAATATTTCGCCGGTGACCGGATGTCGTATCGTAAAATCGGGATAGTAGATATAGCCGCCCACATCAAGCCGGCATTCATATCGAAAAGCAATATTGTAATTAAGCAGGAGCATATAGATCAGGGCTTCAGATTTGGAGCGGACGTAGTTGCCGTCTACTGTTTTGACAGTGAGGTGCTCGGGATGCTTCGGATTGCGCTCATATTTGGCGTGCATCCATTTATAGAGTTCCTGGTCCATGGAAACCGGAAGCGCCGGATCATCCTGAGCCAAAAGAGCCCCGATCGCCGGAATATCGACAAGCCGCTTAATATCGGAATCTGCGCGATGTTTTTTCAGATAGGCGTCCAATGCATCCAGTTCGCGGAGCGTATCCTCCAGTTTCTTCTGATACAGGTGCTTTCTGGCAAGGGCCTGCGCCAGGCGACGGTCAGACTGCGGAATATAAACGCGCACTTTTTTGCTCCCTTGGCGTTGAGAGACAAACCATTTGTAATATTGCTTGCCTTTGGACCTGCTGGTGCTGTAGACCAGGTCTCCTTCCGGTGACCGTGAGATCAGTTTCTCGAGCCGCCGCTTTTCTTTGAGAAGCCGCCGCTTTTCTGATTCGGCTATTTGTGAGAGTGTCATGATGCTCCTTTCCTCCGATCGGAGATAGAATTGAAAAAAGATAGTTAAGACATGAGTCCTGCCTGCGGACAGCAGATCAGAACTGACAGATAGTATAATACAGTTGAGACGGTTCAGGCAAGAACCGGGAAGCAGGCGGCGTGGGCCGGACAGCTGCACGGTTGGGCACAGAAGGCACTGTTTTGCAACCGGTACACAACTCGAAAACGCAGTATTGATAAAAAGCGGTCAAAATATTGAAGTAATCTCTTCGGTTGGGCACAGACAAGAGATTTAGACGATCTGTACCTAACAACAATTGATATATAGATCAAAAACATACAGGATATTGGCAACAAGAAATTTCTGTAAAAAATTGTTGTGTATAAAAATGAAAAACTTCCTCCTGTGCCCAACGCAATCGCAGCAGTAAAACAACAGCAGCCAAAGCAGCCAGAAAACAGTAACAGCAGCCGCAGCCGCCGCAAAACAGCAGCCGCAGCCGCAAAACCGCAGCCGCAGCCGCAAAACAGCAGCCGCAGCCGCAAAACTGCAACCGCAGCCGCAAAAAAACCGGGCCTTCCGGCCCGGTCCAACACATCACATTATTTCTTCACCCACTTCACCCGGCCGTCAACCGCGGGGGTCTCATAAAAACGGGCTGTGCGGTCGCGGTCCGTGTCATTCCATTTGTCAAACCCCAGAGGGCTGATGTGCGGCCCGTAGGTGCAGTTCTCGAAGCGGCACAGGCCGTAGTCGCGCCAGGGCCTTGCGAGATAGATGCTGCCGTCCGTGACGCCCGGCTCTGCAGTGAAACTGCAGTTCCTGAAAAGGAATCCCTCCGTCTGTTCGAGGGCGTGGGCCGGAGCGGCGGCATAGCCGATATCCCTGGCGTCGCAGAGAGAGCGGATCTCGCAGTTGTCGAACACGGTGTTTCCGCATCCGAAGATGAAGTCCACGGTGCCTTCGATCAGGCACTCCTCAAAATACTGGCGGCAGGAGATGTCCCGGCGCAGGTGATCGGGCAGGAAACCGTCGTAGCGCTCGATCAGATCTTTGGGGAGTGGACCAAGGAAGAGAGTATCCTGGGTGGAAGTAAGCCGGCAGTGTTTCATATGAAAATCATCCGCGTAGACAGTCAGAGCAACCTCCTGTCCCTTCGTTTCCGGGTGCAGCGAGTCGTTCACGACAGCCAGATCTTCCATGGTGACATGGTCCGCACAGACAGCCATAGTCCAGGTGCGGAAGGTATTGTATTCTTTGCCGTCCGCGTGGATCTTGTTGGCGTAGTCGTCCCAGATGATGCGGGTTTTGTCCATGCCGGCGCCCCGTATTGTCAGAGAAGGTACAAAAACAGTGCATTTTATGCGAAAATCGCCCTCCGAAAGTTGAATAAAGTCACCTGGTGAGGACTGATCCAAAACGGCCTGAAGGTCGTCGTCCGGGGTCAAAATATTGTGAAAAGTGCTCATAAAACCTCCGTCAATATCGTAAAAATAGTACAATTGACAAAAAAATCACGCTCTTAAATATTATACTTGTCCTGACAAATAAATAAAGAAAATATCCGAAAAAGTCGGTTTTGTGTATAAATATCGCTATTCTGTCCATGTACTTTGGACAAAATAGTAATTTATAATTTATACACCTGCTTTAGGTACTTTGTAGGTTTTTTAAGGTACCAGACAGGAATATGAGTGATAATAATTATTATTGAGGGGACGTTGTGGGGAAAAAGAGAAGCTGGAAACAATACCGGGCGATAGACCTGACGATGTTTGCAGGGATGCTGGTCATCTTTGAGTTTATTATAGTGATGGCAGCGCGGTTCTGGTTTCCGGGACAGCCGTTTACAGTTTCTCTTGCGGCCGCGATCACAACCATTGTTTATATGAGGTGGGGATACTGGGGAGTCATCCACGCCATCCTGGGGGGAGTTGTCTATAGCTTCATGTCCAGAGCGGCAGCTCATCAATATCTGATCTATATAGTGGGTAATATCTTCTCACTGATTTCTGTATTTATTTTGATAAAGGTCGGCAAAGAAAAGGTTCGGACCAGTACGCTGGGAATGTTGTATCCGATCCTTGTTCTGCTGCTCATGCAGACCGGAAGGGCGATCGTGGCCCTTCTTTTGGGCGCAGAACCGGCGAACATTGTGGGCTTCTATACAACAGACAGCCTGTCAATGCTCTTTACATTCGTGATCATCTGGATAGCCCGTAGGCTGGACGGGGTCTATGAAGATCAAATACATTACCTGCTGCGCGTCAACGCGAAGGAGGGAACGGAAAAGGAGGTAAATTATGAAAGCTAAGGCGGCGGATTTCCTCGTCTACGACCAAGAGTCGGGGACCTATCGGGAAGATCCGGAACAGGCCGTACGCGACGATGTGGA
>DJXS01000091.1 GCA_002448395.1 Lachnospiraceae bacterium UBA6998 | reverse complement strand
AATCACCCCCTCCTACTCGATTAACCTTAATTTCAGTCGTAGAATCCCATCTGATCTTCAAGGATGGTGTAGTAAATATTCTTCATCCGGATGATCTCTTCCGCGTAAGGATCCCAGAGGTCTGTCCAGGTCTGGAAAGCGGGATCATTTCTGTGGTCGGGGAGATCCGCGTTGTTCGCGAGGTAATCTGCGAGATAGTTGGTCATCTTTCTCGATCCGCTCAGATTGAGGTGGTCACCGCAGTCGTGCGTATCCTTTTTCCAGTCCATATAGATCTTATCCCTGTCGTAGTTGGCATCCATATAAACAACACCAACCTCCTTGGCAAGGTCGACCAGGGTGTTGTGGTAAGAAATGGTGTAATAACACACAGGGGAAGGCGCGCTGTAGAGAACAAGCGTAATGCCTTTGCGGCGGCACAGCTCTACAGTTTTCTTAAAAACAGCCACATAGTTGTCATTGATCCAATGGTGTTCAGTGCTGCTCCAGTCATAGTATTCACCGCCGGTGTAACCGTCATGACCGTCATTTACCAAAAAACCCTTGAAGTAGTGTCTTATGCTGCGAGGTTTCCAGTATTTGAGCCAGACATAATGAAAACGCAGGAAGGGGAAATCGGTCTTGAGCCTTTCTGAGAGGAGCGATTCCGGAAATTCATAACCCGGTGTGCCGGAGAAGAGATTGTGTGCCTCATAGAGTACAACCTTGATCGGCTGAGTCTTCAGTGCAGTCTTGAGAGCATAATAGCTTTCGACCGGAGTCTGCAGGTCCTGTCCGAGATTATAGGAAGTATATCCGTAGTCTCTGTACAGCTCCATGGGTGCCAGCGAAGTAGTGCTGAGGCTGTCTCCGATATTGAGCACATCGATCTGGTCTTTCTGCTCCAGTTCAAAAGCGGCTAAACGCGCATTGCGGTCATAAATGAACTTTTTTTCAAACCAATAACCGCCATCGAACAAAACACAGAAGATCTCCAGAAGGATCACGAAGATCAACAGGAATCCGGCTATTTTTACAATTGCTTTTTGCTTCATATTTAATTCTTGATTGATTGTGTAGAAAACTGACAAATTAGCATATCAATGAACTTTAACACACTTTTCAGGGCATTTCAATCTTTTGTTCCTCTGCCTTAGTTCCTTTGCCTTAAGGACTGACAAAACTGTAGAGCATGGCAGGCCTGCCAACGCTTCCCTTTTCAAGGCCTTGTTCGACGATGCGCCCTGCGGCCTCATATTCCCGCTTGATGGTGCGGCGGAAATTGCCGATATCCAGAGAATGCCCAAGGATCGCCTCGTGGATGAGCCGCAGCTCGGTCAGGGTAAAGGAGTTCGGGTCTTCTAAAAATCCGAATGCGAGATCCGTGTAGTCAAGTTTTCCGCGCATGCGCTGTACGGCAGTCCTGATGATCCCCGCGTGGTCGAAAGCCAGATCACTTCCGCTGATCAGCTCGCCATCGGGTCCCGTCAGGACCATTGTCTCTATAGTACCGGTTTCCGGCTGTTCCCCGACGCTCTCTCCGGTGATCCCGTCAATTGAAAAGAGCGCTGCTTCTTCCGCGCCGGTTCCTGCAAGGAAATGAAGCTTTCCCGAGGGAACAGTTGCGAGATAGGCGATGGAGATGACCCTGGTTCTGGGATCCCTGTTTACATCGGAAAAAGTGTAGAGCTGTTCCAAGTGGACATTCTCAACACCGGCTTCTTCCCGGATCCTGCGGGCGGCCGCTTCGTCCGCGGACTCGTCCATTCTAAGGAAGCCGCCGGGAATCGCCCATTTTCCCAGATAGGGGTGCTCATTTCTCCTGATCAGCAGAAGACGGAGCTTTCTGTCCGATACTGTGAAGATCAATATGTCCACCGTCACGGAGGGGTGCTCGAACTGTGACGGATCATAGTTTTGCAGATACTGTTGTTCTGACTGCATGCCGCGTGCCTGTCCTTTAAAAAATGTGAATGTCACCGCTGGTCCTGCCATCCGACAGATACAGAGTTCCGAACTGCCGCGCAAGGCTTTCGGTGTCGACGCCCGCGTATTCATTCAGATGCGTGACCATCACGGAAGAGCGGTATCGGTTTCCGGAACTGCTGGGACAGCGTTCGAAATCCTTACGGATCCTTTCTGCCAAAAGATTCACGTCCATCATACCATATCGCAGATTTCCCTGAAAACGGTTTTCGGTGTTTGTGGCGTCAGGCTTTATACCGGGAAATACCGTCTGCATTTTATGAGCCGTGATCTCGCTTTCCATAGGGCCGTCGCCGTGTCTTGTGAGATAGGAGCGGGTCACATAGCAGATCTCGATATCTGTGCCCCGGAAAATGCGCTCTGCGGCTTCTGTGACCCTTCCGGAGCCCGTTGTGGAAGGCGTGCTGAATTCCTGCCCTTCGAGGGAGTTTCCATCGAGCAGAAGCCCCTGGGCGTTTTCAAAAAGGACCGTCTGATAGTGCCTGAGATACTCGTCGTCCCGAAGAGGGCAGAGGAGCAGCATGGATTCGCAGTCCTGTTCGAAGCGGATGAGCAGGTCATCGCTGAAAAAGTAATCTGCCGCATTAAGACCCCTGATCCGTTCCGCGAAATAGCTGTCCCGCAATCCGCGCAAATATGCGATCCGGTCTTCAGTGTTCATTGCTGCAAAGGTTCCGAAGGAGATGCCGAATCCTTTCCGATAGCGGAGTACTGTCTCCCAGATCCCGAATCCGCAGCTGTTGTGGAGTCCGTTCTTTTCCGAGAACATCTGGTTTGTCAGAATGTCCCACGGAGTGGAGAAGCGGCAGCGGGGATTCACGAATGCTTCCGGAGTCTCGTGGACCGCGCGCAGATCGTCATACTCCCGCATGAATTCCATTGGGTTTACGATGAACTGTTCGGCGAAGTAGCTTGCGGCGCCCCTGAAGGACGCCGCTCCGAAGTGTTTGAACACATGCCGGCGGCCGTCTGAAAGTTCCACAGTGTGCCCTCGCTGGGGGCCTCCGTTAGTCAGAACATTGATCACATTGAATCTCCCCGCTGCCTTGGCGCCAAAGAAATCTGTTGCCAGCCCCTTGCCCTCGTCCCCGTAATTAGCACCTATGATCAACTTGATGTTCTGCATGGTTCCTCCTTTCACGCCGTGTTACCAGCTCGCCGTCCCCAGTCCGCTGAACAGCCCGAAGATTCCCCGGCCCTTTTTGTCCGTCTCTGTGCCGACGGCGGCTGCCTCTTCGTTGTTCGTTTCCCTGCCGATCCCGCACTCTTCCAGGCACTCCAAAATGGTGCGGGGCAGTTTGTCCAGAGTTGAAACGCGAAGACGTTTCTTCAGAAGAGGACCGAAACTGCTTCTGATCTGTCCGGCGTACCGTCTGTAGCAGTCTCCGGGATCATCGACAGCAACGTGGAAGATCTCAAATTTCTCCAGCGCGCTCCGGTACAGCTCCCGGGTCTCTACATCCCCCTGGAGACTGTCACCAGTCAGCTGCTCCAGGCGGCTGCCCGGAAGATAGGGGTTGAGCGGCTCATCGCCCAGTGTGATGATGATGCCTTTCCTTCCTCTTTTCCAGCAGTCCAGGGCCGTGTGGTGAAGTCCCATGTACCAGGCAGCGGTGTAGGATTCAAAACTGTTGCCGCCGCCTCCCCGCTCGAACCATATTTTGTCCAAATGCTCCGCGATCCGGATGTCCGATTCAAACTGGGAGATCTGGATCGGTCCCCGGTCATAGGACAGATCGCCGATGCCCATGACCATAAACTCTACATCTTTGTACTTGTCCAGGATATTCTGCATGATCACACCGAGGGAAGATGCTGTCCTGAGCAGCGCTCCGCCCATGGATCCCGTAACGTCCAGTGCCAGGATCACCGGCACTGTGTCCGGATGCTCATCGCTGTCGCAGCACTCCCGCATCACCTTGTAGGGGCTAAGATCCGGGTCCAGCCCTCTTGCCCGGTACATGTCCTGCGCGCTGCGCATTCCGGAAGTGTCGATATGCCCGTCAGATCTGACGGTTCTTCCCATTCCTGCCGAATATCTGGCAAAATCCTCTCTTCTCCAATGTCCTCCGCCCATCGTAAGCCTCCTTATCATCAGTATTTTGTCAAAACAGTGACTTTGCTTTCGGGAAATGACCCCTTAGAAGAGGAGATCCCCGTCATCTTCAGTGTCTTTATCGCTGCCCTCAGTGTCCTTCTCATCTTCATCAAACAGGCCTCCGAACAGATCGTCGAATCCGCCGCCCTTCAGGAGCAGAAGGGGCATGAGCGCGTTCATATTTCCCATGCCGGGAGCTGCCATTGTACCGTCCGCCGATGCACCTGCATTGTCGAAGAGGCTGCTCATCATCATAAGCTTCATCATCTTGGTGAGGCCGCCTTTGCCGCAGATGGAGGAACCGTCTCCGAAAAGGGATACGATCTTGCCGTAGAACCAGGTGTTGCCCATAAACACATGGCGCTCGGGGAGAATCGTTTCCACTGCGGAGGTCTCGTAGTTGATCACTTCGATACTGTCCCTGCCGGCTTTCCTCACGCAGGCCGGCTTACCGCCGTTCAGGATGATATCGCCGGGTTTTACCTTGGCGGACGGAATCACGAAGAACAATCCGTCGCCGAAGCTGAAGACCAGATTGTCGCAGTTGCGGAGTTTTCCGGACCTGGTATCGTAACTCCTGTAACCCGAGGAAGTCTTGATCGCGATCCCGCAGGGGGACAGCATGCACAGCCCTTTCTGAACTTTCATGAACATTCCGTTAAACATTGTATTCATCCTCTTGCCCTCCTGTGTTATTAATAGTCATATTGACTATAATCAAGATAGCATCGCTGCGCCGGGATGTCAATAGAATAATAGTCGAATAGACTAAAATATTTCAGCCGGATCGATCATGAAGTCCGGGAGGGCAGGGGAGGAAGAAAATTCCCCGAATTAACAAATTATTAACAATAATAAAGAAGCACCTGCGATATAATAATGAATAAGGGATCTGCCAATGGGGCGGTTCCGCAAGTTTATATTATTCAGGAGGTATCGAGTATGGCAGTAAATCGTTTTGTGCTTAACGGCATGTCTTTCCACGGCCACGGCGCGATCAATGAGATCCCCGGGATCGTTGCATCCAAGGGATTTAAGAAAGCGTTCGTAGCTTCCGATCCGGATCTTGTGAAATTCGGCGTCACCGCAAAGGTCACGGATCTTCTGGCAAAGAACGGAATCGAGTTTGAAGTATATTCTAATATCAAGCCCAATCCCACAATCCAGAACGTTCAGGAAGGCGTTGACGCTTACAAGGCTTCCGGCGCAGACTTCATGATCACGATCGGCGGCGGTTCTTCCATGGACACCGGCAAGGGCATCGGCATCATCGTCAATAACCCCGAATTCTACGATGTACGCTCCCTTGAAGGCGTAGCTCCCACCAAGAAGCGCACAGTATTCACGATCGCTGTTCCCACCACAGGCGGCACAGGCGCTGAGTCCACGATCAACTACGTCATCACAGACGTTGAGAAGAAGAGAAAATTCGTGTGCGTAGACCCTAACGATATCCCGGACGTGGCAGTAGTCGATCCCGACATGATGTCCTCCATGCCCAAGGGCCTTACGGCATCCACCGGTATGGACGCTCTGACCCACGCGATCGAGGGTTACACCACCAAGGGTGCATGGGAACTTTCCGACTGCCTCGACCTCGAGGCGATCAAGCTCATTGCCAAGAACCTGCGTAAGGCTGTTCAGAATGACCCCGACGGACGCGAAGGAATGGCTCTTGCACAGTATGTAACCGCTATGGCTTACTCCAATGTCGGTCTCGGAATCGCGCACTCCATGGCACATACCTTGGGTGCTGTCTATGACACACCTCACGGCGTAGCATGCGCTATGATGCTTCCTATCGTTATGGACTTCAACAAAGACTTCACAGGCGAGAAGTATAAAGCGATCGCTGAGGCATTTGATATTGATACGGCCGGCATGGATCAGGAGACCTATCGCAAGGCTGCGATCGACGCTGTTCAGCAGCTCTCTGTTGATGTCGGAATCCCGACCAAGCTTGAGAAACTCAGAGAAGAGGATCTTCCTTTCCTTTGCGAGTCCGCTGCGGCTGACGCCTGCGCGCCCGGCAACCCCAGAGAGGCATCTCTGGCTGACTATGAGGCAATGTTCCGCAAACTGATGTGATAAGGAGCCGAATAGTCTCTTAAGAGCAGAAGAATCAGGCGCCCTGCTGTAAAGCGGGGCGCCTGTCCTTTTAAGAGGAGATATTTTTACACAAAAAAAGACACCGTACCGGAAGTCTTTCCCGGACACGGCGTCCATTCGTGCGCCTCCAGGGACTCGAACCCTGGACACCCTGATTAAGAGTCAGGTGCTCTACCAGCTGAGCTAGAAGCGCATATCGTGCTGCTCCTCAAAGGAATTCATTTGTGAAGCGAATGTTATTATAGTTCGTTCTGAATGGAAATGCAAGTATTATTTTTGAAAAAATAGAGAAAAAATGCTTGCATCGCCGCGAAGCATATGGTAAAGTAATTCTTGCTTCAAGCAAATCAATAATATGGCTCGTTGGTCAAGGGGTCAAGACGCCGCCCTCTCACGGCGGAATCATGGGTTCGATTCCCGTACGAGCTACTCTAAACTGTCAGAGAATTCTGGCAGTTTTTTTTATATATTTTGCCGCCGTAAAGTGTTGCCGCATAGTGTGGAAAATATCATGGCGTAATGGTATCATATAGCAGAGAATCACAGCGGCGCGCTCTGAAGGGAGGAAAAGGATATGGACAGCATCGTGATCGGCATTGCCGGCGGAACCGGATCCGGGAAATCGACTTTTACAAACAGGATCAAAGAGGCGTTCGGAGACCGTGTATCTGTTGTCTATTATGACAATTACTATAAGGCGCACGATGACATCCCTCTGGAGGAGAGGGCGCTGATCAATTATGACCATCCGGATTCCTTCGAGACGGATCTTCTTGTGGAGCATTTGAAGAAGCTCAAGAGAGGAGAATCCATAGAGTGCCCGGTCTATGACTATACGATCCACAACAGGACGGATAAGACTATTTTGATAAAGCCCGCCGAGGTCATTCTGGTAGAGGGCATTCTGGTGCTCTATGACGAGCGGCTCAAGGAGCTGATGAACATCAAGATCTATGTTGACGCAGACGCCGATGAGAGGATCCTTCGAAGGGTCATCCGCGACGTGAAGGAGCGCGGCAGGGACGTCGAGGGAATTGCCAAGCAGTATCTGACGACGGTCAAGCCGATGCACTATATTTTCGTGGAACCGACCAAATACAGCGCGGATCTCGTAATCAACAGCGGTCTCAACGACGTTGCTTTCGATGTGATAAAGGTCAAGATCGATACGCTTCTCAAAGAGCAGAATCAGAATTAAGCAAATCACGGATCGGAGATCTTTAAGCGCACGGGGACAGTGCTTTCTGTTCCGCTGTGCGCTTTTTGACGGTAAGACAGATCCTTGCTTACGCAGGTACAATTGACAGGAATGGTGCGAATATGATTACAACTTTTACAGGCCCGATGCACAGCAGTAAAAGCGAGACGATGATCAAATACTACAATAAGATCTACAACAAGGACAGTATTCTCGTCTTCAAGCCCAAGGTCGACACCAGAGACGAGGGGATCATCAGGAGCAAGGGAAGCAGCAAGTATATCGACGCGATCTGCATCAAAGAGCTTGAAGAGATCGTAAATTATGTCAATGAGGATATCACGAATATCTTTATCGACGAGATCCAGTTCATGAAAGGAAGCGTCAAGACATTGCTCAAACTGTCGATCATGGACGATATCGATATTTACTGCGCCGGCCTCAATATGACTTCGGAGCAGGAGCCCTTCGGCCTCATGCCGCAGATCCTCGCGATCAGTGACAAGATCATCAACACCTACTCTTCCTGCAATGTCTGCGGCCGCAAGGCGATCTATACCTATTATGACGGAAACAAGGAGTCGGAAGTCCTTGTGGGAGACGAGGGCTACATGTCCCTGTGCCGCAGATGCCTGCGCAGGATCCTTATAAGGAACGGGGACAACAGGCTGTCAAAAGAGTAAAAAGGGCGGTTTTTCTTGTAAACAATTTACGAATCGTTTAACATGATTCTGTCGAGTAAAAAAGAAAGATATAAAGAATAGAAATCATAAACAGAAAGGAACATACACTGATGAACGAAACACAGAAACAGATTATCCTGACAGGTGACCGCCCCACGGGACGCCTTCACCTTGGTCACTATGTCGGCTCATTGAAGCGCCGCGTCGAGCTTCAGAACTCCGGTAAATATGATGAGATCAACATCCTGATCGCCGATGACCAGGCGCTGACCGACAACGCCGATAACCCCGGCAAGATCAGGGACAATATCATCAATGTGGTCCTGGATTATCTGTCTGTGGGAATTGACCCTGCAAAGACCACGATCTGCGTTCAGTCCGCTCTGCCGGCTCTTCACGCTCTGACCTTCTATTACATGAACCTCGTGACAACAGCCCGTCTTTCCCGCAATCCCACCGTCAAAGCGGAAATGCAGATGCGCGGCTTCGCGGATGAGGGACTTCCGGCAGGTTTCTTTACTTATCCCGTCTCCCAGGCGGCGGACATCACCGCTTTTGACGCGACAGTCGTGCCTGTGGGAGAGGATCAGCTTCCGATGCTCGAGCAGACCAGGGAGATCGTTCAGAAGTTCAATAACACATATGGCGAGACGCTTGTCATGCCCAAGGCGATGATCCCCGAGAACGAGACTCAGCGCAGACTTCCCGGCGTGGACGGCAAGGCCAAGATGAGCAAATCGCTCGGAAACTGCATCTACCTGAGTGACTCTGCCAAAACTGTCAAAAAACAGATCAATGGCAAGATGTTCACAGATCCCACGCATCTTCGCATCGAGGATCCCGGACATACAGAAGGGAATGTCGTATTCACTTATCTGGACGCTTTCTGCACAGACGCACATTTCGCGGAGTATCTGCCCGAGTACGCCAATCTCGAGGAGATGAAGGAGCATTACCGCCGCGGCGGACTTGGAGACGGCGTCTGCAAGAAGTTCCTGATAAATGTACTGGAGGAGGAACTGAGCCCCATCCGCGCGGAGAGAGAAAAATGGGCCGCTGATATCGACAGCGTTTACGACATTCTCAGAGAGGGAACCCTCAGAGCGCAGGAGAAGACAAACCGCACCCTTGAGCGCGTCCGCAAAGCGATGAGGATCAACTATTTTGACGACCGCGCCATCGTAAAAGAGTGGGAGGCGCTTCTTAAAGAGGCGGCTCAGCCCAGGAGAAGATAACAGCGGCGTCAGGCTCTGAAATTGTGGTAAATTAAGGCATTTTGAGTGTATTTAGCCGATATACCGCTTTAAAAGATGTTCCTGTGTCGTGTATAATGATAGAGAACAGAATAGCATTTTTAATGTATTTCATATTAACTATTCACAAACACGTTTTTAAAGGAGAGAAAGGGTATGGCCGAGAAAAAAGCAGCTGCGAAGGCAGCGGAAGAAAAAGCGACACAGGCAGTCGAAGAGATCAAGGAAGCTGCTCCCGCCGTAGAGGCACCTAAGGAAGAGGCTCCCAAGGCAGAGAAGAAGACTGCTGCTAAGAAGACCACAGCTAAGAAGGCTGCAGCTAAGACGACTAAGGCAGCAAAGGACGATGCTTCCGAGAAGAAGAAAGAGGCTCCTAAGGCAGCGAAGAAGACAACTACCCGCAAGACCACAGCTAAGAAGACCACTACCAAGAAGGCAGCGGCCAAGAAGGTTGAGGCCCCTGCAGCTGAGGAGAGCGTAGCTGCAATCAATCCCGCAGCCGAGAAGATCAAGGAAGGTCTTGCCCCTGTCATCGAAGAAGTCAAGGCAGAAGCTCCCGCAGAGGAGATCAAGGTCGAAGCTGCTCCCGCAGAGGAGATCAAGGTCGAGGAACCTGTTGTTGAGGAAGCTCCTGAGGTCACTCCTCTTCCCGAGCCCAGAAGAAGCATCGCGTTTATCGGTTCCGAGTGCTATCCTTTCGTAAAGACCGGCGGTCTCGGCGACGTTATGTATGCGCTTCCTAAGGCTCTGGTAGCACAGAACTGCGACGTCAAGGTCATCCTTCCCAGATATAAATGCATCCCTCAGAAGTATCAGGAGAAGATGGTTTACCGGGGAGCGTTCCATATGGATCTCTGCGCTGACGGACGCACATACTATGTAGGCATTATGGAATACGTATGGGACGGCGTTGTCTATGACTTCATCGACAACGAGGAGTTCTTCAGCGTAGGCAAGCCTTACACGAACCTCATTGACGATATTCCGAAGTATTGCTATTTTGGCAAAGCGGCTCTGGCAGCCCTCAATTATATGGACTGGATCCCGGATGTGATCCACTGCCACGACTGGCAGGCAGGCCTTGTTCCGGTATATCTGCGCACCATGTTCGACAACACGCCGATCGCCCGCGCTAAAGTCATGATCACGATCCACAACCTGAAGTTCCAGGGTATTTACAATATCCCTACCATCAAGTACTGGTCGGGACTTCCGGATTATGTGTTCAACAAGGATGCTCTCAAGCAGGGCTATGATGACGCCAATATGTTCAAGGGCGGCCTGGCTTACTCCAACGTGATCACCACTGTCAGCGGAACTTATGCACAGGAAATCCAGACTCCTTTCTACGGCGAGAATCTGGACGCGCACCTGCGCTATCACTCCGGCAAACTGCACGGTATCGTAAATGGTATCGACTATGGTATGTGGGATCCCTCCACTGACAAACTGCTGGCAGCTCCCTATGACGTAACAGATGTCATTGAGAAGAAGAAAAAGAACAAACTGGCCATGCAGGAGTCTCTGGGACTTGAGCAGGACGAGAACAAGTTCGTGATCGGACTGATTTCCCGTCTGACCGACCAGAAAGGTCTGGACCTTGTCAACGCGATCGTTCCCCAGCTGATGGATGGAAACACGCAGGTCGTGGTTCTGGGTACCGGCGATGCCGTTTATGAGGATTCTTTCAGGTATTATGAGAATGCGTACAAGGGAAGCTTCTGCGCATACATCGCTTACGACGAGAGCCTGGCGCACGGCATCTATGCAGGCGCAGACGCATTCTTCGTTCCTTCCAGATTCGAGCCTTGCGGACTGACCCAGCTGATCGCTATGCACTACGGCACAGTGCCGATCGTTCGCGAGACCGGTGGCCTCAAGGATACGGTTGAGCCTTTCAACCAGTACACAGGCGAAGGCAACGGCTTCACATTTGACAGATATGAGTCCGGACTCCTTCTGGATGCGACCAACAGAGCTAAGACTCTCTACTTCGAGTATCGCGAAGCATGGGATGAGATGGTCAAGCGCAACATGAACAAGGATGTTTCCTGGGAAGTTTCCGCGAAGCAGTATCGCCAGCTCTATGTAGAGATGACACAGTAATCAGGACATAAAAATAGACCGGAACCTGTAAAGGTTCCGGTCTATTTTCATGCAGTTGTTTTACTCCCAGAACTCCTTGTTCCCGGTCTTGGGAGCAAGGGCTGTTCGCAGCTCCATCATGGCTGTGTAGTTGGGGAGAAGGAAGGTCGTGCAGCTTTCATGCTCCAATTCGTCGACAAGTTTCGTATAATCGGTGACGAGTTCCATGCGGCTTTCGTCCGCGCCCGCCCTCTTAAGGCGGTCGTAGAGATCCTGCGCGCGGTCACCGCAAACGTAGAGTTTCTGTAGGTAAGGATCCGAGCATAACTTCTCGTAGTCTGTATTTTCGATCCAGGAGAAGTCGTGGCCGTCTCCGGTCCTGTTGTTGAGGCAGAGGACCGCATTAAAGGGATCCTTGAAGCTGGTCACATAGGTGAAAGCCTGGTTGCATCCGGCAGGATTCTTTACAAGGATCATCTGCAGGACATTGCCGCCGAGTTCAAAAGTCTCCATACGGCCAAAAGCGGAGCGCACATTGGAAAGAGACTGGATCGCTTCCTGCGCGGGGAAACCGAGCGCCTTTATCGCGGCAACGCATGCGGCGGCATTGTAAATATTGTATACGGCGGGAAGAGATACGAAGACCTCTTCTTCACTGCCGTCCGTGCGCATGTGGATCATGCTGCCGTCCGTGCCCATCTTGTCAATGGAGGTGACAGCGACATCCGGAGTGTGACGGCAGTAGCCGCACTTGGGACAGCGGAAACCTCCGAGGTGCGCGTAAATATGATAGTCATATTCGTATTCACCGCCGCATTTAGGGCACCTGCCCGCGTCGGAGAGGTCAGTTTGGCCCTGTTCGCCTACAGACTGCTCAAGGCCGTACCAGACAACTTTATTGGGGACATCCAGTGCAAGCGAAGCAGACTGTGTATCCTCTGCGTTGAGAACGAGAACGGATCCCGGACTGCGCTTAACGCCTTTGCGGATCTCGGCGAGAGTATTCTCCACGCTGCCGAAACGGTCAGCCTGATCAGTGAACAGATTTGTTACCACGATCACTTTGGGGCGGATATAAGGAACGACCTGTTTGAGGGCCGCCTCGTCAACTTCGAGTACCGCATAGCGGTTCCTGGGTTTGCCGAGCCAGTTTGTGTCACAGACCAGATCGGAAGCGATACCGTGAAGCAGGTTCGCACCCGATTTGTCACGGTGGCAGTCGTGGCCGTTCTCAGAAAGAGCGTGTTCGATCATGTTGCAGGTCGTGGTCTTGCCGTTTGTGCCGGTGACAACTATAATATCCATTTCGGAGGCGGGAACAGCCAGAATATTCTTCGCGACCTTCATGGCAACTATGCCGGGAAGCGCCGTGCCGCCGCGGCCTGTCTTTCGAAGGATCCCGCGGGTAAGTTTACAGGATGCAACAGACAGTATGGTCTGAATCTTATTTGGTTTTTTCATATGATCACCGTTTTGGCCGCCTGAGGCGGCAGAATGCTATTTATATTAGACAGTAACTTACTATTGTGCATTTTAGCACCAGACGTAAAAGTTGGAAACTGAAGATTTTGCCAACTTTCCGCTAAAGAATGAAAAAAGCCGATAAAGATAGTATAATAGAATAGCACTAATCTACATACACGGGAGTTGAAAGGAGAGTTGCCGATGGCACTGCTCGATCAAATACAAGGACCTAATGATATAAAGGAAATAGCACCTGATGAATTAGACAACCTGGCCGAGGAGATCAGGCGGTTTCTGGTTCGCAAAGTCAGCATGACGGGAGGGCATCTCGCCAGCAACCTGGGAGCGGTTGAGCTCACGATGGCACTGCATCTTACGCTGGATCTTCCGCAGGACAAGATCGTATGGGACGTAGGACACCAGTCTTACACGCACAAAATTCTGACAGGCCGTAAGGATGGCTTCGATAAGCTCCGCCAGTATGGCGGGATCAGCGGATTCCCCAAGCGGTCTGAGAGTGATACTGACGTGTTTGATTCGGGACACAGTTCCACATCGATCAGCGCGGCTCTCGGAATGGCGAGGGCGAGGGATCTGCTCGGAGAGAAGAGAACGATCGTCGCCGTGATCGGAGACGGAGCTATGACAGGCGGTCTTGCCTACGAAGGGCTCAATGACGCATCCAGACTCAATTCGAACCTGATCATTATCCTCAATGACAACAAGATGTCCATCTCTCCTAATGTGGGAGGGATGTCCAGCTATCTCAGCGAGATCAGGACTTCGGACGGATATATCCAGTTAAGGGACAAGATCCATGATTCGCTCAATGACGCGGTCCCCGGCGTAGTAAAGGGAATCAGCCGCGCGAAGCAGTCACTCAAATCGCTCATGGTACCCGGAATGTACTTTGAAGAGATGGGGATCACTTACCTCGGGCCGATCGACGGGCACAATATAAAGAGCATCGTGAAATCCATCGAGGACGCCAAGCGAGTCAATAAAACTGTTTTGATCCACGTCTGCACCAAAAAGGGAAAGGGCTACCTGCCGGCGGAGAGAAAGCCATCCCGCTTCCACGGGACACCGCCTTTTATTGTCAAAACAGGGCTGCCCGCGAAGTCTGAGAAAGTTGAAACTTATACAGACGTATTCTCTACTGAGATCCTCAAGATCGCGGAAGCTGACCCTTCAATGGTGGCGATCACGGCTGCCATGGAGGACGGCGTGGGACTTCATTCTTTCCACGTCATGCACCCCAAGAGATTTTTTGACGTGGGTATTGCCGAACAGCACGCGGTAACATTTGCGGCCGGTCTTGCTGCCGGCGGTCTCAAACCGATATTTGCCGTATACTCGACCTTCCTGCAGCGCGCATACGACCAGATCGTGGAGGATGTATGTCTGCAGCAGCTGCCGGTCGTGTTTGCAGTTGACAGGGCAGGTCTTGTCGGCGCGGACGGTGAAACGCACCAGGGAATATTTGATCTTTCCTATTTTTCATCGGTACCGGGCCTGACAGTCATGGCGCCCAAGAACGGGCAGGAATTGCGGGATATGCTGAGGTTTGCAATGAATCTCGGACGTCCGGCAGCGATCCGCTATCCCCGCGGATCTGCTTATAAAGGGCTCGAAGGGCATCGCGCGCCGATCGAAGAGGGAAAGGCGGAAATGCTGTACGACGAAGGCGGAATCCTCCTTCTGGCAGTCGGCAGTATGGTCAAAACAGCGCTTAAAGTCAGAGAGACGCTGAAGGAGCAGGGACTTGCCTGTTCCATTGCCAATGCCCGCTTCGTACAGCCCATGGATACAGACCTTTTGTGGGAAGCGGCAGGAAAGTATTCCATGATCGTGACGATGGAAGAGAATGTGCACAGCGGCGGTTTCGGAGAGCATGTCGCCGCGTGGTACGCGGAGCAGGATCTGGATGTGGAACTTCTGCAGATCGCCATTCCGGATACCTTTGTCACACACGGCTCTCCCCAGGAACTATACCGGCTGACCGGAATCGACGCGGATTCGATCGTATCGAAGATCATAAACAGGACAAGAAACTGAAGGCATGGAGGACATAATGAAAAAGATAGCGATATTGGGTTCTACAGGTTCCATCGGACGGCAGACACTGGACGTTGCGAGAGAACAGAAAGACATAGAAGTTACGGCGCTGTGTGCCAGAAAGAGCGTGGATCTGATAGAAGCCCAGATCCGCGAATTCAGGCCGAAGACGGCTGTGATGTGGGACGAAGAGGCCGCCAAAGACCTCAGGATCCGCGTTAAGGATATGGATGTCAAAGTCCTCGCGGGAATGGACGGCATTTTGGAAGTGGCGTCAATGGAAGGATATGACTATTTTGTCACCGCCATTATGGGAATGGTCGGCGTGCGCCCTACAGTTGCCGCGATCGAATCAGGGAAGAAGATCGCGCTTGCGAACAAAGAGACTCTGGTCACAGCCGGTCATATCATTATGCCGCTGGCCGCGAGCAAGGGCGTTCCGATCCTCCCTGTGGACAGTGAGCACAGCGCGATCTTCCAGTCTCTTAACGGAGAGAACGGCAATAAGATCGCTAAGATCTGGCTCACAGCATCAGGAGGCCCCTTCAGAGGCAAAAAAGCGGAGGACCTTGAGAATGTGACCGCCCAGGACGCGCTGCGGCATCCCACATGGGCTATGGGTCCCAAGATCACCATTGACTCCTCTACACTTGTTAATAAAGGGCTTGAAGTGATCGAAGCCAAATGGCTCTTTGACGTGGATCCTGCTCAGATCCAGGTTCTCGTACACCCTCAGAGTGTGATCCACTCCATGGTGGAATATGAGGACGGCGCTATCATCGCGGAGCTTGGTCTTCCGGACATGCGCCTTCCCATCCAGTACGCGCTGTACTATCCCGAGCGCAGGCCCATGGGCGGCGAGAAGATGGATTTCTACAAGCTCGGACAGATGACCTTTGAAAAGCCCGATATGGAGACTTTCCCCGCACTGAAGCTCGCCTATGAAGCGATCGGCAAGGGCGGAAACCTTCCGACTGTCTTTAACGCCGCAGACGAGCTGGCTGTCCAGGCATTCCTGAGCGGCAAGGTCAGATATCCCGAGATCACTCAGATGATCCGTTACAGCATGGAGAAATGCCGTTTTATCGACAATCCTACAATCGATGAAGTGTTTGAGACGGAAAAAGAAGTTCAGGAACTTCTCGCGGGCTGGAAAGCCTGAGCGGTCAGGACGCATAAAAGAATCCCCGGAGATCTTTAAGAACTCCGGGGATTTTTCTCTGAAACAGAGGACTGTTACATCCGAATGGCAGTTTATCATCAGATGTCTGAAGGCGTTTCGTCTCAGGATTAATCTTTCCAGACATCAGTATTTGTGAGCCCGATGTTGGACTCGTGGAAGACCGGGTCGAGACCTTTGGCCATCTGCGCCTCGTAGTCGTCCAGTGCCTTAAATGCAATGTTTCCGAGCAGAACGATCGCGACGATGTTGACGACAGCTTCCAGGCCCATGGTGATGTCTGCAAGGCTCCAGGCCACGTCGAGGCTGTTGCCCGCGCCGATGAAGACCATAAGGGCGGCTGCTGCCCGGAAGATGTTCATCACTACCTTGTTCTTGGTTATGAACAGAATATTTGCCTCCGCGTAGAAGTAATTTCCGATAATGGAAGTAAAGGCAAACAGGCAGACAATGACGGTCACAAAGTGAATGCCGACGGGGCCGATGACTCTTGCCACGCACTGCTGCAGAAGCGGGATTCCCGAATAGCCGCTGTCTGACCAGTCGCCGGTCAGAAGGATCAGGAAAACTGTCGTGGAGCAGATCAAAAGAGTGTCGATATATACGGAGATGATCTGCGCCAGTCCCTGCTTGGCCGGATGGGAGACGGTAGCGGAGGCACTCGCGTTGGGAGCGGAACCCATACCTGCCTCATTGGAGAAGAGGCCGCGCTTGATGCCCAGCACCATACAGGAGCCCGTAAAACCGCCGAAGATCGACTTGAAGTTAAATGCGTCTGCCATAATGATCGCAAGGACAGAGGGCAGTTTAGTGATATTTGTGACGATCACAAAGACACCGATGGCGATATAAAGGGCCGCCATTGCGGGAACGAGGACGGAAGAGATCTTTCCGATGACGTCTCCGGCAAAGAAAATATAGAACGCCGCGATAGCAAGGATAATGCCGATCGCAGTGGGAAGGATGCTGGATTCAAGATTCGTCGTGTAAACCGCGAACGCCGAGACGATATTGTAGGCCTGAAGCCCGTTGAAGCCAAACGCAAAGGTGGCGATCAGCGAGATAGCGAATACGATGCCGAGTGGCCTGGAGCCGAGAGCCCTCTCTATGTAGTAAGCGGGACCTCCCTTAAAGGAGTCGCCCTCTCTTTTCTTGTAGATCTGGGCCAGCGTACTCTCGATGAAAGCAGAGGCAGATCCCAGGACCGCCATGAGCCACATCCAGAACGCGGCGCCCGGTCCGCCCAGGATGATCGCGGTCGCGACGCCTGCCATATTGCCGGTTCCTACACGGGAAGCAGTGGCGATCATCAGCGCCTGGAATGAGGAGACGCCCTTATCGCCCTCTTTTTTCTCCATCATGCAGTGGAGGGCGTCTTTAAAGCGGCGGACCTGCACAAAACGGGTGCGCACTGAGAAATAGATGCCGCTGCCTGCCAGCAGATAGATCAGAAGCCAGGTGTACAGAACGTCATCGATTTGAGTGAGAATACTTGCCAGATCCATTGAAATCCCCCTTTATGAATATACAAAATTCTGTATTTTTTGACTTTCTAATACTATCATATGAATATGGAAATGAAAATAAACATTTGTTTTTCTACAGAGGACAGGCAGCGATGAGAGCGGACATGAAAGAGACAGAACAGAGTAAGGCAGCGGTTTCGGTCATCTGCATCGGACAGGCGGTGGTAGATTGCATAACAAGGGGCGTCGAAGGTGATCCTCTGGGAATGGGGAAGACGCGCGCGCAGAGCATCACGCTCAACCTTGGCGGCGACGCGGTCAACGAGTCCTTTGTACTCTCGTCAATGGGACGCAGGGCTGCGCTTGTCTGCGCGGATACCAAAATACCGACATTCCGCAGTATGTCCCTGAGCGACATTGCGGCGGTACTGCCGATGATCGACTATATTTTCCCAAACGATACAGAAGCTGCTTTTTTGACAGGTATAGACGGAAGTTATGAAGAAATGGCGGAGGCTCTCTTGGAACAAGGTATCCGCCATGTGGTGATCAAGGCCGGCGAGCAGGGAATCTACGCTGCTGCGTCAGAAAGCGGAGAGCGCTTTATGCTTCCCGCGCTGAAAGTCCCGGTGGTGGACACAACGGGAGCCGGCGACAATTTTGTGGCAGGCTTTATGGAAGGCCTGCTGCGCGGAGCGGACTTCAGGGAATGCTGCGAGGCTGGACTTGAGGCGGCAGCCCTCAGCATTCAGCATTTGGGCGCGACAATATGAAATCACAACCGGATGAATAAAGCCGCGCCCGGCAGGGCGCTGCTGCTTCTTCAGATTCCCAGCTCAAAAGTAAGCTGCGGCTTCATGGGATTGTAATCTCTCATTTCAAAGTCATCGATCGTGATGTCTTCAAAATGGCAGCCTTTTTCCTTGTTCAGAACCAGGACAGGTTGCTGTGTATCGTCTGCCATGACCTCTGCGCGGCGCAGCATTTCCTGCGCGTTGTCCATATGGCGGTCATAGATCTGCTCATTGGCGACGAAGTGTGTGAATACGCCGGGCTCATAACCGGTCACTTTAGCGATCATCATAAGAAGCGCGGCGTACTGGATCTCGTTGATACCGCCCGCGCCGGATGCCGTCAGCATATCGCCGCTGCGCTGGATCATGCTCATATCCAGGTATTCCCCGCGGACATTCCACATAGTCAGGAAAGCGCAGGGAGCGAGGCCTTTGGTCTCGTGAAGATCAGACTCCTGCCAGAGGGAGACGACTTTTCTTCTGCCGTAAGGATCTTTTTGGATATCGTTGATCAGGTTGTGGATCAGGTCATAGCGCTTAACAGTGGCGCCGTAGCGCTGGCCGATCGTGCCGTCGCCGATATCCCATGGATCCCACCATGTAACGCCCAGCTCTCTCATCTCGGAGAGAACATTTGTCGGGTGCTGGTAGATGGTGAAGATCTCTCGGATCCCTGTCTTCCAGGCCTGGCGTCGCAGCGTGCAGATGGGAAATTCGCCTTTACTAAGGTCGTATTTGCGCACGACATGATTGACACTGATGGTGTAGGCGGGAGTCCCGTCCTCATATCTGGGGCGGGGATTTACATCTTTGTAGCCGTTATCGAGAATATTGTGAATGTCCTGTACAAGGAGCTTGTCGGCTTTGGTCATAAGAGGAGTTTCCTTTCGTGGAAAAATAGAATACAATTACGTGGAGAAATTCAATTTCTGATTATTATAGCATAAACATAAGAATGTGGACGCTTGATTATGCAAGGAGGATTTGTATTATGAAAGTTGTAATCATGGAATCCCTCGGCATTTCCGATGTCGAACTGAAAGAGTGCCAGAAGCCCTTTGAGGAAAAAGGCGTGGTTTTCGAATCTTTTGCCAAAACGACAGACAAGGACAAGCTGATCGAGGAAGCTAAGGACGCGGACGCGATGATCCTGGCCAACATGCCCATGAGCGCGGATGTTCTGCGCGCATGCCCGAACCTGAAGTTTATAGATATCGCTTTTACCGGTGTCGACCATGTGGGGCTTGAGGCGGCAAAAGAGAGAGGGATCGCGGTTAGCAACGCCTCCGGCTACTCCAATGAGGCGGTCTCAGAGCTGGTACTCGGCATGGTTCTGTCCCTGGCCCGCAATATGCGCGAAGTAGAAGGCAGGTGCCGCGATGGGAAGACCAAGGACGGACTTGTCGGCTGGGAGCTCAAGGGCAAGACAGTCGGCATTATTGGCCTGGGCAAGATCGGAAGCCGCACGGCAGAACTGTTCCACGCTTTTGGGTGCGATATTTTGGCCCAGAGCAGGACGATCCACAAAGAAGCAGCTTCCTATGTGAAGCAGGTGCCGCAGGAAGAACTTCTGGCGAAGTCAGATATCGTCGTGCTGCACTGCCCGCTGAACGATTCCACCAGAGGGATGATCGACGCGAAGAAGCTGGCGATGATGAAGCCCACTGCAATACTGATCAACGTGGCGCGCGGACCGGTTGTGGTCGAGAAGGACCTCGCGGAGGCGCTTCACAAGGGCGTGATCGCCTGCGCCGGTATCGATGTCTTCGACAAGGAGCCGCCCCTGGATGTCGAGTCACCGATCCTGCATGCGCCGAATGTGCTTGTGACGCCGCACGTAGCGTTTGCAACGAAGGAGTCCATGAGCCTTCGCGCGAAGATCGTATTCGAGAATCTGCAGAACTGGATGGACGGGAAGCAGAGCAATGTCGTGATGTAAAGCATGAAACAATTTGTCAAATGTGAATGAAATTCACTTGTCAGCGGATACTGCGGCATGTTATAGTTTTTTAGTATTATTGTATACAAAATTTATGGAGGACAATGACATGGCAATCAGAGTAGGAATTTTCGGTTACGGAAACCTTGGCAGAGGCGTTGAGCAGGCGATCCGCCGCAATCCCGATATGGAACTTGTCGGTGTATTTACCCGCCGCGACCCCGCAGGGCTTAAGATCAAGACCGCCGGCGTCAAAGTTTACGGAGAAGAAGCTCTTGTGAAGCAGGAAGTTCCTATGGATGTGCTGATCCTCTGCGGCGGCAGCGCAACGGACCTGCCTGTGCAGGGACCTAAATATGCAGCCCTTTACAATATTATCGACAGTTTTGACACACACGCACATATTCCGGAGCACTACGCGGATGTAGATGCAGCCGCGAAGAAAGCCGGCAAGATCGGCATTATTTCCTGCGGCTGGGATCCCGGCATGTTCTCTCTGAACAGAGTATATGCGAGCGCTGTCCTTCCCGGCGGAACACCTTATACCTTCTGGGGCAAGGGCGTCAGCCAAGGCCACTCCGATGCGGTCCGCAGGATTGACGGCGTTATCGACGCAAGACAGTATACCATTCCGGTTCCTGCAGCCCTGGAAGCTGTGCGTGCAGGCAAGGCACCCGAACTTACCACAAGGCAGAAGCACACAAGAGAGTGCTTTGTCGTGGCAGCAGAGGGAGCGGATCTGGCCAGGATCGAGAATGAGATCAAGACCATGCCTAACTATTTTGACGAGTACGACACCACCGTACACTTCATCTCCGCAGAAGAAATGGCCCGTGATCACGCAGGACTTCCCCATGGCGGCAGCGTCCTGTATTCCGGTGTGACAGGTGCGAACGACGAGAATACACACGTCATCGAGTATTCCCTCAAACTGGATTCCAACCCTGAGTTTACGGGAAGCGTTCTGGTCGCTTTCGCGAGAGCAGCTTACAGACTCAATCAGGAAGGTCAGTGCGGCTGCAAGACCGTTCTTGATATTGCTCCGGCATATCTTTCCGCGATGAGCGGAGAAGAGCTGAGGGCTCACATGCTGTAAAGATAATAGCTGTAAAGAGAATAAAGAGATGATAAAAAGAAGCTGTGAAGAATGGGATGTCCATTTTTCACAGCTTTTTAATTGCGTAAGTTTTTTATTCTGGAGTACATATTCAGGTAGGCCAGAAGCAGTTCCTGTTCCTCGCTTTCGTCCTCTCTGAGGATCTTCAGGACTTCGGCGGGAAGACAGGAGGATATATCAGAAGAGGATGAACCCTTTAGGAGATAGTCGAGACTGCAGCCGAAATAATCACTGAGAAAGAGATATTTCTCAAGGGATAAGAGGGCAATTCCACGCTCGGAGTGGCTGATATGCTTGACAGAACAGTCCAGTAATTCAGCGAGATTCTCCTGCGTCATTCCATTTATTTTTCTCAGAGTCGAAACTCTTTTTCCGATCGCTGCTTTATAATCACTCATTGCAAAATCTCCATGAGAGAATTATAGAGGGTCAGAATCTTTTAATTAATAACCTGAAAGGTTTTGAAAAATGAACACTATAGGTTTATAATAATCGTGTTAAAAAAGGCTCGCGTCCACAGATATGCCTACTCCCTAAACAGCATTGGACGCCGGGTCTTTTTTAACAGCAATAATATATGGTATATAGTTATTATATCAACGAAATGCAGATAATGCATAAGAATAAGCGGTTTTTTATAAAAAAAGCGGCACAGCTCATGACTGAGCAGTGCCGCTTTCTATTATACGATGCCCTACAGTGTGATCAGGCGGTCAAGCAGTTTCATGGCAACGCTTTCCTTGCTCATGATCTCCAACTGCTGTGTGTCATCGGGGGTGATAAATGTAACCACATTGGTGTCTGTGCCGAAGCCTGCTCCGGCGACTTTGACATTATTGGCCACGATCATGTCCAGATTCTTCTTCGCAAGCTTCCCTCTCGCTTTATTTTCCAGATCAGAGGTCTCCATGGCGAATCCGCAAAGAATCTGGCCTGCACGCTTGTGCTGTCCCAGATACTGCAGGGTGTCTTCTGTGCGCTCCAGGTCCAGGCTCAGGTCGTTGTCAGCCTTTTTGATCTTCTCATCGCTGACCGCGGCCGGCCGGTAATCGGCGACGGCGGCTGCCTTGATGATGATGTCCTGCTGATCGGAGACTGCGGTGACAGCATTAAAGAGGTCGCGCGCGGATGTGATCGGGACCAGCTTCACTCCTGCGGGAGGAGTGAGGGAGACAGGCCCTGACACCAGTGTGACCTCGGCGCCGCGAAGGGCGGCTGCATGAGCGATGGCATAGCCCATCTTGCCGCTGGAGTGATTTGTGATGAAACGGACCGGGTCTATGGCTTCCTGAGTAGGACCTGCAGTTACAAGAACCTTCTTCCCCGCGAGATCTTTTTCACAGGCGATCTCCAGCAGGATGCTGTCAACCAGGACTGCAGGATCCGGAAGCTTGCCCTTGCCCTCATCTCCGCAGGCGAGATGTCCGCTGGAGGGCTCAATGATCTTCACGCCCCGTTCCTTAAGCACAGCGAGATTGGCCTGGGTTGCCGGATGTTCGTACATTCTCGTGTTCATGGCGGGAGAGACGAGGACCGGGCAGGTGCAGGCGAGGAGAGTGGTCGAGAGCATATCGTCCGCTATTCCGTAAGCCATCTTGGCTATGATGTTAGCTGTCGCGGGGGCAATAATGGCGAGATCCGCTTTTTTGGCAAGTGATATATGTTCCACTTCGATAGGATGATTCCTGTCAAAGGTGTCGGTGATGCACTTGCGGCTTGTGAGGGTCTCGAACGTAATAGGAGAGATGAACTTCGCCGCATTTTCCGTCATGATCACATGGACCTGCGCGTGCTGCTTTACAAGGCGGCTCGCGAGATCCGCGGCTTTGTAAGCAGCGATGCTCCCTGTGACACCGAGCAGGATCGTCTTACCTTTCAGCATAGTAGTTGCTCCTTCCTTACAAAGAGATGCGGTCAGCTGTTTCTCTCGTAAATGTAGCGAAGACCGCGAAGAAGAAGATCATCATCCGGAATGATCTCGTGCTTGCACAAAGGAACGATGGCATTGGCCAGTCCGCCGGTGGCGACGACTGTCGTCTTCATTCCGATCTCATCTTCGATGCGCTCAATCATTCCGTCGAGCATGGAGGCACTTCCGTAGAGGATGCCGCTCTTCATGCAGTCATTGGTGTTGGTGCCTATGAGGCGCTTGGGAGGATCCAGGCTGATCCTGGGGAGCTGGGAGGTCCTGGAAGTGAGGGAATCCAGGGAGACCCGCAGGCCCGGAAGGATCATGCCGCCGCGGTAATTCTTATCCTTGTCGACAACAGTAATAGTTGTCGCAGTTCCCATATCGATCAGGATCAGAGGGCAGGGATAATCCCGGACACCCGCCACAGCGGCGACGATCAGGTCAGCGCCGACCTGCGCCGGATTATCCATGCAGATCTTGAGGCCGTTCCTGAGGCCGGGTCCCACTATCTTGACATTGCAGGACATGATCTTGCCCAGCGCCTCGGTCATTATGGCTGTGATCGGCGGAACTACAGAGGCAATGATCGCACCCGTGATGCCTGTGCGGTCGATGCCGTGAAGATCCAGGACATTCTTGAAAGCAAGGGCGTATTCAAGCGCGGTCTTGCTGTGGTCAGTGGAGAGCCGCTCGGAGAAGAGGATCTTATCCCCGTCTATACACCCGATCACCATATTTGTGTTGCCGATGTCAATAGCGAAAAGCATGCTGCACCTCCGTGATTATATAAATGCTTAATGGGAACCGGCCAAAACAGTGTTCTGCCGAAGCACGCCGGACTTCATCAGGCCGCCTGTAATGGCTGTGACGAGGATAGCGGCTGCAATCGCTTCCGGGACGCCTGAGGCGGCAACTGTTCCCATAACCAGGCCGAAGACTGCTTCCATTCCCACATTCTTGACCTCAGCGTACTGCTGCGCAAAGAGCAGATAAATACTGCCCATAACAAAAACTGTATTGGTCATGGAGCCGATAAAGCCGGTGACCGCGAGACGCACCGCCGCAGGGACACTGAGCTTTTTAAGGGCGACAGAGACCCAGCCGGATACAACGCCGATCATGACGCGGCAGCCGATGCTGACCCAAAGGGCCTTTATTACGCCGATGAGGCCGGTTGTACTAAGGAAAGGGGAAAAGGCAAAAGAGAGAAGAGTGGGAGCCTGCGTATTACTGATCATAGAGCAGACCCCGAAAACAGCGCCCAGAAAAGCTCCGGCTGCGGGACCCAGTACAATGGATCCGATGATAACGGGGATGTGGACCGTAGTCGCCTTGATGATAGGAAGCTGGATCATGCCAAGCGGTGTATTTGCCAGCAGAATCACGATCGCAGCCATCAGGGCAAGGGTTACCATGTAACGTGTGTCTTTCTTGTTGTTCATTTGTCGTACTCCTTGTTATTATTCCGCCTTGCGCGGATACAATACAATGGAACAGTGCTGTTCCTGGTTCCAGTGGAAGTATACCATCAGTCGGGAATGCATAGCAAATGAAATCACAGAAATAACACATTTACTGCCGCGCGAGAAAACGGCTGTCGCATTCGGCGAAGAGGGGGATTCCAAGCCCCCTCCTGTACATGCTGCGGAGCTTGAAATTCATGAGTCCCGGCGTCGTGCCAAGAGAAAGGCACAGGCTTTCAAGATCCGTCTCCGGCTTTCCCGCCGCCTCCATTACGTCTTCATCCCGCAGAAGGAGATCCGCCGCGAACAGATTGGCCTCATATTCCGTGCCGCTGCGCTTGTCATAGACAGCCGTGTCAAAGAGCGGGGAACTTTTAAGTGCCTGCGCGTGCAGCACAATATGGCCCAGCTCGTGGGCCGCGACGATCCGCTGTTCTTCCCCGGGGAGGTTTCCATTGATCCCGACAAAATACTGCCGCAGGAAATAGCGCGAAAATCCCTTGGTGCTGTGCAGGTCAAAATAGAAACGGACCTGCACGTGCATGGCATCGAGCAGTTCAAAGGGATCCCGGGTCCCGTGCCTTCGGACCAGCTTCTCAATTTTCTGATAGACATAAAGCCTGCTCATCCGAAAAACTCCTCCTTCAGAGATCGACGCCGTTCTGTGCGGCGCTGCCTTCGCCTGCCGCGCCCTTATACTTCGCGGGCGTATATTTCTTCGCGTTCTCCTTGGCTTCCCAGAACATCTCCATAAAGTGCTTCCCGATCATGTCGATATCTTCGGGTGAAAGATCGCCGCCGGCAAACATGGCGCGCGTGCTGTCCAAAAACGCCTGCGCCTGCTGCTGCCCCCTTGTCCCGTAAACCTCCGCGGCCCGGGTCAGGAACAGTTCCTGTTCACCTCTGAGGTACTCCTCGTTGCAGCCCAGGGCAGAGGCAAGCCTTGCGTAGAGCGCCTGGCTGCGGGGATATTTCCCCTCTGTTTCCCAGTTGCGCACGGTGCGCTTGGTCACGCCGGTCATTTCGGCAAGCCGCTCCTGGGAATATCCGTTCCTGATCCTCAGCTCTCTTACCTTTTCTCCGAAAGTCATGTCACCTTTCTCCTTCATTCCGGCCGCAGACCTGCTGCGGACGTCAAAAAACACATGAGAGGAAATTTAATTTCCTTAATTGTATCCGCGGTTTCCGGACCTGTCAACACGAAAAACCCCCTTGACACGAATATACGTTCGAAATATACTGTTTGCAAGAGGAAATTAAAATGCATGAAAGGAAATTCAGATGCATCAGGAGAAGGATCCATGATCTGATTCCGGAACAGGAGCAGGACTATGGAGAGAGTGATACTGCACTCGGACTGCAACTGCTTCTACGCCAGCGTGGAGATGCTCCACCACCCTGAACTGGCCGGAAGACCGCTGGCAGTCGGAGGGGACCCGGAGCAGAGGCACGGGATCATCCTGACAGCCAATTACATAGCGAAGAGGGCAGGGGTGAAGACGGGAGAGGCCCTGTGGCAGGCCAGACAGGCCTGTCCCGGGCTTATCATCCTGCCGCCCAGGATGGACCTGTATCTGCGCTTTTCGGAGCAGGCAAGGGAGATCTACAGGGAATACTCGGATCTGGTGGAACCATACGGACTCGACGAGTGCTGGATCGACTGCACCCGGAGCGGGGAATGCCTCGGGAGCGGCCCTGAGCTGGCGGCGCGGATCTCGGACAGGGTCCGCCGGGAACTCGGGATCACGGTGAGCATAGGCGTCAGCTGGAACAAGGTCTTTGCCAAGTTCGGATCGGATTACAGAAAGCCGGACGCCATCACGGTGATCGACAGGGACAATTACAGACATATCGTTTGGGAAAGCCCGGTATCGGACCTGCTCTTTGTGGGGAGCGCGACCCGGCGCAAGCTTTACAGATACGGGATCCTGACGATCGGGGACCTTGCCAGGACGGACCCGCTCTTTCTTCAGAGCGTCTTCGGGAAGATCGGCCTGGTCCTTTCCGCTTTTGCCAGAGGAGAGGATCAGACACCGGTGGCCGCTGACCGCAGCGAAGTGCCGGTAAAGAGTATCGGGAACAGTACGACTACGCCGCGGGACCTTACTACGGACCAGGATGTGAAGATGGTCATATACATGCTGGCAGAGAGCGTGGCTTCCAGACTGCGCAGACACGGCTTTGCGGGAGATGTGGTTGAGATCAGTGTAAGGGACGGGGATCTTCAGGGGTTTTCAAGACAGCACAAGGTGGATGTGCCCACCAATATCTCCGAGGAGATCGCCCGGGAGGCTGTGAGGCTCTTCAGGGAGAACTACGGCTGGGAGAGACCGGTCCGCAGCATCGGGGTCAGGGTCAGCCATCTGATGACGGAAGATCACCCGTACCAGATCAGCCTTTTCACAAGCCCGGAGTGGAGAGAGAAGCAGCTTAAGGCGGACCTTGCGGTGGACGAGATCCGGGACAGGTTCGGGTTTCAGGCAGTGCGCAGGGGACTCATGCACATAGATACGAAGCTGTCGGCGGATGACGCAGAGACGCACATTGTTCACCCGCACGGGTATTTCGAGCGGGGAAACAGGAGCGGAGTGTGACGCGCAATAAATGAGGATAAGAGAGGAAATAAATAAGGATAAGAGAGCATAAGAGAGGACAAGAGCGGATAAGCGGGTACAGCAGTACACAGGAATCTGAGACGGGAGGGACAGACAAATGCCTCACACAGATACGAATATCAGCAGGGATGCCCTGCACAGTTACGGAATGCAGCCGGCCAGGAGACTGAACGGAGAACGCGGCAATAAGGAGAAGAGGGATCCCGAAGGCGGAGGCGCGATCAGGATCTACAGCGACGGGGAAGGGGACGGCTTTGAGGTCAATCCGGCGAAGGTCTATGTGGACGTGCTTGCGGAGTTTACACGGGAAGGATTCTTAAGGCCCTGCAGGATCACATGGGAGGACGGAAGAAAGTATATGATCGACCGGGTGAAGAGATGTGAGCGCCGCGCCAGCCGCAAGGCGGGCGGCATGGGACTCATGTATACCTGTATGGTGGAGGGACAGGAGGTGAATCTGTTCTATGAGGAAAATCAGAGATGGTTTGTGACCAGAAAATAAAATATTTCTTTTAAATTACAAAATGTTTCTAAAATTGTTACGAATATGTTATACTCTTTGTAAATGATTAAAATGAAGGTCCGTAAACGGACAATACGGAGAGTATATTATGAAAATCAGATTTGCAGCAATTTTAGGAATGGTCCTGATCCTGTCATCGGCGGCAATGCCCGTACAGGCGGCTGCGGCGGGAACAATTCCGGCAGCGGATTCAGCCAGGACCGGCAGTGCCATGACAGAGGGCGCGTCTTACGCTGACCTCGCGGGAGAATTCCGGAGCCTCGGAAACGGATGGCATTACAGGAGCGGAGCCTGGTACTACGTACGCGGCGGAAAGGCTGTCACGGGCTGGCTGAAATCAGGCGGCACCTGGTATTACCTTGGAACAGACGGAAAGATGAGGACCGGCTGGGTGAAGGACGATAATAAGTGGTATCGTCTGGGAACGAACGGGGCTATGAAGACCGGCTGGGTAAATGTCAGCAATACCTGGTACTATCTGGGGACGAACGGGGCTATGAAGACCGGTTGGGCGAAGGTCAGCGGCAAATGGTATTATCTGGACAGCACCGGAGCAATGAAGACCGGCTGGCTGAAGATCAAGGGACTGTGGTACTATATGGCATCCGAAGGTCATATGATGACCGGCTGGGTGAAGGACAATAACAGCCTGTACTATCTGACAGCGGCCGGAGCAATGAAGACCGGCTGGCTGAAGACCGGCGGCAAGACATATTATCTGACAGGCAGCGGGGCCGCACAGACCGGCTGGCTCACACTGAGCGGGAAGAAGTACTATTTTGACAATAACGGCGTCCTCGATGAAGAGAAGACGCAGGATGTCAGTGCCGCGGCAGCGGAGAGCACCAAGACAGAGACAGTGAAGACTAAGGGTGAAATGGTGGCGGCATATGCGCTGCAGTTCGTCGGAAACCCTTATGTGTACGGAGGAAACAGCCTCACCAAGGGAACGGATTGCTCAGGATTTGTAATGCTGGTCTACCGCAACTTCGGCGTAAGCCTTCCGCATTACGACGCGGCGATTCGGACCAAGGGCAAGAGCGTCGCATCCCTCGCAGAGGCGAAGGCGGGCGATATCATCTGCTATTACGGACATGTAGCAATTTATCTTGGGGACGGAAGGATCGTTCACGCATCCAACAGCAGGGACGGCATTAAGATCAGTGAGAGAGCCGATTACAGGACGATCGCGGGGATCCGCAGGATCTTTGACTAACGGAGGGCTGTCATGAAGAAGAGGAAGAGGAGCTTGTGGCTGGTTCTGCTGCTGGCGGCGGTGCTTGCGCTCAGCCTTCTGACCGGGTGCCGTAAAGCCGGAGCCGGAGAGCAGGACAATTCTGCAGCACTGCACAGTACTGTTTCAGAGGCACAGGCATCGCAGGATACCGGGAAAGCCGGGGACGAAGGCCAGGAACTGATCCTCTATGACGATGATGACTTTCAGGACAGCGTATATGCTGAGGAGGAAGAGCAGCCGGAGGAAGAAGAGGAATCTGTACAGACAGCGGCCATCGACGAATACGGCAGTTACACGACGAAGGATGACGTTGCGCTGTATATTCACACATTTGGAAAGCTGCCCTCCAACTTTATCACCAAGAAGGAAGCACAGAAACTGGGCTGGTCAGGGGGATCTCTGGAGCCGTTCGCGCCGGGGAAGTGCATCGGCGGCAATTATTTCGGCAATTACGAAGGGGTCCTGCCGGAGGGAAAATACAGAGAATGTGATATAGATACACTGGGTAAGAAGAGCAGAGGCGCGAAGCGGATTATATATTCTGATGACGGAAGAATATATTACACGGATGACCATTACAAATCATTTACGCAGCTGTATTAAAAGAAGATCAGGGAAAGGAAACGGCTGATCATGAGCAATAGTTACTATATAGACCTGACGGGAGTGGAGAACCGCACGGAGCTTCACGACCGGATTGAGCAGGGTCTTCCGGTTCCGGAGTGGTACGGGAGAAATCTGGACGCGCTGTACGATGTGCTTACAGAACCCGAATTCGGCGGAGACTGCCTGATCTGCTTCACCGGATGTGCAGGATTCGGTGAAAAGATGCCAAGGTATATGGAAGCAATGCGCCAGGTGTGCAGAGCTGCCAGTGAGGAAAATCCGGGACTCTGTGTTGATTTTTGGGATTGAGAGGTGTTTTTCGTGCAAAGTGAACGCGTAGTGGTCATCACAGATATTCATGGCTGCTTCGAAGAATGCAGGAGACTGCTGGAGAAACTGGATTTTGACAGTACCGGTGACATGCTGATCAACCTCGGAGATACGATCGACCGGGGTCCGAAGATCTATGAGGTATTTAAATTCCTCCGCGATCTGAAGGAGGAGATGGGAGACAGGTGTGTCCTGATCAGGGGAAATCACGAGCAGATGATGCTGGATGCCACGAAAGATTCTCCGAGGAAAAGAGACTATAAAGATCTGTGGTATATGAACAGCGGTGAGAAGACGGTGTTCGCATTTATAAATCATAAGCATAAGATCTCGGAATACCGGGAATGGTACGAGAAGATGCCTTATTACTACGAGGAAGACAGATTTGTGTGCGCACATGCCTGTATGAAAGATGAGGACCCGGAGAAGAATACGATAGAAACTCTTATCTGGGGACGGGATACGGACTATGAAGGCAAACTGCTATTGACAGGTCATACACCTTACAAGGTGCCGCTCTATTTTAACGGCAGTTCTCCCGTGGGGGAGATCACAGAGGGAAAATGGGGCAGGCTTCCCGGAAAGGGAATGATCGCACTGGATACAGGGTGTGTGTTTGGAAACAGGCTGACAGGTATGGTGATCGAGGGAGACAGATTTAAAGTGGAATCTGTAGAATCGACGGTTGTTCTAAACAGACCGCGCTGGTGATAAGGGAGAGGTCACCGGGCGTTACGGGGGAGATTACGTAAGATGAAAGGGCAGGAGCCGCAATGCGGCGCCTGCCCTTTCGGCAATTTGTTACATTTTAAAGTCCGGGAATCAGGCCAGCGCCTGCTCGATATCGGCAATGATATCATTGACATTCTCGATACCAACGGAGAGACGGATAAGATCCGGTCCCACGCCGCCTGCGATCAGTTCTTCGTCGGAGAGCTGACGGTGCGTGGAATTGGCGGGGTGAAGAATGCAGGTGTGCGCGTCAGCAACGTGAGTCGCGATCATTGCGACCTTAAGCTTCTTCATGAACGCCTCGGCGGCAGATCTTCCGCCCTTGAGCCCGAAGGATATGACGCCGCAGGTTCCGTTCGGCATATACTTCTGAGCTCTCTCGTAGTATTTGTCGCCGGGAAGACCGGGATAAGTCACCCATGCCACTTTATCATGGCCGCTGAGATATTCTGCGACCTTCTGCGCGTTCTCGCAGTGCCTGGGCACGCGGACAGCCAGGGACTCGATGCCGAGATTGAGAAGAAAAGCGTTCATGGGAGCCTGGATAGAACCGAAATCTCTCATGAGCTGTGCGGTGCACTTTGTTATAAAAGCGCCGCCCATACCGAACTTCTCGGCGTAAGTGATCCCGTGATAAGATTCGTCGGGAGTGGTGAGGCCGGGGAACTTGTCGGCATGTGCCATCCAGTCGAATTTGCCGCCGTCAATGATGGCGCCGCCTACTGTTGCGTCGTGCCCGTCCAGATACTTGGTAGTGGAGTGAGTGACAATGTCAGCGCCCCACTCGATCGGCCTGCAGTTGATGGGAGTTGCAAAGGTATTGTCGACAATGAGCGGTACGCCGTGCGCGTGCGCCGCCTTTGCGAAGCGCTCGATGTCGAATACGACGAGAGCGGGATTGGCGATGGTCTCACCGAAAACTGCCTTGGTGTTGGGCCGGAAAGCTTTCTCGAGCTCTTCGTCGCTGCAGTCAGGATCTACGAAAGTGAATTCGATGCCCATCTTGCGCATTGTGACATTGAAAAGGTTGTAAGTGCCGCCGTAAATAGTAGAGGCGCTCACAATGTGATCACCGCAGGTCGCGATATTGAAGACGCTGAAGAAGTTGGCGGCCTGGCCTGAAGAGGTCAGCATACCGGCTGTGCCGCCTTCGAGTGCGGCGAGCTTGGCTGCCACCATGTCGTTGGTGGGATTCTGAAGCCGGGTATAGAAGTAACCGGAAGCCTCCAGGTCGAACAGCTTGCCCATATCTTCACTGGTATCGTATTTAAAGGTTGTGCTCTGAATGATCGGGATCATTCTGGACTCGCCGTTTTTAGGTGAATAACCGGCTTGAATGCACATTGTTTCTCTTTCCATTTTTGTTACCTCCGCTTTGAAAGTCTTCTCCGTATTCCGGATGTATTCTTAATACATCTTAAAAGATGTCGGGGAGTATGGCAAATACTAATTTCTTCATTTTGTGCCTGTCAAAAGAGAATCAGGGCGCGCTTTGCTTTCACAAAGACAGGATTTTAGAGGAGGGAATTCATTGTCTGGATAAATTGAACATGATATCATTGATTTATGAAAATGAGCAGCTCTTAACCGAATTGCCGGGAGGGTATATATGGCACAGGATAATAGAATTTATGTAACGGGTCATAAGAATCCGCATGCGGATTCAGTGGCAGCGGCGATCGCTTACGCGGAATATAAGAAGGCACAGGGGTATGATGCGATTCCCTGCGTTTTGGGGAAGATCAACAAGGAATCCCAGTATCTGCTGGACAGATTCGGGTTTGAAAAGCCCCTTTTCCTTGAGACAGCGCAGGTGCGTCTTGACGAGGTGGATCTGGCCGATCCCTACTCGATCACGCCGGAGACTACCATCTTCGAGACGGTAGGACTTATGAAGAAAGAGGACAGAGAGGGATTCGCGGTAGTCGATGAGAACAATCTGGTGATTGGATGGGTTTCCAAGTCAGACCTTGCAAATATTGCGTTAAACGATACCAAGTACTCTCACTCTATGCTCAAGGATACTCCAACAGAATATATAGCTAAGACGATCAACGGCCGGATCCACTATGATGACGACCAGCGTCACCTTAATGGTAAGGTTAGTATTCTCACCATGACGAACAAGGAGAATCTCGAGGATTACGAGGTGACGGACAGGATCGTGATCACGGGCGGCAATAAGAAAGCCCAGAAGATCCTGATCGAAAAGGGAGCCGGCATGCTGATCATCATCTGGGAGACTTCCGTGGATGAGAGCGTGCTTAAGCTTGCGAAGGAGCATCACTGCACGATCATAACGTCCGGATACGGCGCGATGAATACTTCCAGATATCTTTATTTTGCCCCTCCCGTGAGGATGATGATGACGCTCAAGCCCATGAAGTTCTACGGACATGAACTGGCGGAGGATGCCGGCAGGAAGATGGCACGCACGCAGTTCAGGGCGTTCCCGGTCGTAGATGATGACAATCATCTGGTGGGATACGCGATGAGATCCCATATCCTCAACTATAATGACAAGCAGCTGATCCTGGTAGATCACAATGAGTTCTCTCAGTCGGTCAAGGGAATTGAGAAGGCAAGAGTGCTGGAAGTAATCGACCACCACAGAGTCACTGACTTCTCCACGTCCAGACCGGTCAGCTTCAGAAACGAGATCGTAGGAAGCACCTGCACGATCATTGCGACGATCTTCAGAGAAAATCAGGTTCCGATCGAGGAAAACCTGGCCGGCCTTATGCTCGGAGGACTGCTGTCGGATACGATGAACCTTCAGACTCCCACGACGACGGACAAGGACAGACAAACAGCCAACATACTGGCTGCTCTGGCGGGTCTTGATCTCGATCAGTTCTCAGAGGAACTCTTCTCCCTGACAGAGGACGAGGGCGGATCTCTGGAAGAGCTGATGAGCCGAGATATAGTTTTCGAAGACGTTATGGGCGTACGGCTTATGCTCACGAAGGTAAATGTTCCCCAGGTAGAGCCTTACAGGGACAGAGCGGAAGATATGCAGCAGGCGCTGGATCTTCTGACAAAGAACAAGAACGCGGATATCGGAATCCTTTCCATTACTTCGGCACTGGAGAACAGTTCTATCCTGTTCGCGTCGGGAGAGAAAGGAAACTGGCTCTTTGAGGCCTATCCGGATAAAAAAGGAGAGCCCCACAGCATTCAGGAAGGTCTTGTGTCCAGAAAGATGCAGATGCTTCCCAAGCTTTCGAAGGTAATCAGTAAGTACGCGTGATATACAGATTTGGCCAAACAGCAATCACTGACAGATATGAAAATGCCCCGGTACCTGTACCGGGGCATTTTTTAAGGAGGATTATGAAAACAATTTATCTGGCAGTGATCTTTATCCCATGATCACTTCTACACGGTATTCTTTCTGTCCCTTTTTATAGGGGATCACATGTCCGGCAACTTCCGTGCCGTTAACGATCATTTTCTTTACGCCTTTTTCCACATGGTCGGGATTCTTGACGCTGATGTGATAAATGCCTTCTCTGTAGGCACGGGTCAGTTCAAAATCACCGAAATCATCGGGGATGCAGGGATCAATGCTAAGTCCGCTCAAAGTGGGATATACACCCAGGATGTACTGGGAGATATCTGTAAAGGTCCAGGCCGCTGTTCCGGTCAGCCAGCTGTTCTTGCCCTCACCGAAGTTGGGAGCTTCAGGACCGGCAACCATCTGGGAATAGACATAGGGTTCTGTTCTGTGGATCTCACTGAACTCCTCAACGCAGGAAGGGCATGTCTTCCAATAGATCTCAAAGGCTCTGTTTCCGCGTCCGACGACCGTCTCCGCGATAGATACCCAGGGATTGTTGTGGCAGAAGATGCCGCCGTTTTCCTTGTATCCCGGAGGGTAGGAGGAAACTTCGCCCAGTTCCACATGATACCTTGTATAAGCGGGTTTCAAGAGGGCAATGCCGTACTTGGAATCCAAAATTTCTTTTACACTGTCGAGAGCCTGAAGCGCTTCGCCGGTCTCTTTGCCGACGCCTGCAAGGACGCAGAAGCCCTGGGGCTCAATGTAGATCTGCCCCTCTTCACACTCGTGGGAGCCGACTTTGTGGCTGAACGCGTCGTAAGCGCGGACGAACCACTTTCCGTCCCAGCCGTCAGTGAGAAGTGTCTTCTCCATGATATCGCGCTCTTTGCGCATAGCTGCGGCTTCGTCCTTAAGTCCGATAAGATCGCACAGATCCGCGTACTCGCCTGCATATTTGACGAACATTCCGCCAATAAACACGGACTCGGCAACCGGACCTTCGCTGGGGCCGGAAGTCTGGAAAGATTCACCGGAATGCTCTGAGAAGCAGTTGAGGTTCAGACAGTCATTCCAGTCTGCCCGGCCTATGAGCGGGATACCATGAGGACCCTTGTGAGTGATCGTGTAATTCACACTCCTGCGCAGGTGCTCCATGAGGGGCTGCGCCAGAGAGTCATCATTATCAAAGGGCACGGACTCGGTCAAAATAGTGACGTCGCCGGTCTCGCGGATATAAGCGCTGACAGCAGCGATGAGCCAAAGCGGATCGTCATTGAATCCGCTGCCTATATCGGCATTGCCCTTTTTGGTCAGGGGCTGATACTGGTGATATGCGCTGCCGTCAGGGAACTGCGTGGAGGCGATATCGATGATTCTCTGTCTGGCGCGCTCAGGTACCAGATGTACAAAACCGAGCAGATCCTGACAGGAATCTCTAAAGCCCATGCCTCTGCCGATTCCTGACTCATAATAAGAGGCGCTGCGGGACATATTGAAGGTGATCATGCACTGATACTGATTCCAGATGTTGACCATTCTGTCCACTTCAGGGCGGGAACTTGTGACATGGAATTTGCTCAGAAGTTCGCCCCAGTAACTGCGAAGCGTCTCATAAGCTGCGATGACAGCGTCGCGGTCATGATATTTGCGGATCATGGAGTGCGCTTTGGTCTTGTTGATGACGCCGTAGGATTCCCATTTCTCTTCAACGGGATTCTCTACATAGGTCAGCTGGAAGATCACGCTGGTGCTTTCGCCGGGCGCGAGCTTTATATCAAGTTCAAAAACGGCGCAGGGAGACCAGCCGCTTGCGATTGTATTCTTGCAGGATCCTTTTTCGACCACTTCGGGAAGGGCAGGACTTCTGTAATCGCCTATGAAGGAGCGCCTGTCTGTATCGAAACCGCTGATCGGACGGTTGACGGAGAAGACCGCATACATATTTCTGCGCTCTCTGTACTCTGTGCGATGGTAGACAGCGGCGTAATCGAGTTCACTGTAATTGTCAATGGAAGTCTTTTCGGGCTTTTTAAGTCCGCTTATTTCGTAACCGAGATTGGACTCTATTTCGACTTCGCCGGTCGAAAGGTTTCGCTGGAAATTCTTCTGGTCGTCGTCAGCGTCCCAGAGGCACCACTCTACATAAGGAAATACCTTGAGATCCTTTTCCCGGCCGGATTCGTTCTTAATATCAAGGAGAATGAGCTCGCAGGTATCACCCATGGGGACGAAATTGAGCTGGCTGACAGCTACGCCGTTTTTAGAAGAACTAAAGCGGGAATAGCCCATGCCGTGTCTGCACTCATAGCGGTCCAATTCTGTCTTGGAAGGCTGCCATCCGGTGTTCCAGACAGTATTCTCATCTTTAATATATATGTACTTTCCGTTTCCGTCGTACGGCACATCATTGTAACGATAACGTGTAAGCCTCAGAAGCCGTGCATCCTTATAAAAGGAATAGCCTCCGCAAGTATTGGAGATCAGAGTGAAGAAGTCCTGGTTCCCGAGATAATTGATCCAGGGGAGAGGAGTCTCGGGAGTTGTGATCACGTACTCCCTGTTGGCGTCATCGAAATGTCCGAATTTCATATTTCCCTCCATGTTTTCCGGTTTTAAGTAACGATAAACTAATATGAATACATTATAGTTTTAGTAAAAATCAAGTACAAGTAGTACAATGCCAAAAATACTTAAACGTTTTAGAATAAAATAACCAAAAGAAGAAGTTTTGACTGTCATTTCGAACAAAACCACCTGTTAGATTTTGTGGCAATCTAATAATTTAGTGAAAATACGTTAAAATTATCGAAAATGGTCTTGAAAAATGTAAAAATTAGATATACAGTAGAACTACAAAAACGTTTAAGTTACTTAAACGAATTTGCGGCGAAACAATAATAGGCTTTTTATAGTTACAGGAGACAAACATGGTTTCGATGAAAGACCTGGCCGCCGCTTGCAATGTGTCAGTAGCAACTGTGAGTAAAGCACTGAATGACCAGCACGACGTAAGTGCCAAAACGAAAGAAATGGTCAGAAGGAAGGCTAAAGAATTAGGATATTTTCCGAATTCAGCAGCCAAGGCCCTTAAGACTAACCGGTCCCATAACATCGGAGTCCTGTTCGTAGACGAAGCCCAAAGCGGGCTGACCCATGATTTCTTCGCAAATGTCCTGGATAGCTTCAAGAGGACCATAGAACTCAGGGATTACGACCTGACACTGGTCAACTGCAGCAAGATGCATCACGGATCCATGACTTATCTGGAGAGGGCAAGATACAGAGGATTTGACGGAGTGGTAATAGCCTGTATCGACTTTAAGGATTCGGAAGTGGTCGAACTGGTCGACAGCAACATACCGGTTGTGACGATCGACTACATTTTCAATAACCGGATCGCAGTGATCTCGGATAATGTTAAGGGAATGAGAGATCTGGTCACATATGTGTATGAGATGGGGCACAGAAAGATCGCTTACATTCACGGAAAGGACTCTTCAGTAACACAGGCAAGGGTTTCCTCTTTCTTCACAACCTGTACTCAGCTGGGCATCGAAGTGCCGGACGAATATCTGAAGACAGCTGACTACAGAAACACGGAGGAAACTTACCAAAGGACGATGGAACTTCTGGATCTGAGCGATCCGCCGACCTGCATCCTGTATCCGGATGATTTCGCGGGGTTTGGCGGAATCAATGCGATAAGGGAGAGAGGGCTTCAGATCCCGGACGACATCTCTGTAGCGGGTTACGACGGGATTCGGATCGGAAGGCACATCGAGCCGAAACTCACGACGATCCGCCAGGACACGGAGCAGATCGGAAAGCTTGCGGCGGAAAACCTGATCAGGCTGATCGAACATCCGAGGTCGACGATCATCCGCCCGATCGTTGTGGAGGGCGAACTTTACAAGGGAAGCACAGTCAAGGATATCAACAGAGTCGCCGAGTGATCACAAGGCGACAGTCATGTAACAGTTACAAAGGCAGCTGCCGCGAAAGCGGAATGCAAATATAAACACAAAATATACCGTACATAATGGTGTGTGCGGCAAATAAAAGGGAGGTTTATCCAATGAAAAAAAGAACACTTAGTCTGATTCTCGCAACAGCTATGGTGGCCGGATCCCTCGTAGGATGCGGCGGAAGCACATCTGCAAGCAGCTCCAGCGCACCTGCTGAGGCACCCGCAGCTGAGGCTGAGGCTGAAGCTCCTGCAGCAGAGACTCCTGCAGCAGAGGCAGAAGCAGCACCTGCAGCAGACGGCGCAGCTGTAGTCAACATCTACTGCTGGAACAACGAGTTCCCCAACAGAATGATGGATCACTATCCCGGATTCCAGGCGAATGATCCCGCTGATTCCACCAAGGGCGGCAAGATCGGTGACACAGTCATCAACTTCGTAGTTACCGACAACAAGGACAACATGTACCAGAACAAGCTGGACGAGGCTCTTGCAGCACAGGCTACAGCAGCTGACAATGACAAGGTCGATATCTTCCTGATCGAAGCTGACTACGCTATGAAGTATACAGATCCTGAAGTAAACGTAGCAATGCCTCTGGATGAACTGGGAATCACAGACGCTGATCTTTCCAAGCAGTTCCAGTACACCAAGGACGTAGTTACAGACGCAGACGGCAAGATCCGCGGCTCCTCCTGGCAGGCATGCTCCGGCGGCCTGATCTTCAACAGAGAGATCGCTAAGCAGGTTCTCGGTTCTGATGA
>DJXS01000018.1:22591-23215 GCA_002448395.1 Lachnospiraceae bacterium UBA6998 | reverse complement strand
CTCTGACAGACGCTCAGGGCAACGCACTGAGCTGGGCAAGTGCAGGCGGTCTTGGATTCAAAGGTTCAAGGAAATCTACTCCCTATGCAGCACAGATGGCAGCAGAGACAGCTACCAAGGCTGCGCAGATTCATGGACTGAAGGCAGTCGATGTATTTGTTAAGGGACCGGGTTCAGGAAGAGAAGCAGCGATCCGCGCACTCAACGCTAATGGTCTGGATATCATCTCCATCACCGATGTAACTCCCGTTCCTCATAACGGATGCCGTCCGCCTAAGAGACGTCGTGTCTGAGAAAGCAAAGTGGCAAATGCCGCTTAGCATATATAGAAACACAAATACTTGGAAGAAGGCACGCGAAAGCGTGTTGTAAACAACAATCACGGCAGAGACCGTGACAGAAAGGAGCCAAAATGGCAGTTGACAAGACACCAGTACTGAAACGTTGCAGATCTCTCGATCTGGATCCCACTTTCCTTGGCTATGACAAGAAGTCCAAGAGAACTCTGATCCGCAGAAGCCGCAAGATGAGTGAGTATGGCCTTCAGCTTCGCGAGAAGCAGAAAGCTAAATTCATCTATGGCGTTCTTGAGAAGCCTTTCAGAAATTACTATGAGAAGGCTGA
>DJXS01000018.1:18073-22451 GCA_002448395.1 Lachnospiraceae bacterium UBA6998 | reverse complement strand
GTCTTCCGTATGGGCTTTGCAAGAACCAGACGTGAGGCAAGACAGGTTGTTGGCCACAAGCACATCTTCGTAAATGGAAAATGCATTAACCTTCCTTCTTACCGCGTTAAAGCCGGTGATGTCGTAGAGGTTAAGGAAAGCTCCAAGTCTATCCAGCGCTTCAAGGACATCATGGAAGTAACGGCCGGAAGACTGACTCCCGAGTGGGTAGTCGTCGACAAGGAAGCCCTCAAGGGCACCGTGAGCGCACTTCCCCGCAGGGAGCAGATCGATGTCCCTGTTGATGAGATGCTTATCGTCGAGTTGTATTCCAAGTAATACGATAAATGCCTGCACTGTGCGGCGACGCGCAGGCAGGTTTATTATGCTTTATTACTGACGATGAGCCGCGCAAAGGAGGTATTCGCGTGTTTGATTTTGAGAGACCGAGCATCGAGGTCGTGGAGATCTCCGATGATAAGAAGTATGGCAGATTTGTAGTGGAACCCCTTGAGAGAGGCTACGGCATCACTCTTGGAAATTCCCTCAGAAGGATCATGCTTTCTTCTCTTCCCGGTGCAGCTGTAAGCCAGGTCAAGATTGACGGCGTGCAGCACGAGTTCGGAGCTATTCCCGGAGTCAAGGAAGATGTTACTGAGATCATCATGAATATCAAAGGTCTTGCTATCAAGAACAGCAGCGAGACAAACGAGCCCAAGAATGCTTACATCGAGTATGAGGGCGAGGGCGTTGTCCGTGCTTCTGATATTCAGGTTGACCAGGACGTTCAGATCATGAATCCGGACCTTGTGATCGCTACACTCAGCGGAAAAGACACAAAGCTGTTCATTGAGCTTACGATCACAAAGGGCAGAGGCTACATCAGCTCTGACAAGAACAAGACACCTGATACAAAGATTGGTGTTATCCCTGTAGATTCGATCTACACTCCCGTAGAGAGAGTCAACGTCACAGTTGAGAATACGCGTGTCGGACAGCAGACTGACTACGATAAGCTTACACTGGATGTTACTACAAACGGCACAATCGGTCCTGACGAGGCAGTCAGCCTTGCAGCAAAGGTCCTGAGCGAGCACCTGAGCGTGTTCATCGACCTGTCCGAAAACGCTAAGACCGCAGAGATCATGGTTGAGAAGGAATATGACCAGAAAGAGAAAGTTCTCGAGATGAGCATCGATGAGCTTGAACTCTCTGTTCGTTCCTATAACTGCCTCAAGAGAGCAGGCATCAACACTGTTGAGGAACTCTGCAACAAGACCCCCGATGAGATGATGAAGGTCCGCAACCTGGGCCGCAAGTCTCTTGAGGAAGTTCTTGAGAAACTCAAGGAACTGGGACTTTCCCTGAACAACAGTGAGGAAGTAGTCCAGTAACTGCTATAACTGAAGATTCCGCCGAGGTAAAACCGAAGAGTGCGAGGCGGTCGACGGCAGCGGAAGATCCGCGAACCGAAGGAAGGTAAAGTCCAAAGAGTGCTTCCTTCGGCGCTGTCATAAAGGAGGATTATAAAAATGGCAATGTACAGAAAACTCGGTAAGAAGACCAAACTCAGAAAAGCTCTGCTCCGCAACCAGGTAACAGCCCTGATCTACAAGGGAAAGATCGTAACAACTGAGGCGAGAGCTAAGGAAGTTCAGAAGATCGTGGAGCCCATGGTCACTCTGGCTGCTAAGCACAAAGATGACTTCGAGGAAGTTACCGTTCAGGCTAAGGTTGCCCGCAAGGACAAGGACGGCAAGCGCGTCAAGGAAGTCGTTGACGGCAAGAGAGTCACTGTTTTTGATACTGTAGAGAAGAAGGTGAAGAAGGATTCCCCTGCTCGTCTGCATGCAAGAAGACAGCTGATGCGCTATCTGTACCCCGTTGTTGAAGTTCCGGCTGACGGCAAGGCACGCAGAAAGAACTCCAAGAATGTTGATCTTGTTGAGAAGCTGTTCAGCGAGTACGGCCCCAAGTATGCGAACCGTAACGGCGGCTATACCAGAATCATCAAGATCGGTCAGAGACGCGGCGACGGTGCGATGGAAGTCGTACTTGAGTTTGTCTGATTACTATAAGTCATCTGACAGATAATGAGTTATTTGGCCTCCGGGAAGTTATTTCTCGGAGGCTTTCCTGTGTTCAGCAAGGATGAAGACGCCTATGATCAAAATACAGAAACTGATACATGACTATATTAAAAGAGATGACGAAGGCAATGTGGCGGGCACCCAGCGCGCCATAGACGGCGTTGATCTCGATGTGAAGACAGGGCAGTTCATAGCGATCCTGGGACATAACGGATCCGGCAAGTCGACCCTTGCCAAGCACCTCAATGCTCTGCTTTTCCCCACGGAGGGAACTGTGTGGGTGGACGGAATGGATACCAGCGATGAGAAAAACCTCTGGGAGATCCGCAGAGAGGCAGGCATGGTTTTCCAGAATCCGGATAATCAGATCATAGCGCAGGTTGTCGAAGAGGACGTGGGATTCGGACCCGAGAACATCGGAGTCCCCACAGATGAGATCTGGAAGAGGGTAGAAGAAAGCCTTAAGGCAGTGGGTATGTGGGAACATCGCAAGAAATCCCCCAACCGCCTGTCCGGCGGCCAGAAGCAGAGAGTATCCATCGCGGGTGTTATCGCTATGGAGCCCAAGTGTATCGTTCTGGACGAGCCCACGGCTATGCTGGATCCCAACGGACGCAAAGAAGTCATCAGCGCAGCCATGAAACTGAACCGCACGAAGGGCATAACGATCATTCTGATCACGCACTACATGGAGGAAGCCATAAATGCGGACAGGATCATTGTTATGGACCGAGGCAAGGTCGCTATGCAGGGAACGCCTCGGGAGATCTTCAGCCAGGTGGACCGCATGAAAGAACTGCAGCTCGATGTGCCGCAGGTGACACTGCTGGCCCATGAACTTCGCGGGATGGGACTGAAGATACCGGACAGTATTTTGACCAAAGAGGAGCTGGCGGCCGCTCTGCTGGACGTGCAGACAGGTCAAAACAGTGACCGCGGCGCGGATTCCGAAAAGAAGGAGGCTGCCCATGGGGATCAAAATTGACGATATCTGTTTCGAGTATGAGAGAGGAACGGCAATGCAGGTGACTGCACTGGATCACATCTCTGCAGAGATCCCGGACAACCAGTTTATCGGTCTGATCGGCCATACGGGTTCGGGAAAATCCACTTTCGTGCAGACACTGAACGGTCTTCTCAAGCCGACTTCAGGGCATATTTATTACAACGGCGAGGATATCAGCGGAGAAAAATTCGACAAAAAGAAGCTCCGCTCGGATGTGGGACTGGTATTTCAGTATCCCGAGCACCAGCTCTTCGAGATCGACGTTCTCTCGGACGTAATGTTCGGACCGAGGAACCTGGGACTGAGCGATGCGGAAGCAAAAAAAAGGGCGCTGGAAGCACTCGAGAGCGTTCACATGCCGGAGAAGTACTACATGTCTTCGCCCTTTGACCTGTCCGGGGGACAGAAAAGGCGCGCGGCGATCGCGGGCGTTCTGGCTATGCGTCCGAAGATCCTGATCCTCGACGAGCCCACTGCGGGTCTCGACCCCAAGGGCAGGGACTCGATTCTCGGAATGATCTCGGATATGAAGAAGAAACTGAATATGACGATCATTCTGGTCTCCCACAGCATGGATGATGTCGCCCGCTATGTGGACCGCATCATGGTAATGGGAGGCGGAAAGCTTCTGTATGATGACGAACCGGTAAAGGTATTCAGACATGTGCAGGAACTGGAGAATCTCGGTCTTGCAGCGCCGCAGATCACCTATATCATGAAACTGCTCAGAGAGAAAGGGCTCGATGTCAGTACCGATGCCCTGACTGTGGAAGAAGCCGCCGCGGAGATCATGACACATCGGAGGGAACTGCATGTTTGATACAATTACACTGGGACAATATTATCAGACGGATTCCCTGCTGCACAGACTCGATCCCAGAGTGAAGCTTGTGGGAACCTTTGTCTATCTGATCTCGCTGTTTGTGGTGGACTCTTTTGCCGGATATCTGCTGGCAGGCCTGTTTCTCGCGGTGATGATCATGCTCTCCAATGTACCGTTCCGATACATTGTCAGAGGTATGAAGACGATCGTATTCCTTCTTCTGATCACAGTGGTGTTCAATCTTTTCCTGACGCCGGGTGAAGTGATCTGGCAGGCTGGCATCTTTAAGATCACCAAAGAGGGCCTGACCTTTGCCATCAAGATGGCAGTGCGACTGAGCCTTTTGATCCTGGGCTCGTCGATCATGACGCTGACCACGACGCCGACGCAGCTGACGGATGCGCTGGAGAGCCTCTTGAGACCGCTTAAGAAGGTACATGTGCCGGTCCACGAGATCGCCATGATGATGTCCATCGCCCT
>DJXS01000018.1:0-18014 GCA_002448395.1 Lachnospiraceae bacterium UBA6998 | reverse complement strand
GCCATGATGATGTCCATCGCGCTGCGCTTTATACCGATCCTCATGGAGGAGACGGACAAGATCATGAAGGCGCAGATCGCCAGAGGAGCGGATTTCGAGAGCAAGAATATTATTAAGAAGATCAAGAGCATGGTCCCCCTTCTGGTGCCGCTTTTCATTTCGGCCTTCAGAAGAGCTAACGACCTTGCAATGGCGATGGAGGCCAGATGCTACCGCGGAGGAGAGGGGCGCACCAAGATGAAGCCCCTTGTATACCACGGAAGAGACCGGATCGCGTACCTTGTGCTTCTGGCATTTTTTGTCGTCTGTATTTTGACAAGGATCTTTTTCTAAAGAACGGTACCGGGTCTGTCATGAGCCGGCCGCAGTGATAAGCCTATGAAGAGAATACTTCTCACGGTGGCCTATGACGGCACCGGTTACTCGGGATTTCAGGCGCAGAAGAGCGGAGTCCCGACCATAGAGAGAGAACTGAACAGAGCGCTCACAGAGCTTGCGGGAGTAGAAACTGAAGTCAGCGGAGCGAGCCGGACAGATGCCGGAGTGCACGCGCTGTGCAATCTCGCGGTGTTCGACACCGAGAGCCGCATTCCGCCGGAAAAATTCGCAAACGCCCTCAATGTCCGCCTTCCGGAGCAGATATGTGTGCAGGATTCGAGGGAAGTTCCCGCGAATTTCCACCCCAGATTCTGTGACATGGTCAAGACCTATGACTATGTGATCTACAACGCGCGTTTTCCTTCTCCGAGAAGAAGGAGGTATTCTTATTATTCCTATACCCCCTTCGATGTGGAGAGAATGCGGGATGCGGCGCAGTATCTGGTCGGAGAGCACGATTTTAAGAGCTTTTGCAGCATTCATACTCAGGCGCAGACCACGGTCAGGACCATTACCGGTATTGAAGTGATCGAGAGGCCGTGTGAAGAGGAGCGGATCGCGGAGAACGCGGCAGCTATGCCTCCCTGCGGCTGCGAAACAGAGCAGGAGAGTAATCAGGCGGCAGCAGAGGCGGTTTCTGCGCGCAGGACAGTATCTCCCAGGGAGATCGTGATCCGGGTCAGCGGGACAGGATTTCTATACAATATGGTCCGCATCATCGCGGGTACGCTGATGGAAGCGGGACGCGGCGCGCTTGACCCGGCACAGATGGAAGTCATCCTGAGTGCGTGCGACAGAAGCAAAGCGGGGCCTACGGCGCCGCCCGAAGGACTGACCCTTGTGCGCTATCAGATCCTCAGCGGAAAATCTGACAAAAATATGAAAAATAGTAATAATTAAATTGACAAGCGCAAAACCGCATTTTATAATATTCGGGTGCGACGGTGATGAACTGCGTCTTTTTTGATGCCCAAACTCCCCGGTTTTGGATCATACACCGACTGCGAATCGCACATATTTGACTATCTGTGACAGTTAACTGATAATGGAGGATATATGATGAAAACCTATATGCCTAGCGCAGCGAAGATCGAGAGAAAATGGTATGTAGTTGACGCTACTGATATGACCCTTGGTCGTCTTGCTTCCAAAGTCGCGAAGGTCCTTTGCGGCAAGAACAAGCCGATCTTCACCCCTTTCCTTGACACAGGCGATTATGTGATCATTCTCAACGCCGGCAAGGTCAAGGTCACCGGCAAGAAGCTTGATCAGAAGATCTACTTCAGACATTCCGAGTACGTCGGCAGCGCGAAGTACACAACACTTCGCGAGATGCTCGCGAAGAAGCCCGTCAGGGTTGTCGAGAAGGCTGTCCGCGGAATGCTTCCTAAGGGAAGACTCGGCGAGCAGATGTACAAGAAGCTGTACGTTTACGAAGGCGGCGAGCACAATCACGCAGCCCAGAAGCCTGAAGAGCTTAAGTTCTAATCGGAGACTGAAAGGAGATAAAAATGGCTAAAGCAACCACTTACTATGGAACAGGCAGAAGGAAATCCTCTGTTGCCAGAGTTTTTATGACCCCCGGTAAGGGCGAGATGACCATCAACGGCAGAACCATCGACGATTACTTCGGACTTGAGACTCTGAAGGTTATCGTGAGACAGCCTCTGGTTGAGACCCAGACTGTGGATCAGTATGATTTCAAGATCACTGTTAAGGGCGGCGGCACAACCGGCCAGGCAGGCGCGATCCGTCACGGCATCGCTCGTGCACTTTGCGAAGCAGACGCTGAGTTCAGACCCGTTCTGAAGAAAGCCGGCTTCCTGACAAGAGACCCTCGTATGAAGGAAAGAAAGAAATACGGCTTGAAGGGCGCTCGTCGTGCACCTCAGTTCAGCAAGAGATAATCTCTGCGGAATATTGTTTGTCCAACCCCGAAAACGAACTGTTTTCGGGGTTTTTTAGCAGGATGGGGATATGATCGAGAGAAAAAGCGAGATAAAACAGGGAGCGGCCGCAGCCGTGCTTTCGGCGGCTGTGCTCGCAGGAAGTCTGTATATCAATCAGGCACTGGACTACAGGGACTCTTTTATTCCGGGTACCGTGATCAACGGTGTGGAGGCCGCCGGACATACGGTCGCCGAAATGAAAGAGATCCTGGGGGAGTATGGTCTTGAAGTGAAGTTCAGAGACGGAGAAGGGCTTTCTGTTTCTGCAGAGGATATAGATTACCACTATGTGGATGACGGAAGCCTGGATGCGATCCTGGCGCAGCAGAATCCATACCTGTGGGGAAAAGGGCTCATAAGAAGTAATACTCATGAGATCAGCGAAAAGAAGGAGTATTCCAAAGAGAAACTCCTGAAAATGCTCGATGCTATGCCGCAGATGAACGTAAATGCCATGATCGCGCCTCAGGACGCTTACCTGGGCTATGTGGACGGCGTTTTTACAGTTATTCCGGAAGTGGAGGGCACGACCCTGGATCCTGAACTTGTGAGGAATACTGTGCTCACCGCTGTGAACAAAGAGATCGGTTCCGTCGATCTTGAGAACACAGAAGGGGTATACAGCCATCCCGAGGTAAGGAAAGAGGATGAGGACCTGAATGAGGAGGTCGAACAGCTCAATGAACTGGCAGGAGGCAGAGTTGTCTATCAGCTGCCGGGCGGCAGGACGAAGGTCCTGGACGGACCGATCCTCAAGGACTGGCTGGAAGTGGACGACGAAGGCGACTATTACAGAGACGACGATGTCTGGGACAGCTGTATCACGGACTATGTCAAAGAGCTTGCGGACGAAGTAGACACGGTTTATAAAGAGCACACATTTACCACACACGACGGAGACGAGATCAAGGTACCCGGAAAGGGTTACTATGGCTATCGCATAGAGAAGAAAAAGGAAGAGGAACAGCTGTGGGAAGAGCTGGACGAAAATGAGCAGGTCGAGCGGGAGCCGGTCTACCGGAGAACGGAGGCTGCGGAGCCTGATGACAACCACGGTTTCGGCAGCAGCTATGTGGAAGTTGATCTCTCCAAACAGCACCTGTGGATCTATAAGGACGGAGAGGTGATCCTGGAGACAGATGTGGTCTCGGGACTGAACGATAAGGAACACAGGACGCCGGCCGGGGCATTTTTTGCCTACGACAAAAAGACAGATACAGTGCTGAGGGGTGACAAACAGGACGACGGAGAGTGGGGATACGAGACTCCGGTTGAATACTGGATCCGTCTGACGGACACCGGCATAGGCCTTCATGACGCGGACTGGCGCTACTCCTTCGGCGGAAATATCTGGAAATGGAACGGATCACACGGCTGCGTCAACATCCCTCCGAAAGTGATGCCGACGATCTACGATCTGGTTTATGAAAATATGCCCGTCGTGGTCCATTACGGGGATACTCAGTGAAGGTCTGCCGTGCTATAATAAAGAGTGTTTTTAGAGCTCTACACCTATGTATACAGAAAAGGGGTAATCATGAAGAAATTAGAAGATTATATCCGTACTATTCCGGATTTTCCGGAGCCCGGCATCATGTTCAGAGACATTACTACAGTATTCCAGGATGCTGACGGACTTCAGCTCGCGATCGATTCCATGCAGGACCTGATCAAGGATGTGGATTTTGACGTGATCGTCGGCGCAGAATCCCGCGGCTTCATTTACGGCGCGGCGCTGGCCTACAACCTCCACAAGCCGCTGGTACTGATCCGCAAGAAGGGCAAACTCCCCTGGAAGACCATCGCTGTGGACTATGACCTGGAATACGGCAAGGCGACGCTGGAGATGCATATCGATGCTATACAGCCCGGACAGAAGTGTCTCGTCGTGGATGATCTTCTGGCGACCGGCGGAACAGCGAAGGCAATGGCACAGCTCGTTGAGAAACTGGGCGGAGAAGTTGTCGACATGCTCTTCATGATCGAGCTGGCAGGCCTGAACGGCCGCAAGTTCCTCGAAGGATATCGCGTGGATTCCGTACTTGCTTTTGAAGGTAAATGATCTGTATCCGTATTTAATGGAGAAGCTGCATCGTAAGATGCGGCTTCTTTTTTTGAGCGATAAACTGTCTGCGTGGTAATTAAAAATAATCAGCAAAACAGAGTAAATATAATCATTCTATTTCTTTGCCTATAGGAATAAAATCTAATCACGGTTTTTGATAAATTTTAAACCGAATGGATCAAAAGATTGAGAGGACAAAGCAATGATGAACTACAGGAAGTACATGCGTCAATATTTTCTCCCTCCGGAAGAGTGTCTGGACTGGGCGAAAAAGGATCATATCGAGAAGGCCCCGATCTGGTGCAGCGTTGACCTGCGCGACGGCAACCAGGCCCTTATCGAGCCTATGAGCCTGGAAGAGAAGATCGAGTATTTCCGTATGCTGGTCAAGGTCGGCTTTAAGGAGATCGAGGTTGGATTCCCCGCAGCATCGGAGACGGAGTATGTATTCCTTCGCGCTCTCATCGAGAGAAACATGATCCCGGACGATGTCACGATCCAGGTGCTCACCCAGGCCAGAGAGCACATCATCCGCAAAACCTTTGAAGCGGTCAAAGGAGCGCCTAAGGCGGTGGTCCATCTCTATAATTCCACTTCTGTGGCGCAGCGGGAACAGGTCTTTAAGAAGAACAAGGAAGAGATCAAGAAGCTTGCAGTGGACGGCGCCAAGCTCCTCAAGGAACTTGCGGACGAGACCGACGGCAACTTCATGTTCGAATACAGCCCTGAGAGCTTCCACGGAACTGAAGTGGAGTACGGGCTGGAAGTATGCAACGCAGTGCTGGATGTCTGGAAGCCCACACCTGAGTGGAAAGCGATCATCAACATCCCGGCTACAGTGGAGACGGCTATGCCGCATATTTTCGCTTCCCAGATCGAGTACCTTAATAAGAATATGAAATACAGGGACGGCGTAGTCCTGAGCCTTCATCCGCACAACGACCGCGGCTGCGGCGTAGCGGATACGGAGCTCGGCATCCTTGCGGGCGCGGACCGCGTCGAGGGAACGCTGTTCGGAAACGGCGAGAGAACCGGAAACGTCGATCTGGTCGCTGTGGCGATGAATCTCTTCGCTTACGGAATCGATCCCGAGCTGGATTTCTCCAATATGCCGCAGATCCGCGAGAAATATGAGAGACTTACCGGAATGGATGTACATCCCAGACAGCCGTACGCGGGCGACCTGGTTTTCAGCGCCTTTTCCGGCTCTCATCAGGATGCGATCTCCAAAGGCATGGCCTACAAGGAGAAGAACGATCCCAACAAGTGGACGGTCCCCTATCTTCCCATCGACCCGCAGGACGTCTCAAGGACATACGATTCGGATGTCATCCGCATCAACAGCCAGTCCGGAAAGGGCGGCGTGGCATATGTGCTGAGGCAGAACTATGCTATTGTACTGCCTGAGAAGATGAGAGAGGAAGTCGGCTATGCAGTGAAGCAGGTTTCGGACGAGACACACAGCGAACTTGCGCCGCAGGCGGTCTACGAGATCTTTACAGACAGATATGTGGACTTCACGCCTCACTTTACCATACCGGAATGCCATTTCCGCCAGGTGGACGGCATTATGGCAGAGGCGACGATCGCCGCGGGAGACACCAGGACTGTCGTAGACGCGAACGGCAACGGCCGTCTGGACGCGGTCAGCAATACTATCAAGCAGTATTACGGGATCAGCTATGAGCTCTCCACTTACGAGGAGCACGCACTGTCCAGAGGATCTTCCTCCAAGGCTATGGCCTATGTCAGCGTCCTGTGCAATGGCAAAACATACTGGGGCGTCGGTATTCACGAGGATATCATCCATGCCTCTATCAACGCGCTGGTCGTAGCGGTCAACAAACTCCCGCAGCTGCAGGAAAACGCGACGGAGAAGGACAACAGGCTGATCGCGATGCTCAACTATATTCAGGCCAACTATCAGACAGTGACGCTCGAGGACATGGCCAGAGAGTTCCATCTCTCCACGCCGTATATCTCCAAGTTCATCCGCGAGAAATCCGGCAAGACCTTCGGAGAACAGGTTACTTCAGTCCGCATGAAGAGGGCTAAGACGCTCCTTAGAAACGGCAATATGACGATTGAAAACATTTCATATTCCATTGGGTATCCCAATGCGGAACACTTCTCGAGGGTGTTCAAAAAGACCTTTGAAGTGTCACCGGCGCAGTACAGAAAGATTGCGACCCGGAATGTGAGGTGAGCGGCAGGAGCAAAATGTATTGTCAAAATTACCTAATCGGAGCGGTTTTTCATTGAATAGATAGTATATTTTGTATATAATGACAATAGCATATTATGTATGAAGCTATCCACCACGCTTAATAAAAGAAGGGAAAAAGAAATGAAAGACCTGCAGTACACTGTCAAGAACTCGCTCGGTATTCATGCGCGTCCCGCGGCACTTCTTGCCCAGGCATGCACCAACTTTAAGAGTGCAGTCATGATCGAGTGCAATGGAAATGTTGCCTCCGGCAATAACGTTCTTCAGATCCTCGCTCTTCACGCGGCCAAGGGCTCTGTACTGAACATTACTGCTGACGGTCCCGATGAGGAAGAGGCGATCGCGAAGATCCAGGAAGTTCTCAAAGAAATCGCTCCCAAGGCCAAGAAGAATACAGTCCTCAGGGTCGCGTTCTTCGGCACCAAGGATTATGACCGTATTTTCTTCAGCGAGCTCTCCAGAGACAAAGGTGAAGGCACTTACAATGTTGACATCAAGTATTTCAACAGCCGTCTGACCATTGAGTCTGCAAACCTGGCTAAGGGTTATGACGCGGTCTGCATTTTCGTAAATGACGAAGCGCCCCGCGAAGTCGTTGAGATCCTGGCCGAGGGCGGCGTTAAGCTCATTCTTCTTCGCTGCGCAGGATTCAACAATGTTGATGCCAAGGCTGCCGCAGAGTGCGGAATCACTGTTCTTCGTGTCCCCGCTTATTCCCCCTATGCAGTAGCTGAGCACGCAATGACGATCCTTCAGGCGGCAAACCGCCGCATCCATAAGTCCTACATCAAGGTTCAGGACAACAACTTCGCTCTGAGCGGACTTTTGGGACTGGATCTTCACAACAAGGTAGCCGGCATCATGGGCACCGGCAGGATCGGCCAGATCATGGCCAATATCTGCAAGGGCTACGGCATGACCGTTCTGGGCTGGGATGCATTCCCGAATATGGCCCTTGAGGAGAAGGGACTCTTAAGATATGTCTCCAAGGAAGAACTTCTTCAGAAGGCAGATCTCATCTCCCTGCACGCTCCGCTGGTCATGGGTCCGAACGGAACATATCACCTGATCGATGACAAGGCGATCGCCATGATGAAGAATAACGTCATGCTCGTCAACACCTCCCGCGGACCTCTTGTAGATTCCGAGGCTCTGATCAGAGGCCTTAAGGCTAACAAGTTCCACGCTGTTGCGCTGGACGTTTACGAGGGCGAGGATCCCAACGTCTACAACGACAGATCCGATGAGATGATCGACACAGATATCGTCGCAAGACTGACCATGTTCCCGAACCTGATACTGACTTCCCACCAGGCATTCTTCACGAGAGAAGCGCTGCAGGCAATTGCAGCCGTCACAATGGAGAATGCGAGAAACTTCAACGAAGGACTTCCTTTCGGAATGTCAGAAGTGAAGTGAAGAAAATCTCACAATGACTAATAAGATGCCGCTGCAATTACTGAATCAGGTAGTTGCAGCGGCATTTTCAAATTTTATATCCGATGAGTACATTGACAATTCGATTCCTTTGGAGTACGTTACTTACGTAAACAATACTTGCTGGGGGAGCGGATGCTGAGACAGCGGCCCGTTCGCAGTAGCGGAGCGGCTGACCCTTATTACTTGATCCGGGTAATACCGGCGAAAGGAAGCACACAGTACTTGAACAAATGGCAGGCAGCTTAGCGATGTGTTTATAGTGTTGTGAACCAACTCTCCTCCTGTATAACAAAGGAGGTTTTTTTATGTCCAAAAGTATCAAAGTTCTCGTCTTTAGCGCAATGTGTATCGCTCTGGCCAGTGTGACCAGTATGATCAAGGTATTTGAGTTCCCCACCGGGGGCTCTATTACACTGGCGTCTACGTTGTTCGCGACCCTTCCGGGCTTCTTCTTCGGCCCTGCAGTGGGGATCGCGGCAGGGTTCGCCCACGGGATCCTTCAGTTCTTCCTTGGTCCCTATATTTTGACCCCTGTGCAGGTCTTTATTGATTACGGCCTTGCGTTTGCGGCTTTCGGCCTCTCCGGTTTCTTTGCCGGCCAGAATTTCGGATATCAGAAGGGCTACATTGCCGCGTGTATCGGACGCTGGTTTTTCGCTTTTCTTTCCGGCTGGATCTTCTTTGGCGAATATGCATGGGAGGGCTGGAACGCGGCAGCCTATTCCGCGGTCTACAATATCATTTATATCCTGGGCGAAGCGGTGATCGTATTGATCATCATTAGCATCCCTGCGGTATCTGAAGCGCTGAACAGAGTCAAAACTATGGCTTTGCAGTGACGGCACAGTCTTAAAGTGATATAATAATCTCTGATTTGTTGAATACTTATGGAGATTATGTAAAAAAATGAGTGGTTATCTGAGCAGAGTATTTGAATTTGCAGTGCCCTGCCTTCTTTTCTGGGGAGTTCTGGCGGTGTCAGTCTCCGTCGACAGGAGCAGGTTCAGGAACTGTATTTATCTGCTGCTGGCAGCGGCGTCTACGGCGCCGCTTTTTTGTGTGCTGTCGGGAAGACACGCGCTGGGTACTTCAAGAGCCCTCTCGATCCTGATTTTTGTCGTGCTCTTGTCTGTTCCCTTTGTGCTCATAGAGAACGGAGTCATAATGTACCGCAAAGAAGGGCGGTCTCTTGCAAACATGCTCTCTCTGATCATGGGGATCCTGGTGGGGGTGGGAGAACTGTGCTTCTTTCTGTTCTTTATCTTCCCTATCTTTTGGTCCGATCAGAATTCTGATTTTATCACGGCCGGCATGAAGGTATTGCTTTTTATAAGCCTCTCGGTGATGTATGTGTCAGTGGTATTTGTGTCCTTTATGAGCTACACGGTGCTTTTGCAGCTCATTCCCCGCAAAAGGGATTTTGACTATGTGATCATTCACGGCAGCGGGCTCCTGCGGGGAAGGGAGGTCTCGAAACTTCTGGCAGACCGCATCGACAAAGCGATCGAAGTATACGAGAAGGATCCCACGCCTCCGATCCTGATCCCTTCCGGCGGAAAAGGGCATGACGAAGAGATCTCTGAGGCGGAAGCAATGGAGCAGTATCTTATAGAGCATGGGATTCCGCAGGATCATATCATCAGGGAGGACAGGTCGACGACGACCAGGGAAAACCTGATCTTTTCCAAGAAGATCATCGATGAGCGGGCTGCTGATCCCTACGTTGCTCTTGTGACGAGCAATTATCATGTCTACAGAGCTCTCAGCTTGTGTGACGATATAGATTTGGAGTGTACGGGAATCGGGGCGCATGTGGCGCGTTACTACTGGCCCAGTGCTCTGCTGCGGGAGTTCGCGGCGATCATGAGTAAGAAAAAGAATCTCCTTATCTTCATCGCGGGATGGCTGTGCAGCGTGATCCCGGCGATGGATGTGGTGATGTGGAGAGTGATACAGTGAAGAATATAAACAATGGTAAGAAATATTCCGTGCGGAAAAAGAAGATATTCAGATTCCTGCTGTCGGCAGTTCTGTTCATTGTTCTTCTGTTTGCTTCCATGTTGGAATACCTGACGCTGACGGAATTCAAGCCGGCTCCGAGCGACCGGCTTGCCGTCGACCATGGAAACTGGGAACTGCTGAACAAGGGAGAAACTCTGAAGGTCCTCACCTGGAACTGCGGATACGGCGCGCTCGGAGACAATGCGGATTTCTTCATGGACGGCGGAAGAGGGGTCATGACTGCCGACCGGGAGAGAGTGCAGAGCAATCTTAACGGGATCATGGAGGCCTCCGCGCAGATGGATCCTGACGTGATCCTGTATCAGGAGGTCGATGCGAGCGCGGCCAGGTCCCATTTTATCGACGAAGAGATCGAAATGATCAATGGGTTCATGGACGAGGAGGAACTGCGTTATTCCTCAGCTTATGCCGATAATCTCAATGTGAGGTTTATCCCGTATCCCATTCCGCCTATCGGAAGTGTCAGAAGCGGTATTATGAGCCTTACGGGGGCCTTCACGGACTCAGCGGAGAGGATTCAGCTCCCCTGTCCCTTTAAATGGCCCGTAAGGCTTGCAAACTTCAAGAGATGCCTTATTCTTTCCCGCATTCCCGTAAAGGACAGCGACAAGGAACTGGTGGTCATCAACCTCCATATGGACGCCTATGACAACGGCGAGGGCAAAACAGAGCAGACGCGGGTTCTTTCCGAGATTATGAAAAGAGAAGCCGAAGAGGGCAATTACGTTATTGCCGGCGGGGATTTCAACCAGACCTTTGACAGCGTGGAAGAAAGCGCCTATCCCCTTCAGGAGGGAAAATGGGCGCCGGGCAGGCTTGAAACAGGTATCTTCGGAGAGGGATGGCAGTTCCTTATGAACAGCGATGTCCCGTCCTGCCGCTCTCTTGATCAGCCCTATGCCGGATCGGACAAGGAGAGCTTCCAGTATTATGCGGTTGACGGTTTTATCGTGTCGGACAACATTGAAGTCCGCTCCTGCAAGACTAAGGATTTGGGCTTTGTGTGCACGGACCACAACCCGGTGCTGCTGGAGTGTGTGCTGAAGTAAAGGATACAATAGGGTATATTTTGAATCCAAAAATACATTGTTTTTAAAAGACAGGTTCTGCATTATAATATATTAGGTAGACAAGAATCAAGGTGAAGGAGGAAAACACCATGGCAATATTAGTTACAGGCGGAACAGGTTTTATCGGAAGTCATACCGTAGTTGAGCTGCTTCAGTCCGGATATGAAGTAGTGATCGCGGATAATCTCTACAACTCCAAGGCGATGGTCGTAGACCGCATTGAGAAGATCACTGGCAAGCGCCCTGCTTTCTATGAACTGGATGTATGCGATAAGGCGGCTTTGGACGCTCTGTTCGATAAAGAGAAGATCGACGCGGTCATTCACTTCGCGGGTTATAAGGCAGTCGGCGAATCCACAAGAAAGCCGATCGAGTATTATGAGAACAACCTCGGTTCCACACTGACACTCTGCAAGTCGATGAGAGAGCATGACTGCTTTAAGATCGTATTCTCATCTTCTGCGACTGTATACGGAGACCCCGCATTCATCCCGATCACGGAGGAGTGCCCCAAGGGTATCACGACCAATCCTTACGGCGAGACCAAGTCCATGCAGGAGAGGATCCTGACGGATATCTGGAAAGCGGACAATCGCTGGAAAGTGATGCTGCTTCGCTATTTTAACCCTATCGGAGCCCATGAGAGCGGCCTGATCGGCGAGGATCCCAAGGGAATCCCGAACAACCTGCTTCCCTATGTGGCGCAGGTCGCTACCGGCAAGCTTGAGAAGGTTCACGTATTCGGCAACGATTACGACACGCCCGACGGAACAGGAATCCGCGACTATATCCACGTTGTAGATCTGGCTAAGGGCCACGTCAAGGCTATTGAAGGTATGGAGAAGCTGGACGGCGTCAATATCTTCAACCTGGGCACGGGACACGGCTACAGCGTTCTCGACATTATCAAGGCGTTCTCCAAGGCTTGCGGAAGAGAACTGCCCTATGTGATCGATCCCAGAAGACCCGGCGATATCGCTGTCTGCTATAGCGACCCCGCCAAGGCAAGAGAAGTTCTGGGCTGGACTGCGGAGAAGAATCTCGAGGATATGTGCAGGGACGGTTGGAACTGGCAGAGCAATAATCCTGACGGCTATGTAGAATAATAAACCCAGGGAACGGGAATCGGATGGCTCTCTACCGTGAAGGCGGCAGAGAGCCGTTTTTTCTGTAACAGCGTGCCGAAAGCGGATGAAATACGTATATTATATAGGATGATCCCGGCAGTGCTCTGTGCGCGCCGGGGCTTCCGGGTTACGAATGAGAAATAAGTTTTGGAGGAAGAGTATGAAAAAATCCAGAATAATCGCAATATTTCTTGCCGCGGTCGTGGCGCTGACCTCCTTTACGGGGTGCAGCCTCTTTAAGCCCACTGCGGTCAGCATTACCAAAAAAGTGATGAAAAACCTTGAAACGGTTAAATCCGTCAAGGGCAATATCAGAGCGGACTATGAGGGACCGGCTTCTGCAGAAGGCATTGAATTCGACCTTGCGCTGAATGCGGATCTTGAAATGGAAACAGTCAGGGATTCGGGAGTGAGCCATGTAAAGGGATCTGTCGGGACAAAATTCCCTATTATCGGGGAGATTTCTCTTCCCGTGGAGAGCTATATGCAGACCCGGGATGATGAAGCAGTCGTATACGCGAGTATGGACGGCGAGAACTGGCTGAAACTACAGAATGACAAAGAAAACGAGCAGGAAAACGGGCAGGAGACGGAGAAACTTCCTGACTACAAGGTAATGCTCGGAATCCTGCAAAAGATCGTTTCCGGCGACGTCAAAGCTGTTCTGGCTGAAGAGACAGAGATGAAGGGCGAGAGAGAAGTCTACAGAATGGACGTCAATGTGAGCGGAGAACTGATCGGGGAAATCCTCAGAGCTGCCGACGATATGTCGGGAGAGGGCTCCTCCATATCGGAGGATCTGGATTTCACCGGAGCTGACGCGAACATTGTACTCTATATCTACAAAGATGAGATGCTGCCTGCCGCAGCCACAGTGGACTGCACAGCTCTCGGAAATCTTCTGATCAAGGATATGCTCAGAGAAAACGGCGTCAGCGTGACCACAGACAAATTTGTGATCACGGTGGATGATCTCGAATACAATACCATCGACGAGCTGAAGATCCCGGAGAAAGTGATCTCCTCCGCAGAGGATGCGCCTGATGCGTCCGGCACCGGTCTTTTTGATAACGTGATCGGGCTGTAAACAGAATACGGATACCTTCATCGGTATAGGAAAAGGAGCAGCTGCGGCTGCTCCTTTTTTGAGCACGCGGATCTTTTCGCAGACTAATATATGGACTAATTCATGGAGTAATGCCTTCTTATTTGCTATAATTTTTGTGAAACGGGAAGGAGCGACGCGGGAATGCCATTTACTTATGAGAAGATACGGTACCTCGGAGAGGACTGTATAGAAATAACCGGATTTGAAGGTCCTGTGAGAAGCCTGACGATACCGGACAGGATTGAGGGGCTTGCGGTCAGAAGCATCGGAAAGCATGCTTTTGCCGGCAGAAAGGACCTGAGGGAAGTGGTGCTTCCACCATCGGTAAAGAGACTTTGTCTGTTCGCATTTCACAACTGCGCGGCTCTGCGCAGGATGAGCCTGTATGACAGTGTAGAGGACTATTACGACGGCGTTATCCGCCAGTGTACCGATCTTGAGGAGATCGAGATCAGACTCGGAGGACAGTCTTACGCGCTTGTAAAGGATATGCTTTCGGACAACGACCACGCTATGAGCTTTCACTTGCTTCTGCCCGGGGAGGAGATCCGTCTGTCTTTCCCGGAATACGCCCTGATCGCATCGGAGAACACGATGGCCAGGACGATCCAGTTCGCCTACGAGGGAGGCGGGTACGCGTACAGAAACTGTGTCCGGAAAAGGGAGATCAGATTCAGGGAGTATGACCGACTGTTTTCCTTTATGGAGCGCGACGACGCGTCCTTTGCGGCGGTGATCGCATCAGACAGACTTATGTTCCCCCATGACCTCGACGAAGCCGCGGAGAGGCATTACACGCAGTTCCTTACAGAACACGCGGAGCAGGCCTTGGAGCGCTTTATCAGGAGCGGTCAGATCGACAGAGTGAGACTCCTCACGCAGAGAGGGCTGGCAGACAGCCAGGCGTGTGCTAAAGCTCTCAGGATCGCCTCAGAACTGGGGGAGACCGCCATATGCGCGGTATTTATGGAGAGCGGAAGAGAGACAGCCGGGAAAAACCAGGATTTGTCTATGGAGCTTGAAGACTGGTGACGGGAATGATGACCGTCAGTAATGACTATGTTTTGATCTGTAACTATACAGCAGAAAGGAATCGGAATGTCTGACACCAGAGAGAAACTGGAGCAGATGGGTTTCAGGATCCTGGACGCGGTCCGGACGGAACTGCTTCTGTCCATGCGGTTTATGGCGCCCGCCCTGAACAGCCTTGGCTTCAAGATGGACCTCGCGACATCCTCCGCGGGAACAGACGCGGCTTACATACGCTTTAACCCGGGATTTCTTCTTCAGGTTTATGTGGAGAGACCCCGCAGGATGAACAGAATGTATATGCATATGCTGATCCACTGCCTGTTTCGTCACATGTTCTCAGCAAGAGACAGGGAAGATCCGGAACTGTGGGATCTGTGCTGCGACATTGCCGCGGAGTCGGTCGTAGACTCCATGACTTATGATGTGATCGCGAGATCCCACTCGACTTTCCGGGAGGGATGGTATGAGAAACTCGAGTCCGAGATCAGAATCCTGACGGCAGAGAAGATCTACGCCTGGTTTCTGGAGAGGGACCGAGACTACGCGATGGAAGAAGCCTTGCGCAGGGAGTTTACGGTGGACGACCACAGTTTCTGGCAGCGCATGGAGGACGAGGAGCCGCGGGAAAAGCCGCCCGGGACTCCGCCCGGCGTTCCGCCGGACAATGACGGGCAGGACGGACAGCAGGAGACGCAGGATTCCCGGCATTTAAAGCCGGTAAACCCCAAAGAGGACGAATGGAAGAAAAACGCGGAGCAGATCGAGGCGGATCTTGACCTGATCGGGAAGGAGAGATCGGAGGAATACGGCTCCCTATCCAGGATCCTTCGATTTGAGAGCAGAAAGCGCACGGACTACAGGGAGTTCCTCCAGAGGTTCTCGATCCTTCGCGAGGAGGCAGGGATCGATCTCGACTCCTTCGACTACGGGTTTTATTATTACGGGATGGAGCTGTACGGCAATATGCCGCTGATCGAGGAGAATGAGTTCCGGGAGATCCGGAAAGTGGATTCGCTGGTGATCGCCATCGATACGTCGGCGTCCTGTCAGAAGGTCCTCGTGCAGCAGTTCCTGAACGAGACGGCGGACCTTCTGTCGGGGATCGGGAGCTTTTTTAAGAAAACGGAGATCCATTTGATCGAATGCGATGACAAAGTCCAGAATGACCGGGTGATCAGCGACATTTCCCAGCTTCAGCAGTATGCGGAGGAATTTGAGGTGAAGGGCGGATTCGGAACGGATTTCAGACCGGTCTTCAACTATGTGGAGGACCTCAGGGCCAGGGGAGAACTGGAGAACCTGAGGGGGCTTATGTATTTTACGGACGGATTCGGGGAGTACCCGAAGAAGCCGACGGATTATGAGACGGCATTTGTTTTCTGGAAGGACGAGGAACTGGACGACACGGGAGTGCCGGACTGGGCCATTAAATTATTCCTGACCCCGGAGGGGATGGAAACAGTAGAGAGGCGCGGGAGTACACATTGAATATCAGATTAAACATCAAGGAAGCCAAGCAGGAAGTGATCAATACAGTCAGGGCTTACCTGAAAAAGGACGATACCGGGGCTTATGAGATACCTCCGGAGAGACAAAGACCCATCCTTCTCATGGGACCGCCCGGCATCGGCAAAACCGCTATCATGGAGCAGGTGGCGCGGGAGTGCGGGATCAGCCTGATCTCTTATACGATCACCCATCACACAAGACAGAGCGCCATCGGCCTGCCCTTTATTTCTAAGAAAGAATACGGCGGGGAGGAGTACTCCGTCACCGAGTACACGATGAGTGAGATCGTGGCCTCGGTCTACGACCAGATCGAACTGTCAGGCATATCAGAGGGAATCCTGTTTTTGGACGAGATCAACTGTGTCTCGGAGACACTGGCGCCGACTATGCTGCAGTTTCTGCAGTACAAAATGTTCGGAAACCACAAGGTCCCGGACGGTTTTATCATCGTCACAGCCGGAAATCCGCCCCAGTACAATAAGTCCGTGAGGGATTTCGACATCGTTACGCTGGACCGCGTAAAGAGGATCGACATCGAGGAAGACTTCCCGGTGTGGAAGGAGTACGCGTACCAGATGGGGATCCACGGGGCGATCCTGTCCTATCTTGAGATCCGGAAGAAAGACTTTTACAGTGTCAAAACACAGATCGACGGCAGGCAGTTCGTGACAGCCAGAGGCTGGGAGGACCTCTCCAGGATCATCAAGGTCTACGAGAAGATGGGCATTCCGGTGAATGAGAGGCTCTGCGTACAGTACCTGCAGGATTCGGAGATCGCGGCGGGATTTGCGTCCTATTACGAGCTGTACAGTAAATACCGCACTCTCTACAGGATCCCGGAGATCCTTGAAGGGTCTGTCCCCGAGGAAAGTACAGTGCTCAGGGAGGCTCCCTTCGATGAGAAACTCAGTATCCTCGGCCTTCTTATTGACAGCCTCAGTCAGGAGTTTACGGCCTATGCCGAGAAGCAGAGGGTTCAGAAGAGGGTCCTGGAGGAACTCACCACTGTCAGGGGAGCGCTTAAGAGAAGCACGGAGTTGAAGACAGACGCCGGAGAAAACAATGCAAAATATCTTCTGGCGGGAAGAAGGCTTTTGTGTGAGCAGGAGACTGAGCGCCTGAAAAAAGCCAGAATGCTCGACAGAGAGAGCGAGAGAGTGGAGAGAAAGGTCAGCGCCAGACTCAGAGAGATGGAAAAACTCGTCTCGCTGGAGGGAAACGGAGACCCGCGGCATGATTTCACTTTGCTCAAACAATCATTTGACGCGGCGGAGACAGCGAGAAAAGAGGAGATCGCGGCGACAGACAGACATCTGACAAACAGCTTCCGTTTTCTCTCGGCGACTTTCGGAGAGGGGCAGGAGATCGTGCTGTTTCTGTCGGAACTTACCGCAGGCTATTACAGCCTGAAATTTGTGAACGAGAACGGGAACGAGGCTTTTTACAGATACAACAGGCTTCTGCTGCTCAAGGACCGCAGGGAATCTCTGCAGCAGGAAGCGCTTTCTCTTCTCGGGATCTGAAAAAACGAGGGACATCATGGCGTTTTGGGGATACAGACCGGTACTGCCGGAATTTGCGATAGAGGATCCGAAGGAAGACTTCAGGACCGCCGCAGTCATCGAACAATTTCACGTCGGAAGCAAAGCGCTCTTTATGCCCGGAGGCGGCTTTTCCTGGAAATATCTGCCCCTTGACAGGATCAGGGGCGTAATACCCGGCAGGGAGAGCAAGGACGAGAGCAGCGCGATGGGAGGATACCACATAGAGCACCCCACGATCCGGGTGATCTATCAGGGAGGCGCGGAGGTACTGACTCTGGACAACAAGAGCCAGGCGGATAAGCTGTTTTCTCTGCTCAAGAGAAACTACCAATAGAAGAACTGAAGAAGCGAAATCACGGAAAGGAGGAGGCGCATGAAGAATTTCAAAATGATCGTCAGTTACGACGGCACGAGATATTTTGGCTGGGAACATCAGCCGGACACAGAAATGACGATCCAGGGGAAACTCGAGAAAGTGCTCAGCCAGATGCAGGAGCTGCCGGAGGGGCAGTCCGTGACCGTGATCGGAGCCGGAAGGACGGA
>DJXS01000115.1 GCA_002448395.1 Lachnospiraceae bacterium UBA6998 | reverse complement strand
GGCGTCAGCCATATCGAGCTGCGCACCGTTGACCTCAATCCTTATGAGCTGTCCGGGATCAACCTCAAGGATCTCAAATTCATACAGCTGCTCTTCGCCTGGATCGCCTCAAATCCGAGAAAGGAGCTCACTCTCAGCGATCAGGTCCAGGCCGCTCAGAACTTTAAGAACGCCGCGCACTACGACCTCAAGACTGTCAAAATAGTGAGTCCCAAAGGCAAATCCTTCTCTGTTGTGAAAACCGCGTTCGAGGTCATAGAACAGATGAAAGAGTTCTATCGCGATTTTCCTGATGATGTCATGGAGATATTGGAATTTGAGGAAGAAAAGCTGCGGACCCCCGAAAAGAGATACGCCTGGATGATCAAGGAACAGTTTGAAGACGACTATGCAGGTAAGGGACTTGCACTTGCCAAAGAACTTCAGGAGAGAATACTGACAAATGTGTGAACTGTTTGGCCTGACCGGTCCCGATGAAATTGCGGTAAATGAATATCTCGAAACTTTTGCCGGCCACAGCGTAAATCACCCGAACGGATGGGGACTCGCTATATTTTGCGGCAAAGAGGTCAATATCGAAAAGGAGCCCGTTGCTGCCTATAAGAGCAGCTATCTTAAGGAGCGCCTCAGGACACCTCTTCGCGCCTCGAACATGATGGCCCACATCCGGTTCGCGACTCGCGGCCACATGTCTTACGAAAACTGCCATCCCTTCGTCAGGCATGACCAGAGCGGAAGAACCTGGACTTTTATGCACAACGGCACGATCTTCAGCTGCCCGCTGCTAAGCAAATATCTGTATTCCCAGAGCGGCCAGACGGACAGCGAGCGGATCCTGCTCTACATCATCGACCGGATCAACGCGGAGACTGAAAAGCTGGGGCGGATCCTCAAAGACAGCGAGCGCTTTGACGTGATCGACCGCGTGGTGCTCGATATCACCGCCCACAACAAAGTCAATTTCATGCTGTACGACGGGAGCATGCTCTATGTTCACGACAATCTGAAAGGCAGCCTGTTCGTGCATCACCTCGATCGGTCACTGATTTTCGCGACCACACCGCTGAATAAAGAAAAATGGGAGCCCGTCGAGCCCTGCCGGCTCCAGGCATACAAAAACGGCAGGCACGTTCTGTCAGGAACGGCCCACCAAAATGAATACATTGAAAATCCCGAGGACATGAAACTTATTTTCCTGGACTACGCACAGCTCTGATGCAATAAAAAGGCCGTCGCACTAATGCGGCGGCCTTTCGGCATTTCTATGTTTTGACACGGATCTGTGAGATCAAGCGTGCATGATCAGGTAGATCGCAACCGAAACAATCGTGCTTGTAAGTCCGATCGCCGCCTCGAAAGGGATCACCTTCATGCGGTCACCGATGGACAGGTTGACTGCGCCGCCGGTAGCGTGGAAGAAGGAGCCGTGAGGCAGGGAATCCAGGACAGTTGCGCCGGCGTGGATCATAGCCGCTGCGGCAAGTCCGGAGACGCCGTTTGCAAGGAGTGTGGGGGCAAAAGTCTGAGCCGCCACGGTTGCACCGGCTGTGGTCGATGCGGTAGCTGCTGCCATCAGGATGCCGGCGAGAGGCGCCAGGACAAAAGCAGGCATGTTCATAGCTTCCAGAATGTTGGTAACGTCATACTGCAGTGCGGAAGCTTTGATGATACCGGCGATCGTGCCTGTTCCGATGAGGAGGATGGAGACGCCGACTACTTTGCTCAGGCCGAATTCCATGTACTCGACACAGTTCTTGATCTTGCCGGTCGCAATCATGCTGATGAATCCGCCCACAGGAAGTGCGATGAGGGGATCGATCGCGATTCCCGCGATGGGGCGAAGCGCCAGCATGATGATAACTACGACCGGACCAAGAACAGCAGCGCCGAAACCGGGAAGATTCTTCTCTCCGGAACTCTCCATATCTGCGGAAGTGATCTCGTCACCTGTCTTTTTGACCAGCATGGAAGCCAGGAAAATTGTCATAGCAAGAGCAAACAGTGCGGGAATGCCGTTTCTCATCATGACAGCTGTCAGATCCTGCTCAAAAGCTTCAGAAACCGCGATCGTGTTGGGATTGGGCGAGATGATATTTCCTGCCTTACCTCCGCCGATCATGGCCACGAGAATGCCGCTCTTGGACAGGCCCGCTCTCTTACCGATCGCCAGCGCGATAGGCGCAACAGTAATAACCGAGATGTCAATAAACACGCCTACCGCGCAGATGATCATCGTAGCAATGGCTATAGCAGCCACAGCCCTCTTCTCACCCAACTTCTCGACGATCGTCTCCGCGATCTTCTCCGCGGACCCCGTCTTGATCAGGGCGCCCGCCAGAATTCCGCTGGTCAGGATTCTGAGGACTGAAGACATCATGGAGCCCGCGCCGCTCACCATCGTGCTGACAGTGTTCGCGAGTCCGCCGCCTCCGATCAGGCCGCCGATCAGCGCGCCGAGGATCAGGCTGTATGCGGGCTGCACTTTTTTAATGATCATGATAATTGCAATAATCAGGCCGACAATAGCTCCCAGAGTTGTGAATTGTGCTTCCATACCTTTTCCTTCCTTTCGGGTAAAATTGGATGTGAAAATATTGTATATCCGGGCGGCGCTCAGCCGCCCGCTTGTATTAACTTATGCTCAGTCGCCTGTCAGGATCAGCGCGCGTGCAGCTTCATGCCTGTATAAACCATGCGGAACATGCGGATCGCTCCTTTGTAGTAGAGCTCCTCGGCCTTCTCCAGTGCTGTTGCGAGCGGCATCGGTCTGTCAACCGTTGTCATGATGGAGTCGATTCCGTGCTCATAGATCTGGTCATATCCTTTGCCGAGTCCGCCGCACAGAGCAACGACCGGGATGTCGTACTTGTTCGACCTGTCGCCTACGCCCTGCATTACTTTGCCAAAACAGCTCTGCCAGTCTGTTCTTCCCTCGCCAGTCACGACCAGGTCCACGCCCTTAAGCAGTGTGTCAAAATCGATCAGATCCAGAACAGTCTCGATACCGGACTTCATCTCCGCGTTCAGGTAGATTTTCAGTGCTGCGCCAAGTCCGCCTGCCGCGCCGGTTCCGGGAGTCTCGTCGGGGTTGATGCCGAACTTCTCGATGATCACGTCTCTGTAATTGCACATTCCCTTCTCCAGTTGATCCAGGATCTCAGGAGTACCGCCCTTCTGCTTGCCGAAGGTATAGGTCGCGCCATTTTTACCGCAAAGAGGATTCGTGACATCGCACATTACCGTGAAGTGTGCTGCCTTTGCCTTCTCGTCGAGGCCGCTCACGTCAATATCAACTACCTTCTCGAGATCGCTGCCCTTGCCTTCGAGCTCATTTCCATCCGCATCCAGGAAGCGGATTCCCAGAGCGCGGGCAAAACCCATGCCGCCATCATTTGTAGCGGAGCCGCCGATCGCAATCGAAATCTCTGTGAAGCCTGCGTCCAGCGCTGCTTTGACCAGCTCGCCGGTGCCATAAGTCGTTGTGTTGAGCGGGTTTCTCAGTTCCTCAGGTACCATGGGAAGTCCGGAAGCCTGGGCCATCTCCAGAACAGCCTCTTTCTCGCTCAGCTTTCCGTAGTATGCATTGGCCTTCTCCATCAGCGGGCCGTGCACGTTTGCGTAGACTTTGACGCCCTTTCTCGCAAGGATCACCGCGTCAGTCGTGCCCTCGCCGCCGTCCGCGACCGGAACTCCGATCGTCTCGCAAGGCCCGAACACCTCGTGGGCTGCCTTCGTGAGAAACTCAACAGTCTGCTCACTGGAGATCGTTCCCTTGAAAGAATCAGATGCAAATAAAAGTTTCATCGTTCCCCTCCTTTTTTGTTGTTCTGCACCAAACCGTTTCTGTTCTGCATTTGGCGTGTTTCCAGGTTTTTTGTTGACAATTTTCTTGGTTTTCGCTGCTGTTTTGTTCTCTCTTTTGTTTTCTTGATTATATTTTACCCAATTCTCTGGTAATTCGTAGATTTCCTCAATATAAAAAGAACGCACGCTTTTGTTCCTGCGAAACAAAACGTACGTTCGTCATCAATTTTCGTCAGCGACCGGCCTTCCGATCGCCCTCGGCGAATTGCGAAATTAT
>DJXS01000077.1 GCA_002448395.1 Lachnospiraceae bacterium UBA6998 | reverse complement strand
ATGCACAGTAATACACCGGTTCACGTTGATAGTTACCCTTCTCCGGCTCCCATTTCCTCCATGGAATACAAAACATGCCAGAAAAATTTAATGGTGTCAGTGCACCAAGGTCTATAATTGTCACAAGCATTTCTTAACGAGTGTATCGTCATCAAGAGCTGCATCGATCAGGCGGCTGAGAAAAGATGTATAGCCTTTTCCATATGCTTTGGAAAATCTCTGCGCCTTTTCTGACAGACGTATTGAAGCAGTTTGCTTAGTCCTGCTATTCTGTTTCATCCGCTTAAACTGCTTCAACATTTCTTCTGTCATTTCCGGACTATCTTCATCGTATTTAATAGTACGAGCCGCAGCGTTTTCTAACTCTTCAAGCTCCTCTCTGGTCAATTCGGCATTTAATTCCTTAAAACTCACATTCACCATCTTCATACCTTTCTCTTTCCGGAAGTGATGCTGTACGTGCAGATATTGTTCGTACTGTATTCTTTTCTCTTAATGTGCATACCACAAACAGCACCTTTCGAACTCTTCCAAGTATATTATATCGTTCCTCACCAGGATGTTCTTCATCCCACTCAAACTGGGCATCCTCGATATTAAACTCAAAATACTCGTACATTTATCTCCCCTCAATAAAGTATAACTAAATTGAACTGCATTTTGCAATGCATTTTATAATGCCTAAATAAATTAGATTCATTTCAGTGCCATGCCCCTCGCTCCTTACCAAGGCTGCCATAACTCGTTCTCCTTCATGTCTTTCATGATCAGCATCTCCTGTTCCGCATGGGAGATCTTACCTTCCACAAACATGCGGTATTGTTCACGCGGGTCTGTCCTAAAAGCCCCCAGCACCCGGGAGGTATCTGTTACGATCTCCCCTTCCTTCCTGCTGCCATCAGTCATATAATGCCGGTAGCTGCTGTATTCATATGCAAGCGGTTCCCTAACCATTGTCGCTTTGACCGGGTTCAGGTGTATATACCTGCTGACTTCCAGGAAATATCTGTCATCCTCGATCAGGCAGGACGTGTACCGGGAATCAAACAGGTGTCCATCATAGCCATATTTCTGATTGAACATCCGGGCGTAATGGTTCATCACCGGCTGCATGATCTTCCAGATCGGGTCGTTCACAGTCGTAAGTTCCAGATGAAAATGGTTCGTCATCAGGCAGTATGCCTGAAGGACAAACGGGTACCTGTTCTGTACTTCCTTCAACAGCCTGAGGAAAAGGCCATAGTCATCCCTGTCGCGATAGATCACGCCATGCCGGTTGCCTCTTCCCATGATGTGGTAACTTGCCCCTTCATACCATTCCCTCTTTTTTCTCGTCTCTCTGCCCCTCTTTCTTCCCTGTGTATCTTCAGCTCTGCCGTTTATAATAATTATATCGTTTATACGAATATCTGCTGTATTTATAAGGAGAGACCTACAGATCTCTCCAACTCTCTGCCGTTCAGCTGTCCTGCCGCATTTCTGTAAGCGCTTTCAGGTATCCGAGCAGCCTTCCCTGATTTCCTCTATCCAGGGCAAGAAAATCCATTATAGCGCTGCCATATTCCGAATTCTTGTCGATCAGTATCATATCGGACGGGTTGCTCCGGCTTCCGACTCCGTCAGTGCCTCCCAGGAGCTCATAAGGCGTCACATCCAGCACATTGCAGATGATCAGGATCTTCTCGCTCACCGGATTTGTCTTCTTCCTCTTCCAGTCACTTATGCTGCTCTGTGCAATCCCCGTCTTCTCTGAAAACTCCTTCTGGCTCATCCCACGCTTCTCCAGCAGTTCAAATATCCTCTCCGATATAGTCATTTCTCACCTGCTCCTCTTTCATCTAAAACAGATACGAACTTACTATAGCAATAGCATAAGCCGCTAAATTCGTCAATGCAAATTACTACGTTTATAAAAATTTAATGGTGTCAGGCACCAAGGTCCATGCCGTCATATTCGCTGCAGGCTGTGCCGGCACAGTTCTCCTCCCTGTACACAGGGTACAGGACCGCGTCCTGGTTCGTGATATAAAAGGTATGCCTGTCTCCTTTCAGGTATTTCGGCATGCGGGGCTTTCCCGTATACTTCTCCGGGGCGCGGTCAAATTCCTTCAGAGAGGACAGCCACGCTTTGAACACGGTGACTGCTTCCTTCAGGATCCGCTGGGACGTCTGCATGGGAAGGCCCGCAAAAAAGTCCGGGTTCCTGTTCGCCCGCATGATGGCCTCCAAGGCGCGGTACGAGAGGACGCGCCGTACCTTTATGTGCGGGTATGCCGCCTGCATGACACGCACTTCCCCGAAGACTTCCTCCTCGTTGTCTGTACGTTTCTCCTTGTTCCATCCGGTGAATACCTGGCGGATCCGGAACAACGCTGCGTTGTAGAGGTTCTTCGACAGGCGCAGCCACTCCTCCATCTGCCCGCAGATCTCAGGGTATTTAGTTCTTGATACTACAGTTGTGTCTGCCAGGTACATGAATGGGTGTTCCTTTTATATTCGCTTTAAAATATGGTATTATTATACTATATTTCCAGGTGGGTGTAAAGGAGAATTCGAACAAATGTACGAGAAAAAGAAAGGCCAGCCCTACTATACAAACCGGCACAGCTGCTTCCTGCTGCAGTACCACATGGTGCTGGTGACAAAGTACCGGCACCCGGTCCTGACCGGAGGCGTTAAGGAGATCGTATACGGCACGATCCGTGATATCTTCAGGGAGAAGGGGCTTGTGATCCTGGAGATGAACGGGGAAGCGGACCATGTACACGTCCTGTTCGAAGCGGATCCTTTTACCGCCCCGGGAAGTCTTGTCAACATTGTAAAGACAAAAACATCCCGGTTCGCCAGGAAAGAATACGGGGAGACTGTCCTTAAGAAATACTACTGGAAGCCGTACTTCTGGTCGGACAGTTATTTCGTCACGACGGTCAGCGAGAATTCTCTCGCAATGGTTCAGGATTACATCCGGAACCAGTAAGTTTGTTTTTGGCATTCATCCAAAGCTATTGCGGAGCAATTGATTTTAACCATAGCGGTGCGGCAGCTCCTATGGATGTGGTACTCTGCTGCTTCGCTTTATAGAAAGAAGCTAAAAGGAGATTATGCGGATTGTTCTGATCCACAGCTTTTTAGTATTTGAAATTTGACAAATAGCTATCTAAGAAGAGGAGCATCCGGGGATCTGATCATAGGAGTTTTATGCATCAAAGATAAGTGGCCAATCTGAACCAGTGATACCTTGCTTGCCATATTGGCGGGCGAGGTATATATTTTGAATATAGAGTTAGCGATAGCTAATTTCGCGGGAGGTGAATGTAATGTTCATTAATGTATATGGAAATCCGGAAGACCCTAAAGTAGTTCTCCTGGCACCCATGATGGTATCAGGAGAGGATCTGTACCAGCTTATGAAGCCTTATTTCAAAGGGAATTATTTCTTCATTGTGCCGGACCAGGGCGGGCATGGAAAGGCCGGGGCTTATATTAGCGCAGAAGAAGAATACAGGGAACTGAAGGCCTATCTGGTGGAATGATTATAAGAAGATTGATCTTTTGTACGGCGCTTCTATGGGAGTTGCAGTTGCGTACCGCCTGTTCATGGACCCGGACTTTGCGGTCGGAAAAGCCTGGTTTGACGGCGTCGCCCTGAACAAAGATGCGGCTGTAGCAGAAGTGGTCATGCGCAATATGTTCCGCAAGCGCAAGAAGATGCTGGACAAGTCGCTCGTGGACGCGTCGCCTACTCTTGTGGAGATGTACGGATATGATTTTGCTAAAATGATGACGGCAACCTTTGAGCGGATCACCCTCAGTGATGTGGACAACATTTGCTATGCCTGCTGCCACTATGATCTCAAGCCGCTTACGCAATCGCAGCAGTCCAAACTTCATCTGGAGTATGGCAGCGGAGATTTTGACCTGAAGATCTCGCGGAAAGCTATGAAGACCTACATGCCTTCAGTTACACCGGTGATTCGCGAAGGCTACGGCCATTGCGGCTATATGGCGGCACACCCTAAGGAATATGTGGAGGAGATGGAGCGCTGGATGAATGCTCCTTCGGCGGACGAATCGCGTGCCGCGCACAGGGGATCCGCGGGAACTCCGGGGCAGACCAGCGTACAGTATAAGATTGTCAAAGCCTTGTTTAGTGTGCTCGGGGTCAACAAGATGCTTGATAAGAAGGGAGAAAATTTCGACAAACTTCTGGCAAAATACTCTAAGCTTCAGAAAAAGCCGCTGAAGGTGCCGTTTGAGAAAATGCGCCCTGAATTTGATGTGGAGACGAAGCTGATCGATGGAACGACCTGTTATGTGGTCAGAGTCTCAGGCACAAAGCCGCAGAGGGCTGTCCTGTATTTGTTTGGAGGTGGGTATATTTTGCCTCCTGATCCGGGCGACATCATCTTGTGTGGCCAGATCGCCAGGAACTGTGATGCAGAAGTGTGGTTCCCACTCTACCCGATGGCGCCAGACCACAAGCTTGTAGAGACGGTGCAGAACACTCTCAAAGTTTATCAAGAGATCCTGAAAGGATTTTCTGCGGAACAGGTCCGATTCTTCGGGACGTCCTCAGGAGGCGGACTGGCCCTGTCTCTCTGCATGTATATCAAACACGAGAAGATGGACACTCCGTATCCCGACAAGCTGGTGCTGCAGTCGCCCGGGCTTCAGGTACCGCCAAGTGAGAGTCAGAAAGCCGAGATGGAGAAGCGCACCAAAGTGGATGTGATGATTCCGCCGGGATTTTTTGACGAGATCGCGCCGGTGTTGGCGACCGGAGACGAGGCATATCTGCTGAGCCCGATCCTTTTTGATATGACGGGTTTCCCGCCCATTGATATTTTCTACGGAACAAGGGAAGTCATGATTGCCTATCTGAAGGACATGAAGGCTGCGTGTGCGAAGTGCCATGTGCCTCTTCACATACACATCGGCAGGGGGATGATGCACTGCTGGGGCGCGATGGAATTTGTGCCAGAAGCGCAGGCGGTAAGGCAGGAGTATTTTGAGGCGCTGCGGTAACAAACAACAATTATAAGGAGACGTCGCTTAAAAACCTGCGCACCGACTATATCGACATCTATCAGCTGCACATGGTGCAGCAGTGCTACAAGCCCGGCGACGGGACCGGCATGTACGAGTGTCTTGTAGAAGCCAAGGAGAAAGGCCTGATCCGCCACATTGGTATCACGACCCACAAGCTGGCTGTCGCACAGGAGATCATCGAATCCGGCCTATACGAGACGCTGCAGTATCCCTTCAGCTATCTGTCCTCCGGGAAGGAAATCGCGCTGGTCGAATCCTGCGTCAAGGCGGACATGGGCTTTATCTGCATGAAGGCGCTGGCCGGCGGCCTGATCACCCGCTCCGACGCGGCCATGGCCTATATGACACAGTTCGACAATCTGGTCCCGATCTGGGGCATCCAGCGCGAGACGGAACTCGCCGAGTGGCTGTCCTATATGACCGACACGCCGTCTATGACCGGGGAGATTGCTGAATACATAAAGGGTGAACAGGACGAACTAGCCGGTGACTTCTGCCGCGGCTGCGGTTACTGCCTGCCTTGTCCCATGGGAATTGAGATCAACAACTGCGCCCGCATGTCCCTGATGGTCCGCCGCGCGCCTTCCGCAGGCTGGCTTTCTGAAGCCTGGCAGGAAAAGATGGCCAAAATCGAGACCTGCATCAACTGCCGTCAGTGCACAAAGCGCTGTCCCTATGAGCTCGATACGCCCGAACTCCTCAAGAAGAACCTGGCGGATTATAAGAGAATTCTGGCCGGAGAGGTACAAGTTTGATGAAACAGTATTTGCAAAGGTTGCTTGCGCTTGCCCTGGCAATGGTCCTGGCGCTAAGCACTGTGCCGGAAATCCCTGCGCAGGCAGCATCTGATACAGTTCCGGGCAAGGTGGCACTTGTCTCCATCGAATCGCCCGGATACCACAAGATCACGATCAACTGGAAAGGTACCACCGGCGCCAGTCAATATCATATTTATTACAGGCGGGAAGGCGAGACCAAGTGGACCAAAATCGCGAAAGTGAGCGGCTCTGCGCGCAGCTACACGCATGTCTACTCCTCCAAATTTCCGATTGTAATCGGGCGAAATTATACCTATACCGTTCGCGCCTACAACAGCACAAGCAGGCGCTATGGCGAATATGACCACAAGGGACTCACAGCACAGAATATTCCGGACAAGGTCACCCTGCAGAGCGCTGTTTGGAATGCGGGGAAGAAGGCAGTTACGCTGAAATGGAACAAGACCGCCGGCGGCGACTACTATAGGATCTACCGCAAATCGACCTCTTCGCCCAAGTGGAAAACGATCGCCTACGTGTCTTCCGACAAGCTCTCCTACGTGGACAAGACAGCCTCCGCAACGGAGAAAAACGTCTACACGGTTCGCGTCTACCACAGCAAAATGAAAGTGCTGGGACAGGTCAACTCGGCAGGAATCACAGCCCGCGAATACCAGGACGCCGCCACGCAGGCCGTGGCCAATGCGCTGGCCAGAACAGCGACTGCCAAAAAGACCAAGCAGATCATTCTGGTTGTGGACCACAATCTCTCCTTCTGGGAGAAGGACGCACAGGGGTACTGGAACCGCAAGCTTTCTGCTTACTGCGGCTATGGCAGTAACGGCATGAGCACCGACCGGCACGAGGGCGACCGGACGACGCCCGTCGGCTCCTTCCCGATCCTGCACGGTTTTGGCATCGCCGCCAATCCGGGCAGTGCCATGCAGTATCGCAAGGTCACCAACAATTCCTACTGGTCCGGCGAATACAGCACCTACAATCAGTGGGTGGAAAGCACAAGGCCGGTCGCCGGAGAGCATCTGATTAGCTATTACCAGTACAAGTACGCGATGGCCATCGGCTTCAACCGCAATCCGACCGTCTACAAGAAGGGCTCCGCCATCTTCCTGCACTGCAAGAGCTACGACCACTGGTCCACCGCCGGCTGCGTCAGCGTCGAGGAGTCCGTCATGAAACGGCTTCTTGTCATGAGCCGCAACGGCGTGTATATGATCATTGTGCGGAACCAGGGTGAGATTGGGAATTATTGATCTGGATTTTCGTTGGCCCGGCGGCGTTTGGGCACATGGAAGGGAAACAACCTGATGTGCCCAATGCCAGGCCGCCTCACTTGCACACGTCAACCCATCCCCGCGCATTCACAAGCCCCTGCAGTTCCTCCAGCGTCAGCCGCACGGCACTGTTCGCGTTGCCGGCCGCCGGATACACCACATCCCACCTGCGAAGGCTTTCATCCAAATAGATCTCCACATTCTCGTTGACGCCAAAGGGGCAGACGCCGCCTGCCTCATGTCCGATCCACTGTTCCACCAGATCGCGGGAGATCATCTTGGCCTTTTTGCCGAACGTGTCCTTATACTTTCTGTTGTCGACTCTGGCCATTCCTTCCGCCAGAATCAGAATGGGCCTCTCATCGATGGCAAAAGAAAGCGATTTGCAGATTCTTCCCGGCTCCACGCCGATGGCAGCAGCTGCCAATTCTACCGTCGCAGTGGAGACCTCCGGCTCAATCACGCGGTCCAGATAGCCTTTTTCTTCCAGATACTTTTTGGCTTTTTCTACAGACATTATTTCCTCCATGTCAACGTGCTTTGCGCAAAGACACCCATCGCCGATAAGGCGTATATCCGATTACTGCTTTACGCCGTGCCGTCCAGTTTCTTTTCTGCCCGTTTCAGAAACTTCTCGTTGTCCACAATAAAGCGGCAGTGTGTGCCTCTGGCAACCTCCCCTGCTTCATCGTAGACCACGACGGAGAATGACAGCTTTCTTCTGTCGATCTCTGTAAGTTCCGTCTCGCAGCGCACCTTCATGCCCACCGGCGTTGCAGAAATATGTTCGACATGCAGTTCTGTGCCAACTGTCCCCTGTCCCGGCTCCAACTCCGGCGCGACGCTTCTCCAGGCTGTTTCCTCTGCCAGCGCAATGACGGCAGGCGTCGCGAATACAGGAAGTTCTCCGCTTCCCATGGCCTGCGCGGTCAGTTCCTGCGTGACGGTCAGCTCTCTATTCCCCTTTATTCCTGTATGCAGCATGATCAATCTCCTTTTCTTTCATCATTTCCTTGTCGAAATTCTATTTTAGCTTCTCAATCGTCTCCATGCCCCCGCAGACAAAATTCAGGATGATCCGCTGCACGCGCATCCACTCCTCATCCTTCTTCCAGCCCATCGCTTTGTTGACAGCAAAGGCTCCTGTCAGCATATAGGTGAACAACATCTCCGCTTCCTTTTCCGAAAGGCCGTATTTCTTGAGCTCTGCAATCTGATAATCCTTTTCCTGCCGGTAGATCATAGAAAGAATATACTCTGACAGCGCAGTGTCTTTAAACAGGACATTGTACTTGGGATTGTCCGCAACGCGCTGACAGATGGGCAAGAGCAGGATCTTGGACTCCAGTTCCCGCAATCCGTGATCCGTGTTCAAATAGCGTGCCACTTTCCGCATCCCATCTACCGATTTGGCACTGCTGCGGTCTGTTGCCTTGATTGCATCCTCAACAAGTTCCTCGATGACCTCTGTCAGGTTGTTATAGTGCGTGTAAAAGGTCGCGCGGCCGACCTGCGCCTGCCGGCATAGAGCGCTCACTGTGATCTCGATAAAGGAAGTCTCATGCAAAAGCTCCAGCATGGCATCTTTAATGACGCCGTGTGTATAGGCATAACGGCGGTCGTTTTTGTTCAATTCTTTTTTCATTGTCCCCCCCAAAAAACAATTCCCCAAGCAATTTACTGAACAGGTTTAGACAACCTGTCTATTATGATAACACATTGTCCCGACTTGTTCTTCAAATAAGCGCCCAAATCAGTAAATTGAAAGAGAAGCATTTGATTCATCCGTACAAAATCACCAAATTTTAAACCGGTATCATCAAATGAACAGGAAAAGAATTCTACATCACAAAGGGAGGTAAACAATGATATCTTTTGAAATGGAAGATCTGATTGGCGTACTGCAGGGACTGAAACCCTACTTCATCGCCATCGCCGCACTGCTGATCGCTGCAATCATCATTACAGTCGCAGTAGGCAAAAAAGGAAAGAAACTGAAATCTTTGATCCGCAAGGAAGCATGGATCGCAGCCATCGCAGGCATCGCGATCGTTGTCAACATGATCTGCTTCGGACCCATGAATACATTGATCACACTGGCCACTGGCAGTGGACAGGTAACGGAAGAGACAACCGCTGAGGCCTCTGCCGTCGCACAGCAGATTGCTGAAGAGGGATTTGTTCTCCTGCAGAATGAAGAGAACCTGCTGCCTCTGGCAGATACAACCAATCTGAATCTCTTTGGCTGGGCTTCCACCAACCCCGTCTACGGCGGCGCAGGATCCGGCGGCATGAATGCCCTGTTTCCGGTAGTCAGCCTGATCGACGGTCTTAAGAGCGCCGGATTTGAAATCAATCAGGATCTGATCGATTTCTACAAGGGCTATGCAGAAAACCGTGCAGCGGTATCCATCACCGCGCAGAACTGGGATCTGCCTGAGCCTCCGGCAGAGAATTACACAAATGAATTGATCGATGGTGCAAAGGCCTTTTCCGATACCGCAGTCGTCGTCATCTCCAGAATGGCAGGTGAAGGCCACAATGACATTCCCCAGGATATGTCCCAAGCCTCCTATGTCCAGAACTCCAGTCAGTATAATGACTTCGAGGCCGGCGAGCACTACCTGCAGCTGACCAAATCCGAAGAAGATATGGTGAAGCTGGTATGCGACAACTTTGATAATGTCGTCGTCGTTTACAACGGCGCATATGCCTTTGAACTCGGCTTCACAGAAGAATACAAGCAGATCAAGTCCGTCATCTGGGCGCCCGGTCCCGGCAACGTCGGCTTCACAGCACTTGGCGAGATCCTGCGCGGCACTGTGAATCCTTCGGGTCACACCAATGACACCTTTGTTTATGACATCACAAAGGCACCCTATTATAACAACGCAGAGAAGCGTGATTACGCGAACCTCCTCGACCTCACTGTCGAAGGCATGAACGCGGGCGTTCCCACCAATTACTCTCCTGCTTTCACCAACTATGTTGAGAACATCTATGTGGGATACAAGTTCTATGAGACCGCTGCTGCAGAAGGCATCATTGACTATGACAAAACCGTGCAGTTCCCCTTCGGCTACGGCCTCTCCTACACGACCTTTGAGCAGAAGATGAGCGATCTCAAGGTCGACGGCACACAGATCAGCATCGATGTTACCGTTACCAACACCGGTTCTGTAGCCGGTAAAGACGCTGTGGAAGTCTATTTCAATCCCCCGTATACAAACGGCGGTATCGAGAAAGCAAGCGCCAACCTCGTGCGCTATGCCAAGACCGGCATGATCGAGCCCGGACAGAGCGAAGTCGTCACAATCACCTTTGATCAGGAAGATATGGCCTCCTATGACGAAAAGGGTGCTGGCTGCTATGTCCTTGAGCAGGGCGATTACATCATCTCTGTCAACGCAGATTCTCACACTATTTTGGACCAGAGAACCTTTACACTGGGCAGCACGATCACCTACAACGAGAGCAATCCCAGACAGAGCGACAAGGTTGCGGCTGTCAACCAGCTCCAGGATGCACAGGGCGACGTGGTATTCCTCTCCAGAGCAGACAAGTTCGCCAACTACGATGCTGCTACTGCAGCTCCCTCTGATCTCAACATGCCTGAGCGGTATGTAGAGGGCTATCACCTCAACTCCAACTATGATCCCATGGCTTATGTGGATCCCAACGCCGAGATGCCTGTGACGGGCAAGAGTGGTTCTCTCAAGATCACCGACGTACGCGGCAAAGACTATGATGACCCGATCTGGGAAGACCTCCTCGATCAGCTGACTGTCGATGAGATGTCCAATATGATCGCACTGTCCGGTTACCAGACACCTGCGATTCCGTCCATTGGCAAAGTACAGAACGTCGACAGTGACGGACCTGCCGCTATCAACAACAACTTCACCGGCGCCGGTTCCATCGGTTTTCCGATCGAAGTCGTGATCACCTGCACCTGGAGCCATGATCTGGCAAACCAGTGGGGCACCATGATGGGCAGGATGTCCAAGGAAATGAACTCCACCGGCTGGTATGCGCCCGGCATGAACACACACCGCAGCGCGTTTACAGCAAGAAACTACGAGTACTTCTCTGAGGATGGCGTTCTCGCAGGCTATATGGCGGCCGACGCTGTCGCAGGCGCTATGACCGAGGGTGTTTACTCCACGATCAAGCATTTCGCCATGTATGACTCCAACGGAAAGATGGTCTGCGCCTGGGCAACCGAGCAGTCCATGCGTGAGATCTACCTGAAGCCTTTTGAGATCGCAGTCAAGGTTGGCGGCGCCAATGCGGCCATGGAGTCCTGGGCTTTCATCGGCAACAAGTGGGCAGGTGAAATCAGTGCACTCAACAACACCATCCTCCGCGATGAGTGGGGCTTCAGAGGCTTCATCGTCTCCGACTTCTTCCGCAACAACGGTCACGGCTTCATGAATGCGGATATGGCACTGGCAAACGGCGTTGATGCAATGCTCTCCACTTTCGAGGGCGGCCCCAACCAAGTCACCGACAAGACAGCTGCCTCCAACGTGCAGTACATGAGACAGGCCACACACAACATCCTCTACACCACGGC
>DJXS01000118.1:10458-11205 GCA_002448395.1 Lachnospiraceae bacterium UBA6998 | reverse complement strand
AAAGAGATCACGCCTTCCGGCAAAGCCTGCATCCTGTCGCCTGCAGCCGCATCCTACGGCTACTTCAAAAACTTTGAGGAGCGCGGCGACGTGTTCCAGCAGCTGGTCAAAAACTGACCTGCAGAAAGGACCGCCATGAAAGAAGCCACTACCCTCGCCTTCACCGGCGATATCGGTTTTGACCACTATATGCAGAATAGGTGGGAGGACGAAAACCTCATCGATCCCGCGCTGCTCGATGTTTTGACATCTTCCGATCACGTCATCGCGAACGTGGAAGGCCCGCTGGCCGGCGAAGATGCTGTCAGAGTCAAAGCCGACGAAATGAGGCTGATGCACACGATCGACCCGAGAGCCGCTGTCGTGCTTGAGAAGATCCACGCCGATATCTGGAACCTCGCCAATAATCACATCATGGATGTGGGACCGGACGGACTTGAGATGACCTTGGAAGAAGCAAAAAAGCGCGGCGTCAGGACGATCGGCGCAGAGATGGACCTCGAAAGGGCGAAACGGCCGGTCATCCTCGACGAAGCGGGAGGCATCGGCCTTTTCGGCGTCGGCTATCAGCGAGGCTGTAAACCTGCAGGCCCCGACAAAGCCGGCTGCCTTAGCTGGAGCGACATGGATTCGATCCGGGAAGTCATTACAGAGATCAGGAAAAAGTGCCGCTGGTGCGTCGTTGTCGCCCACGGCGGAGAAGAATTCACGGCGATTCCCTCCCCTTACACCAGGGACCGCTACCTT
>DJXS01000118.1:3887-10364 GCA_002448395.1 Lachnospiraceae bacterium UBA6998 | reverse complement strand
ATGGGCGCCGACATCGTCGTCTCCCACCACCCGCATGTTCCTATGAACTATGAGCTCGTCGGGGATAAGGCGATCTTCTACTCTCTGGGCAATTTCATTTTTGATACGCCTTACCAGCGCGCGCAGTTCAACACCGATAAGGGCATTGTCCTGCAACTGCACTTTACGAAAGACGGTTATTCCTTCACTGCCCACGGCCTTAGGATCGACCGCAGCAATGAGCACATCGTGAGTGCGGAACTTCCCGGGATCTTCGTGGACATTCAGGAGGACGAATATAATAAACTCATTCCCCTCGCCTGCAAGATGTTCATCGCCGCCACCAAGCGCCAGCAGGTCTTCCTCTACCCGGACAAATACAAAAATGCCACTGAGGCGGACTGGGAAGAAAATCTTATGAACCCCAGGCGCAGCGGCCGAGTGATCGGAGAAGGTCTTGATTTCCACATTATCTGCCCCATCGCCGAGAAGGCCGAAGAAGGTGCCTGGAAAGAGAGTTCCCTCGAAGGTGTGAAAAGTTTTATCCTGGAACAAATGTAACTGCCGTCTCCTGTAATCTGATAAAATGCAAAAAATCGGCTCCGCACTCAGTGCGAAGCCGATTTTTGATTTTCATTACATATCCGCGCCCATGTCGAACTCGTCTGTCACGATCTCTTCATCTGTCGCGCCCGTATCGGGAACTTCGATGACGAACTCGCTCAGATACGCGTCCTGAGGAAGTCCTGCCATCAGAGCCGGAATGTTAATAGTGATACCATCCATTCCGTAAGGAACTTTCATGCTGACCTTGTGCGCGTGAGGCTGTTCGCCCTCCGCGTCCGTGATCTCCAGCGTCATGGAGAGGGTCTGTCCCATGATCGAGGTCATACCCCTGTCTCCCTTGGAGAGCTTGGAAGGCTTCTCTTCTCCGGTAGTGACTGTGACCTTGTAAAAGGCCTCCACTGTCTGTCCGTTGTAAGAAGTCTCTTTGTTGTCAAAATAGATCGTGTGTCCGCGTCCGATCACAAACATCACTGCTGCTACGGCCAAAATGATCACGATCGCTGCGATCCGGAATAAAAGCTGTCTCTTGTTTTTCATGCTTTCTCCTTTCCGGCTGCTTCTTCTGCATCCTGTGCGGCCTGAAGCTGCTGTCCTGCAGCGCTCTTAGCCCTGCGCTTGTTAGTCTCATACATAACAAGGGCAATTGTGATAACTGCGTAGGATACGAATACGCGGAAATATTCGCCGATCATGGAGTCGCCTGTGATCGCCGCGCCTGCCTTAGGTGCCACGATGAACATCGTGTGGAAAAGGATGACACCGAGGAAAACGTTTCCGATCGAAGCGCGGTCAACGGATGCGCCGCCAACCAGAAGAGCTGCGATACAGAACATACCGATCTGGCTGTGCGCGCTGTATGTTGCGATATTGCCCATGTTCTGCAGGTAGATGATCATACCGAAGCCTGCAAGGACCGTTGACATAACGATGGAGATGATCCTCGTGCGCTCAACGTTGATACCTGCATCTCGTGCGACACCCATATCCTGGCCGACTGCACGCATATCCTGGCCGAGCTTGGTCCTGCTGAACCAGACAATGAACAGGCACAGAAGGGCGATGATGATGAATGTGAGCACAGGGATCTTGACTCCTGCCACATTGATGGCGAGCAGGTTGTCCAGCTTCTGGCGCATGCTCAGAAGGGATACCGTATTGCGGATGCCGTAGCCTCTGGGAAGCTTGATCGCGCCGTGCTTGATCGGGATTATGCTGCCCATCAGATACAGAACAACAAGCTGATAAATACCGTTTACAAAGAAGCTCATGATATAGCTGGTGATCATCTCACGGCCCTTGGCCTCATTGAGGATCTTGCCGCAGAAGATACCGAGCAGTACAGAAATCGGGACAGATACGATCGCCGCAAGAACCATTCCGGGGATTCCGACGATCTGCCAGTCAGATACGAAGATCAGCGCGATCTCTGCTGCCATGGCACCAAGTGTCATACCGAAGTTCAGTCCCATACCTGCCATGATCGGGATGAGCAGGCTCAGGATCAGGAACGCGTTTCTTCCTATACGTGTGACTATCTCGTTGATCAGCATATTTGCGGACAGACCCGAGAGCGGGATGCAGATCGCGCAGATGATGATGAACATAAGCGGCACGGAAAACTTTTGGACAAGTAAACGGATATCCGTAGAATTTTTTGTATTATTACTCTTCTTCATTTGGACCCCTCCGTCTTTCTTGTCAGTGCGAACAGGATCATGCCCATGGAGGCGATGATTCGGATAACTTCCGACATATCCATGTGGATCATGTTGTTCATGACGGTAGGTGTCATCGTGACGATACCCTGGAAAAGGATCGTACCGACAATGACGTTCATGATCGTTGCCTTGTTGACCGAAGCTCCGCCGATCAGGATCGCGGAGACCGCGGGCAGCGCCATGTAGAAAGGCGCCATATACAGCTGGATGAAACCGAAGCCCTGTTCATAGACCAGAATTCCGATAGCCGCCAGCCATGTAGACATGATGACCGACAGCATGCGGATCTTGTCTACATTGATTCCTGCCGCTTTTGCGAAAGCAGGGTTTGAACCGACAGCCGTCATGGCTGTACCGGTCTTGGTGTGCAGGAACGCCCAAATGCAGAATGCCAGCAGGGCAAAAAACAGAAGCGTGCCGGTCGGGATCGAGATCGATCCGATATTAATCTGCAGGAAATTGGCGAGCGCGCCGATATAGTAGCCTTCCAGGGAGATCGTTGTACGAAGTCCCTTGCCGGACAGACCCCAGACCATATTCGGGCTGTGGTAAGGCAGGATCAGCCACATCATGCACATGAAGGATACCGATGAGAAACCGACGTAAGTCGCGATCATCATCTCTCCGCCCTTGATCTTGTTGAGGAGCCAGCCGTACAGCGTGCCGAGGATCAGCGCGAAGGGAGTCGCGATCAGGATTGCGGCCAGGAATGAAAGCGTTCCCGTAAAGCCAAACTCAATGGAGAGCGTGGCGCCGAGAAGGCCGGAAATAATACCCAGCGGAAGACCGAAATTCAGTCCGCAGCCCGAATGGACCATAGGTACCATTGCAAGTACGAGAATACCGTTCCAGCTGAAACGGTTGATGATATTGGAGATCTGCGTCGGCAGATCCGCCCCGACAAACGGAGCCATGATCAGCAGGAGGAGCAGGAATCCTGCGATGATCAAACGCGGAAGGCCGAAATTCTTAAGTGCGGCTTTAACCTTTTGAGTTGTCATCTCTCCCTCCTTTCTTAAATAACATTGCTAAGCATCATTGCGCCGAGATCTTCCACGGAGGAGGATGCGGGAAGGATTCCCGAGATCCTGCCGCCGGAGACGATAGCAATACGGTCACAGGTCTGACGAAGTTCCTCCAGTTCGGAGGAGATCATGATTACCGTTACGCCGTTCTCGCGGTTGAATTTCTTGAGGGCGTCAAGAACCAGTGCCTTGGCACCCACATCGATTCCGCGGGTAGGTTCCGATACAAAGAGCACCTTGGGCTCCAGCGCGAATGCCTTGGCAAGGCAGATCTTCTGCTGATTGCCGCCTGACAATTCTCTTGCGTTCTGCTTGGAACTCGTGCACTTGATCTTCAGCTCACCGATATACTTCTCGGTTATCTCACGGATCGCCTTCTCATCTCTCCACTTGATCAGCCCGCCCAGATAATTCTTAAGGAACTTATTCTGGATCTGCATAGCAGGGAACGCGACGTTCCACTCCAGAGATTCGTCGAGCAGAAGTCCGACACCTCTTCTGTCTTCGGAAACAAAGGCAAAGGATGAATCAAGGCACTTTCTGGGATTGTTCAAAGGGATCTCACCGCCTTCGAAAGTCACCTTGCCTCCGGCTTCATAGAGTCCCATCACGCCGTTCGGAATTCCCAGTTTGCCCTGGCCGGCGAGTCCTCCGATACCGAGGATCTCCCCTTCCTTTACTTCCAGGTTGACATTGCGCACTGTCTCTCCGGGCATATCCACCCAGAGTTTCTCTATCTTGAGAATGGTCTTCGCATCGTCAAAATTCCGTGTGGAGATACCCGCTCCGCCGCCTTTCACGTCGCGGCCGACCATCCAGTGCGTGATCTGCTCTACGCTTGTCTCACTGGCAGGAACTTCCTGAACCAGGACACCGTCACGCATTACAGCGACTTTATTGCACACAGACAGGATCTCGTGCAGGCGGTGTGTGATGAAGATGACTGTGATCCCTCTTGCGGACATACCGCGGATCGAGTCCAGAAGCGCCTCTGCCTCTTTCTCGGTCAGAACCGCGGTGGGTTCATCGAGGATCAGGATCCGGAGCTGCTCCTTGGAGAGTTCTCTCGCGATCTCAGTAAACTGTTTGTGACCGACAGGCATGCTGTTGATCATCATGTGCTGATCGATCGAGACACCCATCTTTTCGATCGCTGCCCTCGCTCTGTCGTCCATTTCCCCGCGGTCTAAGGTATCGAGTCTGTCCCCGAACACTTCTGAGACGACATTACCCTTCTTGGGTTCCCGGTTAAGCAGGATATTCTCGGTAGCGTCAAATCCGGGGATCAGGGAGAATTCCTGATGCACCATACCGATGCCCGCTGCGATAGCCTCAAAGGGAGAAGCAAAAGAGACCTTCTGTCCGTCGATCAGGATATCGCCGCCGTAGCCGCCCGTCGAAGTGATATCCGAAGCACCGAAGAGGATCTTCATCAGCGTTGACTTTCCTGCGCCATTCTCGCCGCACAGACCGAGGACATCGCCCTCATTCAGTTTCAAGTTAATGTCTGTCAGCACCTGGTTGCCAAAAAAGTCCTTTTTGATATTCCGCATCTCAAGAAGCGGCGCTTTTTCATTGTTCATTCCAATGCCTTCCTAACTACATGTTGACAGTTTCTAAATATGTGTTGGTGTTCAATACCGGTCCAACCCTGCTCTGAATAACAAACAAGATGAGGAGGAACAAGGGCTCCTCCTCATCTGACTGATTCATTCAGTTCCGACACGCTTCAGTGCCAGTTCATGAAAGCCGCCCGGAATTCCTATCACTTAACAGTGAAATACTTCTCGGGAACTTCGACCTTGGTGGACTCCATGTAGTGTCCGGGATCGCCCATGATATAGGTATCCTGATAGATCAGGAATACGTTGTCAGACTTAACGCCGGTATCTACGTTGGTGTAATTGGAGCCGTTCCACTCTGCGCCGGGTGAGAATACGCCGTAAGCTGCGGAGATGGCATCGATATCATTCAGTTCGCTGGTTCCAAGGATGACGTTTCTTGCATGCTCAGCAAGACCTGCGGAAACGGTGTAGCCATAGGAATATGCCCATGTACCGAATCTGCCTGCGCCGCCCTTCTCAACGACTGCTGCCTCAACCTTTGCAAGGATCTTCTCGAAGTCGCCTGCCTCAGCAGTCAGGTCGATTCCGAGTGCTCCGGGATAGCCCATCAGAGGAGACGGAAGGTCAGCTTCGATGAAGTATCCGCCATGCTCAAGGAGCATCTTCAGCAGAGGCTCTGTGTGAGCATCGTTGGTGCAGAAGTAAGCGGAGTTCGTGCCGTACTTCTCGATCCACTCCGGAACGTGCTCAAGGATGTAAGCCTGAGCTCCGGGAACACCGACATCGGTTGTCGGATCGGGAGCAGTCTCCATCTCGAACTTCATACCGAACTCTTTGCAAGCCTCTTTCATGATCGCGACACGGCGGCTCATGGTCTCATAGGACATGTGACGAGGGAAGGAAATGTGTACGAATGTATCGCAGCCGAGCTCGTGAGCGGTGCGGATCATCAGATATCCACGTGCTACGAAGTCGTTGTTGACAACGAGGTCTGCTGCAGAACCGATCTCGGGAAGATCCTCGTGGGACTCACCTGCGATGCAGATGATGTCAGGTCTCTTCTCCTTGATTCGGCGGAAAGCTTCAGTTGTTCCGGGCACTGCCTGGTTAACAATGATCGCCTTCATAGCCGGATCATCGGAAAGGTTGACGATAGTCTGGATCGTGGTCTCCTGCTCCTCAGTGAAGTTGTCGGGATAGATCGCAAGGATTACGTTCTCTTCGCCGTACTTCGCCTGGAAAGCTTCCGCTCCGCGCCTGTCGTCCTCGGACTGGGAAACGGAACCGGTAACGATACCGATGTGGAAATCTTCACCAGCTGCCTCTGCCTCTGCTGTCTCTGCAGGAGCCTCAGCCTCTGCCGTCTCTTCCTTTGACTCGGTGTTCTCGATCGTAGCTCCGGTGCTGCCGCCGCATGCTGCCAGCGTAACAGCCATCACTGCTCCGAGAAAGATGCTCATCAGTTTCTTTTTCATAACTCCCTCCTTAAAAGAATAATGACATTAGAATCATTAGAATCATTATACTCACACACGTTGTATTGGTCAAACATTAATTGGCTAAACTGCACTGATTCAGCCCGTGCAGTCTGCCGATTTACGTATATTTTTACCATAATATTAT
>DJXS01000118.1:0-3751 GCA_002448395.1 Lachnospiraceae bacterium UBA6998 | reverse complement strand
AAAAAAGACGTCACTGATGTGACGTCTGATAATGCTTCCCGCAGGAATAACAATGTAACGCTTATCCGGTTCCGGTCACTGCATGAACTGCAGCTTTGCATTCGTCTCTTTCATGACCCACTCGACAGCCTTTTCCTGGCTTTCGAACTCCCGGGTCTTGTGGTATCCGCAGAAGCGGCCGTCCTCCACTTTGTAGAGTCGTACAGTATTTCCCTGCACTTCCGCAAAAAGGCCGTCCTCGATTACTTCTTCTCTCTCCTTCTGATCACGGATCTCCTTGTTCACGATCAGTCCCGTGACCACAAGCCCCACCGCGACACCTGCCGCGAGATATCCAAGATTTCTGATCATAATTTTCAGCCTCCTTTCCGGTTGTCCTAAAAGCTGCAGAGATTCCTGTTCAGAATATTTATAACGCTTTATTTCGTCTCAAGCGGGCCTGCCTGCATTCCCATGAAAATGCTCTTAAGTTCGTCCGCCGTCAGACCTTTGCCCTCCTGGCCTGGATTAATGAGAACTGCAAAATGTGTCGTCTCAACATCCGCGTTCGCGCAGTTGATCAGGGTGCCGTCGCCCTTGCAATTGACTGTGAGACCCTTGAAGTTCTCTTCCCACTCCTTGCTGTACTTGTTGTAGTCGCCATTCAGTTCTATTCCGCTCACCTGTGTGGACACGCGGATCACGATCTCATCCTCTCCCTTTTTATAAACTGCCTCGAGCAGTTTATCCGTGTAGCGGTATGTCACAAACTCATACCCTTCCGGAAGAGAATTGTCTACAGGCGGGTCAAAATCTACCCCCGTCGCTTTCTCCGCTTCGTCAAGGTCTGCTGTCTCGCTCCAGGGATTAGACATTTCCACTGTGCTCTGAACTGCAGTCTCTTCTGTGCCTCCGGTCTTTATGGAATTAATACCGCCGCATGCTGCCAGAGCGAGCATCGAACCTGCCAAAACAGCGATCACTATATTTTTATCTCTCATAATAAGTATACCTCCTGAATAATGGTTGTTCAGTTATCTGTTCGATATTTCATTGTTATTTACGCTCAATAGGACGAAAATCCTCTCACCTTATTACATTATTTCTTTTTTGTTCATTTTTATGTATAATTGCGCTATGTAAAGAAGTTATTGACCTGCCGTTCTGTATGAAAAGACCGGCTTAGCAGTGAGAAATCTGAGAAAGAAAAAGATCATGATCAAATTAATCGCAAGCGACATCGACGGTACACTTGTAAAGGAAGGATCTCACGAGATCAACCCCGAGTATTTTGAAGTCATCGAAGAGCTGAAGAAGGTCGGTATCCGTTTCTGCGCCTGCAGCGGCAGACAGTACGCCAGCATGCTGGACCTATTCAGGCCGGTAGCCGACGATATTTTCTTTATCTCAGGGAACGGCACGGTAGTCCGCACCAAAGAGAGACTTCTCCACAGCTGGCATCTCGAGCAGGATATCATCCTCCCCATCATCGAGGCGATCCGCCGGATCGAAGGAGCCAGTTTCGTTATGGAAACGCCCGGTACCTGCTACACGGACGCGGGCGATGACAGTCAGCTCTTTCTTCTGATGCGCGACAATTATCACTACGACATCGAGAATGTCGATGATGTAACGAAGCTGCCTTTTGACAAGGTCACGAAGTTCGCGATCTACCACCCCACTTCCATCGAGACTTCCACAGAGCAGATCCGCAAGGATCCCCGCTTTGCCCACCTCTCCATGACCATCTCCGGCGCATGGTGGCTGGATATCACGCCCCGTGAAGCCGGCAAGGGCGAGGCCTATGCGCTTCTCCAGGAGTATCTCGGGATCAAAAAAGAAGAGACCGTCTACTTTGGCGACAACCTGAACGACCTCTCCGCTTTTAAGGAGACCGGCATTGCCGCCACTGTCGCAAATGCAAGGCAGGAGCTCAAGGAAGCCGCCGACCTGGTAGAGCGCTCCTATGCCAAGAACGGCGTTCTGCGGGAGCTGCGCAACATTCTCGGTCATGCGCGTGACTATATAGCTGCTAACTCAAACGAGTGACACCGCACTTCTTCGCGCGTCCATAACGAAACAAAAAAAGAGTCGTACTGCAGGCATGCTGTACGACTCTTTTTCGTTTAATTGGCTTATCGGACAGATCCGCTTTCGTCTGCCTTTACTTTCCTGCCGCAATAGGGGCAGATCGCCGACATCCCGACGGGGACCATCAGCATCGCTCCGCAGGAAGGGCATGAAGCTCCGATCGAAGAATGGATCTTCTCCGGATCGATATCCGGGTTAAGAAGATTCTCCTCATCCGGAAGCCGGACATCTGATACACTTCCGGGTACCAGCGCGGCTTCCCCTTCAAAAAGACTGATCGTTACAGTCGCTCCTCTGGGGAAAGCTGCCGTATCGACCTGGCCGGTCCGGACAACAGCCTGTTTGATGATCCCGTCTTCCTTGTAACGCACGATCAGGGAGAGCGTCGGCTGCCCGTTTAAAGTCATCTGATTATCCGGCACATAGTCGAAGATCTTGCCCATCACGGCGTAGCCCTTCTCATTGATTTTCCGCTCCCGGTTCATATTATTAATGCCGGTCCACGCAAAGAAGCCGCCGATCCCGCAGAAAAGCACGAGAAAACATACTCCCATAAAAACCAGGGACCCCATGCCCGCCACAACGCCGGAAACCGCGAATCCTAAACCGACCACAGTGCCGATGGCTACGAACAGCAGACCGAATGCCTGCATAAATTTGTTGAGATCCATATCGATCAGAGCTCCTTATCTTGTGATCATCACTTCTCGTCATGTACAAAACTGATGAACTCGTTTACTTCCTTGAGAGTTTTAAGTTTGACAGTGTACATGACACGGCCCATCTGCGGCCAGTTTACAGGCGGCATTTCCTCCTGCATGACCATCGCCGGTCCGTATTTTGCCATGATCTCCTCATGGGTGTGAACGTAATCATGCCCGTCTTTTCTTCCCGCGTAGACGCAATAATACTTGTCATCGGACTCGGACAGATGTCTCTCATCGAAAGCCACCATATCCGCGTAGATCTGGTAGACATCTGTAGAGTGAGCAAAGTTCATCATGTCGGGCGTATATCCTCCCGGCGGGCGCATGTTTACTTCAAGGCCGGCATATTCGCCCTTCTTTCCAAGACCCTTGCGGTCTTTGGTCAGGCGGAAGAACTCCAGATGGACGAAACGGCGGTCGACGCCAAACTCCTTAGAAGTCCTGCGGCCGATCTCGCGGAGCTTTTCAGGCACGTCCGGATTTGTGTAGTATTTGAGGTTCAGGTCGTCGTTTACGATCTCCATGATCGGAGTGGGCCATGTGGTCATATTCTCAAACAGAGGCTCGAACTTAGAATTCAGGATCGCCTCGTAGGAGATCAGGTCGCCGACAATGAACTCCTCCATAACGTAAGGAACGCCCGGAAGATTGTCATAGAATTTGTTAAGCTGCTCGTCATTATTCAGTTTCCAAGTGTCGTTCGCGCCGACGCCAATGTCAGGCTTGACGATCACGGGATAGCCCCCGATCTGGTCGATAAACTTGAGCGCGGCCTCGCGGGTCGTCACTTTGCTCTGACGGGCCGTAGGGATGCCTGCGTCCTGATAGAGCTTCTTCATCAGGGATTTCTCCTTGATAAAGCTGATGCGGTCGCTCTGAATGCCGGTCGTCACATTGAAGTCCGTGCGCAGCTGCGCGTCCTGCTCCAGCCAGTACTCATTGAGGGACTCGATCCAGTCGATCTTGCCGTACTT
>DJXS01000132.1 GCA_002448395.1 Lachnospiraceae bacterium UBA6998 | reverse complement strand
GTCAAGATCACCGGCGTCCGCGTCATCCTCGGCAAGGGCGGTATGAAAGAGAACACAGAGCGCGCATGCAAAGACTTCGGCGCGATCCACTGCGTATTCCCCGCCGGCAACGCTGTAGTTGCGGCAACGGAAGTGGAAGAGATCGTAGAAGCTCAGTGGAAGGACCTCGGAATGCCTGAGACCCTCTGGCACAGCCACGTAAAGGAATTCGGCCCCCTCATCGTTTCCATTGACTCCTACGGAAGAAATTACTTCGAGGAGAAGAAAGTGGAGTATAATCGTAAGAAAGACGAGCAGGTAGAGCTGATCAGCAAGCAGGTCGGATTTATCAAATAAGGAGCTGTGAAGGAGGAGATTATGAAGGAATACCAGATCGCGGTCGTTGCGGGAGACGGAATCGGACCGGAAGTCATGGCGGAATGCAAAAAAGTGCTGGAGGCCGCGGCATCACTCGACGGAAGTTTTCGGTTTTCCTTCACAGATTTCCCATGGGGCTGCGAGTATTATCTGAAGACCGGACAGATGATGCCGGAGGACGGAATTGAGATTTTGGCAAAATATGACGCGATCCTTCTGGGAGCAGTCGGCTATCCGGGAGTTCCGGACAATGTCTCCCTGCGGGGGCTTCTGATCAGGATCCGTCACGATTTTGACCAGTATATAAACCTGAGACCGGTTAAGCTCCTGAAGGGAGCGCAGTGCCCGCTGAAAGATGTGAAGGAAGAAGAGATCAATATGACCTTCATCCGGGAGAACACGGAAGGCGAGTACTCCGGGCAGGGCGCTTGGCTCTACAAAGGGCAGCCTAATGAGGTAGTCATCCAGGACAGCGTTTTCTCGCGCACGGGCACGGAGCGTGTCATAAGGTACGCGTATGAGCTGGCGAGGAAGGAGCACAAGACACTTACCAGTGTCAGCAAGGCAAATGCGCTCAACTACTCGATGGTCTTCTGGGACAGCGTTTTCAAGGAAGTAGGGGAGGAATATCCGGATGTGGAAACGCACTCGCTCCTTGTGGACGCGGCGTCGATGTTTATGGTCAAGGATCCAGGAAGGTTCCAGATCGTGGTCACATCCAACCTGTTCGGTGATATTCTGACCGACCTGGGCGCGGCGATCGCGGGCGGCATGGGGCTGGCAGCAGGCGCCAACCTGAATCCGGAGAGGAAGTTCCCCTCTATGTTTGAACCGATCCACGGATCTGCGCCGGACATCGCAGGACAGCAGATCGCCAATCCGCTGGCGGCAATATGGTCCGCATCGCAGCTTCTTGATTTCTTCGGATACGAGGAACTGGGGAAGAAGATCCTGGATACGATGGAAGTAATGCTGACGGAGCGCAGAGACAAGCTCACTCCCGATCAGGGAGGAAACGCGAAGACTTCCGAGTGCGGAGACGCGTTTGTTGAACTCTTGAGAAAGTGAATATTAAAATGCTGTTTGAGCCGCTGAAGGGTGCCTTCAGCGGCTTCTTTTTGTATACAGCAGAGGACTATACCTTGTCTGCTTTTTTACACACTGAAAGTATAGTAAAATAGAATCACATCTAAGAATTTACATCAGGGGAGACTGTTAATGGGATAGATTCAGGAGGGTAATAGAATGAGGGAATGGACAAGGGAAGAGAAGTATCGCTATCTGAAGGATCCTCAGGAGCTCAAGGAACTGTATGACAGGATCTCGAAATCCGGATACCGCCAGACTTTTCACAACCAGGCGGTGACCGGCCTGATGAACGATCCGAACGGGTTTGTGTGGCACGACAACCGCTGGCATTTGTTCTATCAGTGGTGTCCCTGGGGCGCTGTGCATGGACTCAAGCACTGGTACCACATCATTTCGAAGGACCTGGTGACATGGAAGAATCTGGGTGTCTGCCTTCTTCCCGACCAGGAGGAAGGATATGACAACAAGGGCGTCTATTCCGGATCCGCCATGCCCATCGATGACAAAATATACCTCTATTACACGGGCAACCACCGCGACGCGGACTGGACCCGCCACGCTTATACCTGCCTTGCCAGGCTTGGAAACGACGGCTGGCCGGAGAAATATCCTCTGCCGCTGTTCGGAGCGAATCCTGACTACACAGAGCACCAGAGGGACCCCAAGATCATCCGCATTCCGGGCAGCGACACGTACTACATGATCATCGGCGCCCAGACAAAGGACAAGAGGGGATGCGCGCTGATCTACTCTTCGGAGGATCTGCAGCATGGCTGGACCTTCCTGGGAGAGATGAAAGTGCCGGGCTTTGAATCTTTTGGCGATATGTGGGAGTGCCCGTCGGTGGAGCACATCGGAGGCAGGGATGTCCTGCTTCTGTGCCCGCAGCACCTGACTATTCCGGGCAGAGGACAGAGCCAGAACCACAACGGCTATATCATCGGCAATATGGATTGGGAGACACTGACCTTTACGCCTGACGGACAGTTCCACGTGCTGGATTTTGGCTTCGATTCCTATGCGGCGGCCTGTGCCAACAACCTGCAGGATGCGGACAAGGCGATTCTGATCGCGTGGATGGGAGTGCCCGACGTGTCCTATCCGACAGATGAAGAGGACTGGGCAGGATGCTTGACGCTGCCCAGAGAGCTGACGGTCAGAGGCAGACGTCTGATCCAGCAGCCGCTCCCTGAACTCAAGAAGCTCAGGGATGAAAAGCTGCCGTTCGATGCCAATGAAGCCGGCTGCTTCGTGCTGCCCCGTGCGGCGGAAGTCGAGCTGGACTGCCGCAAAGGCGACGTCAACCTGTACATGTTCACGGACGAAGCCGGAAAAGGCGGGCTTTCGATCTGCTACAGCGAGGAGCGAGGGGAGATCACCGTGGACCGCAGCGGCATGCAGATCCGCTTCAACGAGCAGGAGGGTGAGAGCCGCACGAGGCCGCTCGAGAACGGCCTGTCCCATTTCAGGATCTTTGTGGACAGCAGCTCTATCGAGATCTTCGTCAACGATGGCGACGCGGTCTTTACATCGAGGATCTTCCCCACAGAGGCAGAGCACTTCTTCCGGATCGAGGGGGATACCTTCAACAGGATGTGGACACTTAAGAGGGCGGTGAAAGAGCAGTTTTTGATCTGAGGAGCAGATGTACTACGCCGTTGATTTTTATCGATTTTTGCGTAAGTAATAGTAGAGGGTCTGAAAAATTATACTACAAGTATAATGACAGACATGATCACTCGTGTTATATTAAATAGCAAAAAAGGGCTACTGGTCCGGAAAGGAGAGGCAATGCTGCAGATATTTACAAACAGTTTCATGCATTCAGATTATAAGTATGATCTTCAGGGAAGAACTATGCCGTCCGCCAAAGAAGCGGAGAGGCTTATTCGTGCTTGCCTCAATATGAACGGACCAAGTGGATTTTCGGAAGACGGGGACGCTGTGTGCGCCGCCGTGTGACCGAATTGATTGAAATGATCAATGCCGCTTGTCCGAAAAGACAGGCGGCTTTTTTGTATTCCTGAAAGAGGAAAGGAGAAAAAATGAAAAAGCGGATTTTTGATATATATCTGGCACTTCCGAACCCCTCGGGGGAGAAAGATACGGATGAACACATGATTGAAACCAAAAGATAAAAAGGCAGTATGACCGGCTCTCCTATGCGCCGGCGCTGCCGGTGTATAGGAGGTGCGGTATGATGAGATTTCCTATGATCAACACTGTCGCAACCGGACAGAACATCAACCGTATGCGTATCGGAGCAGGCATGTCTGTCAAGGATATGCAGGAGGTGTTCGGCTTCGCGACTCCGCAGGCGATCTACAAGTGGATCCACGGAACAGCAATGCCTACGATCGACAATATGGTGATCCTGGCTGCAATGTTCGACGTGACGGTCGATGAGATCATCGCCACGGACACGATCGACGTTAAGTGCGGATAATAAAAACTGAATATTGTGCGGGCCGAAAATAACAGGACCTCTGGGGTGGTTTGCATTGCAAAGTACCCCAGAGGTCGTCTTAAAATTAGAGAAGATTTTTCATACTGTCCAAACTGAAATAGATAGTCGAAATATTGTGGCACAGCGCCGAAGTTGCCGGCGGCATCACACCAAAGAGACCCAAAGCGATCAGCCCTCCGTTGAAGAGCATGATGCGGCGGTAGTTGTTGTCGATCCTATCCATCAAACGGTTGCTGAGCTGCCGCAGGACGATAAGCTCCTGCAGGTTATCTGCGGAGATCGTTATGTCAGCGATTTCGCGAGCAATAGCCGCGCCGGCAGCGATCGCGACGCCCGCGTCTGCCTCGGAAAGGGCCGGAGAGTCGTTGATCCCGTCTCCGATCATCACAACTTTTCTTCCTGCGTCATGTTCCCGGCGGATAAAGGCCGCCTTATCTTCGGGGAGCACTTCGGCATAGAACTCATCCATCCCAAGTCTGTTTGCTACGGCAGCAGCCGTTTTCCGGCTGTCACCGGTCATCATGACGACGCGCGTAAATCCCACGTCATGCAAGTCCTTTACAACCCGCATTGCTTCTTCACGAATGGGATCTTCTATGCAGATGACGGCCGCAAGTTTTCCGTCAAGGGCTAAATACAGAAGCGAGCAGTCGTCCGGAAGTTCAGCAAATCGCTCTAAATCTGCCTTATCTGCAGGCATAGCCGTTTTTTCGTCTTCAAAGATAAAGTGGTAACTCCCGATCAGCGCCCGTACGCCGTTGATCGAGCTCGCGATGCCGTGAGCGACAACATACTCGACCTTTGTATGCCTCTCTTCGTGGACCAGGCCTCGATTTTTGGCCTCACTCACGACTGCATTTGCAATGGAGTGCGGAAAGTGTTCTTCCAGGCAGGCTGCCAGACGCAGCATCTCATTTTCATCCTGGCCGTCGAATGCGATTACCTTGCGGACGCTCGGCGTGGCGCGCGTGAGCGTGCCGGTCTTGTCGAACACGATCGTGTCTGCCGACGAGACCGCTTCCAGGAATTTCCCGCCCTTCACATTAATGTGGTGATCACTGCATTCGCGCATAGCGGAGAGGACCGAGATCGGCATCGCCAGCTTGAGCGCGCAGGAAAAATCGACCATCAAAAAAGAGAGAGCCCGCTGCGCATTCCGCGTAAGCAGCCATGCCGCTGCTGAACCGCCCAATGACCAGGGGACCAGGGAATCGGCAAGATGTGCCGCCCGGGCCTCCGTGGAAGACTTAAGCTTCTCGGATTCCTCGATCATGTGGATGATCTTGTCGTAGCGGCCGCTTCCGAGCGCCTTTTTCACACAAATTTCCAGCTCGCCTTCTTCCAGGACAGTACCCGCATAGACGTAAGCTCCTGCTTCCTTGCGCACAGGGAGCGACTCGCCTGTCATGGAAGCCTGATTAACTGCACCTTCCCCGGCGACGACTACACCGTCGAGCGGAATGACATTGCCCGTGCGGACAATAATGTGGTCGTCCGGCGCTATTTTGCTGACGGGCACGAGCACCTCTTCGGCGTTCTCTGTTTTGACCCACGCGCTGTCTACGTTGATGTACATGCGGCGGGCGAGATCGTCAACGGATTTTTTGTGCGTCCACTCCTCCAGAAGGGAGCCGGCGTCCAGCAGGAACATGACAGATCCGGCGGTCGACCAGTTTCCGCGCAGGATGGATACGGAAATTGTCGTCGCGTCCAGGACGGGTACCTCGAGCTTTCCTCGCTGCAGGCACTTAAGAGCACTGCCAAAATAATGAACCGCGCTTGTCAGACAGACCAGATTCCGAAGGATCGGAGGCAGGACAAACATGCAGGCGGCCCGGCGGGCCACAAGGAAAAACAGCTTGTCCTCAAAGTCTCTGTTCAACTCCCGCCCGGTATGGTCCGGCACATCCACCGGGGACTGCGCGAGATCGAAGGCTGCCAAAGCCGCCACCACGGCATCTCTGGCGCCCTCCGCGCCCGGCTCGAACAGGATCGTGGCGTCCATCGTGCGCTCGGAAACCGTCACTTTCATAACGCCTTCCTGGGCGAGCAGATAATAATGGAGCCGGTCTGCCTGTGCTCCTGTCATCCGTTTTAACAGCATCCGCACCCGCATCCGGCCATGGGTTTCATGTAGAATTTTACAATTCATATTAACTCACACTTTTTTCTCTATCGCTTAACACTCTGACGATCAGGGTGCAAAAGCCTTTATTCTGCGCTCTCATTCGCAGCTGCCAGGATCGCCTTGGCGTCCTCAATCTGCCGCGCCTCATCCTGCGCCTGGCGCTTTTCGTTCAGTTCCTTAGCCTCTGCCGCAATGTCACCGCAGTTCTCGCGGATCAGGGAAACATCCTTTAATACCTCATCCTTCATGCGAAATACTGCCGCAGTTCCGTGTGTATACGCCTTCTTCGCGTCTCTGCTCGTCAAAATACGGAGTCCGTAAGAACCCAGAAGGATTCCGGCTCCCAGCCATCCGCAGTTCTTCCACTTGATATCAAACATACTAACCTCCATTCTGCTTTACGCAATTGAAAATCATTATCCTTAATCATAACAGGAAGCAAATCGGAGATTCTACTCCGAAAAGGTTTAAATGTACTAACCCGGAGGTCCTGTGTCCATTCTCTAAATGTTTGGTTAAAGGAACGAAACGATATGATATAATGTAATTAGTCGGACAAAATGTAACTATTGATATTCGTTTTGAAATCCGCGATATTGTAAGACTCCTGCAGCTTTAGTACACTTTTCTTACAGAGTCGACACTGTATGTTACTGAGAACAGGTATTTCGCATTAATGAGGTTTACGCTTTTGGAGGCAATTATGGATCCGATTAATCAGAGAATACTGGAACTGATCCGGGAAAACGCCCGCATGAGTTATTCCGATATCGGGAAAGCGGTCGGGATCTCCCGGGTTTCTGCCAAAAAGCGCATGGATTCGATGGAAAAGGACGGCGTTATCAGAGGCTACCATACAGTCATCGACGAGGAGAAGACGAGAGGGGGCCTTCGGTACATCATCGATATCGAAGCGATTCCGGAGGAGTACGCCGCTGTTGTCAAAACACTGACGGCCGACAAGGAGCTCGAGCAGATCTACAGCACAACCGGAGACTGCCGGATCCACTGCGTCGGTCGCAGCCGCAATCAATCGACCATGGAATCCCATGTGACATATCTGTTCAACCATACGAAAGGAATCCGCAAGATCTCATGGCATATTTTGCTGTCGGATCTAAAGCATGCGGAAGAAGGAGACGGATATGGAACAGAGAAGGAGAAATTTCAGGGAGTTTGACGACATCTACAGAAAGTACGGGAAGAGATTCCGCTTCCCTGTTTATCTGGGGGAGGAATTTATGGAGACACCACTGGATAATCTGGAACTTTCTGTGCGTTCTTATAATTGTCTGTGGAGAGCAGGGATCAGGAACGTAGGTAATATTGTAAATCGCATTGACAATAGAACCGATCTCTTGCATATAAGAAATCTCGGCATAAGGAGCGCGGATGAGATCATGACGGCTCTCATGGAGTATCAATTCTCTCTTTTGTCTGACGAAGGAAAAAAGAAGTATCTTGCAAGAATCGATGAACTAAACGGAAAGGACATCAAATGATTAACAAACATGCAAGGAGACTTATAACAATGATCATGACGGCAGCAATCGCGGGCCCTGCCTCTGTACGGATGCGGCGCAGCGAATACAGCACCTGCCTCTGAAAGCGCAGCGGAAGAGGCCCAGGGGATCAAACGACCTCTGGGGTGGTTTGTTGCCATATTATGTGTCAAGGAGGATAGAAACACTATGAAAATGAGAAGTATAAATCGAATCTTAGCGATAGTATTAGCGCTGGTTCTGGCCGCAGGTCTCGCAGCATGCGGCAGCAACGCCTCAAAGAAATCCGAATACAAAGGGATTAAAACGGACTCTCCCGAATGGGTGGCGAATCTGGATGCCGCCGCGACCGCCGATCAGATGCTGATCGTAGCAGCATTTAGCGAAACGGCTACCGATGCCTGGGTCTCCCTGCACGAAAAGCAGGCGGACGGCACCTGGAAGATGGTCATGACAACCCCTGGCTTTATCGGCAAAAACGGCCTCGGCAAGACCAAAGAAGGAGATGCCAAAACACCGACCGGCGTTTTCCATTTCAACCGCGCCTTCGGAATTGCGGATGATCCGGGCTGCGCGATTCCTTACGTGAAGGTCGACCAGGATACTTACTGGTCCGGCGACCCGCGCGAAGGTTTCCACTACAATGAGCTTGTGAATATCAAGGATCTGCCCGATCTCGACCTCGCGAGCGGCGATTCCGAGCACATCATCGATTACATTTATCACTACCAGTACTGCCTGAACATCAGTTACAACGAGGCGGGAACGCCGGGGCTTGGTTCTGCGATCTTCCTGCACTGTTTTGGCCCTGCGAAGCCCTTTACCGGAGGCTGCGTAGCCATTCCGGAGGACCACATGAAATATGTCATGCAGCACGTTGACGAGAACACGGCTGTCGTGATCAACACCTATGAGGCGCTGTCCGGCGGCGCTGACTGGCCCGGCAGCACCTGGCCGCTGGAAAGATAAGTTGAAAATAACGGCCCGGTAATACTTGGCCGGGAACACCAACAGATAAACAAGAAACATGATTTTGACACAAAAAGCGGCGGTGTCCTTGCAGTTTAGTCAGCAAGATACATCGCCGCTTCCATATATAGTATAGTGTGTGAGGAGATAGATTATGAAAAACCTGAATAAAACACTACTCATCCTGCTTTGCGCAGGCAGCATCGGTCTGGCCGGATGCGGGAATTCTGCCGGTGTGTCAAAAGACAGCACGACGGCCATTGAAACAGTAGACGAGGAAAAGACCGGCACAGCGGCACCTGAAACTGCCGGCACTGACGAAGCCGGTAATAATGAATCTGCCATTGCAGATACTCCAGACTCCGGCGAAAGTTCGATCCTCATCGCAGATGCCTCTGTCAGCTATCTCGGACCGGCGGGCACATATACAGAAGAGGCGGCTATGTTCTTCTTCCCGGAAGCAAAGACTATGATGCCGAAGGGAACTGTGGATGAAGCAATCGCTGATGTCATGAACGGAACAGCAGATTATGCAGTGATTCCGCAGGAGAATACACTTGGCGGCGCGGTGACAAATTATGTGGATGCGCTGATCAAGCAAAATAACGCTTTTGTGATTGGGGAGGTCATCCTCCCGATCAGCCAGACACTGATGGGAGTGCCCGGAGCCGCGATCGAAGATATCAAGACAGTCTGTTCCCACGCGCAGGGAATCAAGCAGAGCGAAACATGGCGTAAGGAGCATCTTCCGGACGCGGTCACAGAAGAGAAGGCGAGCACTGCAGCTGCAGCTGAATATGTCGCCGAGCAGCAGGATAAGTCCATAGCCGCGATCGCGGCGCCTGGGGCGGCAGGGCTTTACGGGCTCGATGTTTTGGCAGAGAACGTGCAGATCACAGATGCCAACAAGACCAGGTTCTATGTTCTTTCGGCAAAAGAGCCCCAAGGCGAAGAGTTCCCGCGGGCAGTCTTTGTGGCGACCTGCAAGGCCGGCCGCATCGATGACATCATCGTCGAGATCCATGATTCCGGCGTTGAGCTCGTGACGCTGCACGATCGGCCGGAAGGAAGCGAGCTGGGCTCCTATTTCTATGTGATCGAGGTGGAGAGCGAAGGCGGCATTACACAGGAGCAACTTGACAGGATCAGCAATCTTGAGGAAGTCAGGCTGGTCGGGAAATTCCGGTCCGTCGAGAAAAAGTGACCTCTGGGGCAGTTTGTCGCAAAACGACCTCTGGGGTAGTTTGTCCCCATGTGTGGAAAAACGACCTCTGGGGTGGTTTGTCGCAAATCGACCTCTGGGGTAGTTTGCACCCGGCGTGAGGCGGAGCAATCAGAAAGGAAGATCAAATGAGTGAAGCTTTTGTAAGAATCGATCTCCACGGTCTGCGGCAGGAAGAAGCCATGAAGGTTATTGATAAAGCCCTGGCTTCCGCAGGGCCGACGACCTATCAGCTGCAGCTGATCCACGGGTATAACCGCGGCACTAGTCTGCGGTCCATGATATATGACTGGTATCGGTATGAGAAAAAGGTGAAGCGGATCATTCCGGGCGACAATCCGGGGATCACAGTGCTGGTGCTTAAGGAATTGTATTAAAGATGAAAAGATGTGATCTCAGAATTAATTAGGGCGGTTCCGACGAAGTGCTATTACTATGAAGTTTTGGCGGAGGGTTTTGGTGGGGACCATTCCGCCAAGAACTTGATTTTCATGTCTTTAGTACGGGAAGAAACCAGCTGGTATTCCGACTAAAGCCAGGTGATAAAGCTTCTTAGTGTAATCGAGTCCCGAAAATCTTCCGACGAAAGCCAAGAAACAAAGCTTTTAAGTGGGGCGAACTGCAGAAACCTTACGACTAAATTAAAGAATTCAAAGGTTTTAGTGGAGCCAGGAATCAAAGGACAGGGAACAAAACCTCAAAACGGGCAGTTTACACTCACAGAAATTCATATTGAGGAGGCCAGACCATGAACAGCACACAGAAAACAGCCGTAGTCACTGGCGGTGCGCACGGCATAGGGAAATGTATTGCAGACGAATTCCGCAAAGAAGGCGTAAAGGTCTATGTGATCGATAAGGCAGCGGGAGACCACTACGTGGGGGACCTCTCCGACAAGGCGGTCCTGGAAGATTTTGCCAAAAGAGTGATCAGCGAAGACGGCGGCATCGATTATCTCATCAACAACGCGCTGCCGCTGATGAAGGGAATCGACGAGTGCAGCTATGAAGAATTCCAGTATGCGCTGAGTGTTGGCGTCACCGCGCCGTTCTATCTGGCCAAGCTGTTTGCGCCGCATTTCAGGAAGGGAGCCTGTGTTATCAATATTTCGTCCTCCCGCGACAGGATGAGCCAGCCGCAGACGGAGAGCTATACCGCCGCGAAAGGCGGAATCGCTGCGCTTACCCATGCGCTGGCGGTCAGTTTTGCCGGCAAGGTGCGGGTGAATTCCATTTCACCCGGATGGATTGACACAGACTACACAGTTTATGAAGGCCCGGATGCCCTGCAGCAGCCGGCCGGTCGGGTCGGAAATCCGATGGATATCGCCAATATGGTGCTGTTCTTGTGCTCCGACAAAGCAAGCTTCATTACCGGAGAGAATATCTGCATAGACGGCGGGATGACGAAGCTGATGATCTATCATGACGACCACGGCTGGACTTACACGCCGGAAGGGTGAGCATTATGAGCCTTTACGCGATCGGCGACCTGCACCTGCATTACCAATCCGTGCTGAAAGCACCGGGGCAGCTGCACGGCCGGGTATGGAAAAACCACGAAGAGAAGTTCCGCAAGAACTGTGCCAAAACAGTGACCCCAGAGGACACTTTGGTCCTTGTTGGCGACCACAGCTGGGGCAAGAACCTGTCAGAATGCGAGCGGGACCTCCAGTATATCCGTGAACTGCCGGGACGCAAGATTTTGACACGAGGCAACCATGATATGTTCTGGGATGTGAAGAAGACGGGCATGCTCAATGAGCTGTATAAGCCGGACTTGACCTTTGTGCAGGACAGCTACGACTCCTACCAGGATTACGCTATTGTGGCGACAAAGGGGTTTACTTTTGAGGGGCCATTCTACATCGACCGGCGCGGCAGGATCGTGGGGTGGGATGAAGAAGAGGAGGAGCACGCCAGGAAACTGGTGGCCAGAGAACTGGTGCGGCTTCGGAAATCTTTTGATCTGGCGAAGGCAGATGGATATCGCAAGTTCATTATGTTCCTGCACTATCCGCCTACCAGCATCCTGGAAGAGAGAAGCGGCTTCACGGATATGGCGGAGGAATACGGCGCCGAGCAGGTGATATACGCTCACAGCCATGGAGAGAGCAGGTTCCACGACAGCATCCACGGCGAATACCGAGGACGGGAATACCATCTCGTGTCCGGCGATTACCTGCGCTGGAAGCCGCTGAAGATATTGGATTAGGCGAAAGAGACCTCTGTTGACATGGGGACGGTTCTTCTGACAACTTTTGGAAAAAAGTTGTCAGAAGAACCGTCCCCATGTCAACTTTAGAGGTCCCCCAGAGGTCACAGAGG
>DJXS01000066.1 GCA_002448395.1 Lachnospiraceae bacterium UBA6998 | reverse complement strand
AGGCGCCGATCCTGCTGCTGGACGAGGCGACCTCGGCACTGGACGAGAAGACGGAGGCAAAGCTTCTGAAGAATATATCGAAGATGCGGGACAAGACATGCATCATCGTGACGCACCGGCGCGCGGCGCTGGACATCTGCGATTATACGCTGCACATCGAGGAAGGCGTGATGAGCCGGAAGGAATAGATGCGGAAGGTGTAATCGGCGCCACGCATATAACAGACGGGGTATAGAGCATGAAAACTTTTAAAAACCTGGTCATAGGCGGAATCGAGAATAAAGTGATCAATCTGATCCTGATCACGATCATTGTTTTGACACTGGCATTTTGGGGAGTGGGCGAGTACCAGAACAGGATGCTGGAGAAAGTCAGCGCAGAAACGGTTCAGAAGCAGGAGGAAGCACTGGCGGAGATCACGAACGGTGTCATGGGCGACGTCGTGGACACGAGCATGGGGCGGACTGCGGAACTGAGTGCGATGCTGACAGATGAGGTTTTCCACAATCTCGCGGTACGTGTGGAAATGATGGGCGACTATGCGCAGAAATTGTTCGCGGATCCTTCCTCAGTAGGACGCGCAGAGTACGCAGCTCCTGAAAAGGATCAGGACGGCCAGATCGTGTGCCAGACGATCCTCGCGGACGATGTGGATGAGGAAGAGATCGCGGACAGGATCGGCCTTGCGGCTAATATGACTGACATGATGACCACTCTTTTCGGAGCTAATGCGGACACGAATTCGTGTTTTATCGCGCTGCCGGAAGGGGCTTTTCTGGTGGTGGATGACCGCTCGGCTTCGAAGTTCTCGGAGAGCGGCGAGCGCGTGATCTACGACTGCAGGACCCGCCCGTGGTATGAGCAGGCGGTGGCAAAGGAGACGCTGATCTTCACGGATGTGGAGGTGGATGCTTTTACCGGAGATATTGGAATCGTATGCGCTATGCCCGTCTATGTGGACGGCGAACTGGCCGCGGTCGTCGGCTCTGACCTGTTCCTGACTTCAATGAATGATGCGATCCGGTCCTCTGAGGAAAACGGAGGATTCATGTGCGTGATCAACAATGCCGGGCACGTGGTATTCTCGCCAAAAGAGACAGGTCCCTTCTGTGTCGTGGAATCCCATAATGCATCGGATCTGCGCATGAATCCGAACAGCGAGCTGGCCTCCATGGTCGCCGATGCACTGAAAGGCAATACCGGCGTGCGGCTGGTACACATGGATGACGGCGCTTACTATATGGCAGGAGCGCCAATCGGTACGCTTGGATGGACGCTGCTCTATGTTTTTGAACAGGCGATGGCGGACAAGCCTGCCGAGATGCTGGTCTCAAGTTATCAGGAGATCCAGGACGGAGCCGGCGCAACTTATTTGTCAAGAATGAGATCGATCAGGGGCACGATGACACTGCTCCTTTTGGTCATTTCGGTTCTGGCCTTTATCTCAGCAATGATCCTGGGCAGGAAGATTGTCCGGCCGCTCAATCTGATCACGAAGAGGATCGCAGGCCTTAATGAAGCCAACCTGGAATTCACAATGGAAGACGAATACCGGACTGACGATGAGATAGAAGTGCTGGCGGAATCTTTTGCCAAACTGTCGCACAGGACGGTGGAATATGTGGCTGAGGTGCGGCGTGTCACCGCGGAGAAGGAGAGGATCGGTACAGAGCTGCACATGGCCAACCAGATCCAGGAGAGCATGCTGCCCAGCATTTTCCCTGCTTTCCCGGAGCGCAGTGAGTTCGACATTTACGCTGTAATGGATCCGGCCAGGGAGGTCGGCGGCGATTTCTACGATTTCTTCCTGATCGATAAGGATCACCTGTGCATGGTGATCGCGGATGTCAGCGGCAAGGGTATCCCCGCGGCGCTGTTCATGATGATCTCCAAGATCATAATCCAGAGCTGCGCGATGCTCGGAAGGGGCGCGGGCGAGATCCTGACCAAGACGAATGAGGCTCTGTGCTCCAATAACAGAATGGAAATGTTTGTTACGGCCTGGGTCGGAATTCTGGAGATCAGCACAGGAAAGCTCACAGCGGCCAATGCGGGCCATGAGTACCCGGCAATCAAGACAGGCGGCAGGTTCGAGCTTCTCAAGGACAAACACGGGCTGGTCGTCGGCGCAATGCCCGGCATCGTCTACAAAGAATATGAGCTGGATCTCAAACCCGGCGACAAGCTTTTCCTGTATACGGACGGTGTCGCTGAGGCAACGAGAGGCGGCGATGAGCTGTTTGGCACGAAGCGGATGCTCGACGCCCTGAACCGGAATCCGGATGCGGATCCCGTGATCATTCTGAGGAATGTGCGCCGGGCGGTTGACGAGTTCGTAGGCAACGACGAGCAATTCGACGACCTGACGATGCTGGCATTTGAGTACAAGGGAGAGGAGGGGTGACCCATGGCAGAGACGAATGAAAAGAGCAATAGCGGCGCGAACAAGGGTGCCGGAGAGAAGACCAAGCTGTTTCGCGAGAAGAACCTGGAGCGGCTGGAGTCGCCGGAGCAGCTCAACGACTATCTGCGGGTGACTTCGCCCGGCGTGTGGATGATCCTGTCGGCAGTGGTCCTGCTTCTGATCGGGGTGTTCATCTGGGGAGTATTCGGAAGGATCGAGGCTACGACGCAGGCCGCGGTGGTCACAGAAAACGGCGGGAGCACCTGTATAGTGCCTCAGTCGGCGATCAAAGGCGTTCTGCAGTACAGAACCGTGAAGATCGACGGCGTAGAGAAAGAACTGGTGCCCGACGTCCTGGAGCCGGAGGTGATCAAAGACAGTACAAATGTCTATGTGATGATCACTGGTGGACTCAAGGTAGGTGATATTGTATATCCCATCGATCTGGCAGAGGCTCTGGAATCGGACGGGATCACGGCAGGAACGCTGGTGACGGAGGAACTGTCACCGATCGAGCTGTTTTTTAACTGAGTCGGGCAGGTGCTGCGAAGGGGCAGCACGGCTGAACGGATTAGCTATGTTAGGACAGAATTGACGTATGAGAGGTATTTCTCATGAGTGATAAGAAGAATATCCCGCAGCCCAAGACCAAAGGCGTCGTAAAGGTGCCTGTGGTGATGCAGCTGGAAGTGTTGGAGTGCGGCGCGGCGTCGCTGACGATGATCATGCACTATTACAGGAAGTTCATCCCGCTGGAACAGGCGAGGGTGGACTGCGGTGTATCGAGAGACGGCGCAAACGCGAAAAATATCATATTGGCTGCGCGCAGCTACGGAATGGAGGCCAAGGCGTGGCGTGTCGATCCGGAGGATCTGATCGCCGAGGGGCCTTTCCCCTGCATCATACACTGGGGCTTCAACCACTTTGTGGTGCTGTGCGGATTCCATCGCGGGAAGGCGGTTCTCAACGACCCGGCGCGCGGGCGCGTCGAGGTGTCCATGGAGGAGTTTGACCGGGAGTACACGGGTGTTATGCTTACCGTAGAGCCGGGGCCGGACTTTGAGCCTGCGGGTAAGCGCAAGAACGTCTTTTCTTATGCAAAAGAGCGTCTGCAGGGCACGTTATCGGCTGTGATCTTCGTGGTGCTTACTACGACGATCTCATCGCTGATGGGGATCTTAAGCGCTGTTTTCAGCAGAGTCTTCCTGGACCGGCTGCTGAGCGGCAGTAATCCGGAATGGCTGAATCCCTTTATCGTGGCGATGTGCACCTTCGCGGTCGTTTACATTGTCGTGCTGTGGATCGCAACGGTTTACAGTCTGCGCATCCAGGGCAAACTGGAAGCGGTGGGAAGTTCCAAATATCTATGGAAGGTGTTAAGGCTTCCGATGCAGTTCTTCAGCCAGAGAATGGCGTCGGATATCGCGGACCGCCAGTCCACGAACGCGGCGATCGCTGGGACTTTGGTCAATACTTTCGCGCCGCTGGCGCTGAACGCGCTGATGATGGTGTTCTATCTGATCGCTATGCTTAAGTACAGTGTGCCGCTGACGGTAGTCGGGATTCTGGCCATCGTGCTCAACCTGGGGATGTCCTTCGTTGTCTCGCCCCAGAGAGTGAACCTGACCAGAGTGCAGATGCGCGACAACGCCAAATTGTCCTCCGCGACGGCTTCTAATATCCGCATGATCGAGACGATCAAAGCGAGCGGCGCCGAGAAAGGCGTCTTCGGAAGGTGGGCCGGCTTCCAGGCGAGCGTCAACACGCAGCAGCACAAATATAACCGGGTCAATACGCTGCTCGGATCGGTTCCTTCGATGGTCACTTCACTGACAAATATGGCGGTTCTGGGCGCGGGCGTTTATCTGGTGCTGCACGGGAACTTTACAGTCGGTATGGTCATGGCTTTCCAGGGCTTCATGAGTTCTTTCATGTCGCCGGCAAACTCCCTGATCCAGGCAGGCCAGTCTTTCCAGGAGATGATCACGCAGATGGAGCGCGTGGACGACGTCATGAGTTATCCGACGGACCCCTATCTGGAGGAGCGCCCCAAGACCGGCGAGTACAGGAAACTCACCGGCAATATAGAGATGAAAGATATCGTTTTCGGTTACGCGCCTCTGGGCGACCCACTGATCACTGATTTTTCGCTTTCCGTAAAGCCGGGTCAGAAAATAGCCCTCGTCGGCCGCTCCGGCTGCGGCAAATCCACGCTGGCCAAGCTCCTGAGCGGGCTCTACCAGCCCTGGAGCGGGAGCATTACTTTCGACGGGCATCCTATTTCCGAGATCGACAGGAATGTCTTCATCGGTTCGGTAGCGGTCATCGACCAGAACGTGACGCTGTTTGAGGACACGATCGCAGCGAATATCAAGATGTGGGATACCTCGATTGAAGATTTCGAGATGATCATGGCGGCGCGCGACGCCGACATCCACGAGGACATCGTGCTGAGGCCGGGCGGCTATCAGCACAAGCTCTCCGAGAACGGCCGCGATTTCTCCGGCGGACAGAGGCAGCGAATCGAGATCGCGAGAGCCCTGTCCCAGGATCCGACGATCTGCATCCTGGACGAGGCGACCTCCGCGCTGGATGCCAAAACAGAGTACGAAGTAGTCCGTTCCATCAGCATGCGGGGCATCACCTGCATCGTGATCGCCCACCGGCTCTCTACGATCCGCGACTGTGACGAGATCATTGTCCTGGACCGCGGACATGTCGTAGAGCGGGGGACACACGAGGAGCTGATGGCTAAAGGCGGGGCTTATACCAGATTGGTTACCTCAGAGTAAAAAAATGAGCTCACAACGAGGCGCTCATTTTTAGAAGCCCAAGGGAGTATTCATTATGGGTTGGTTTGACGAACAGATAGAATATCGAAAACAGCAGGAGCGCAGGATGCTCTCTGATTCCTTCGAGAAGCTGCACCTGACTGTGACCGGGCGCAAATCCGGGGATACTTTTGCCGAGGGGGCGGACGTCAACGACGCGCTGGAAACTCTGCTCAAGCACTTCGGGATCAGGGACCGGAAGATCCCGGCGAGTCTCAAAGGATTTGAGGAGAAGCTGGACTATCTTCTGACCGCTTCGGACATCATGTTCCGGAAAGTGACGCTGGAGCCGGGCTGGAGCAGGGACGCGATGGGCGTCATGGTCACGAGCCTTGCGGACAGCGGCGCAGTGATCACGGTCGTCCGAAACGGCGCGGGCGTGTATGTTTACAAAGACCCGAAGACCGGGAAGAATGTGACGGTCCATAAGCCCGAGGAGCAGAAGATCGGAAATGAGGCGTACTGCTTCTACCGGCCGCTTCCGCTGCGCAGCCTTACGCTGAAGGATCTGATCCGGTATATGACGGATTCCGTTGACAGCTGGGATATCGCTTCTTTTATTATCGCGTCGCTCATGGTGACGCTGGTCGGCATGATCCTGCCCAAGCTCAATCACATCCTCATGGGAGAAGTGGTCAAATACGGAAGCTTACAGCTTCTGGGAGCTGTGATGAGTTTCATGTTATTCGCCATGATCAGTTCCTTCATGCTGTCGATCATCAAATCGTTTGTGCAGTCGCGGATCCGGACCAAACTCAGTGTCAACGTGCAGGCAGCGGCGATGATGAGGGTGCTGTCGCTTCCTGCGGGCTTCTTTAAAAAGTACAGTTCGGGCGAATTGAGCCAGTATCTGTCTTATGTGAACTCGCTCTGCACGACGCTGGTGGATTCGATCTTCTCGACAGCAATCACGGGAGTCTTCTCCCTGGTATATCTGACGCAGATCTTCTCCTACGCCAAGTCGCTGGTAATACCGTCGCTGGT
>DJXS01000063.1:10693-33709 GCA_002448395.1 Lachnospiraceae bacterium UBA6998 | reverse complement strand
ATCTCATAAATTGTAATTGAATGACCAAAGAATTTCTACTACTAATTTAGTTAATATTTGTAAAAAATAGATTAAAATAGCGACATAATACAGAAATAATATTTACAAAATTATTACGTAATAGTAAAATTAATTATTATATCAGGATAATTACGTTCTCAAATACTTGTTCTTTTGTTTATAAAGGGATTTGGAAAATGAATACGATAAAAAGGATCGCATGTCTATTTGTTGTGATTCTGATCCTTGTATCGGCAGCGGGGCGAAGTGCCCAAGCAGCGGAAACGGCAGAGGTGCCGCAGACAATACAGACGGAGGCGGGTTCTCTGCTTGTCGAGTCGGAATCGGCCGGCAATTACAGATATGAGGAAGATGAAAGAAAGCTCTACATATACGGAGGAACAGTCAGTATCAGACTTAATCCTGCTGTTGACTATTCCAGGGACCGGATAGAAGTATCCGGATACGCTGCGCTTGTGCTCAGCGGAGTGAGGATACTGGCAGAAAACGGACCTGCACTGAGGGTGATCCCGGGTGCGGCTGTTGAGATACGTCTTGCAGAGGGAGAAAAATCAGAAGAAGGTAATGCTTCGGTGATGGAGAACTTCCTTCAGGGCGCGGAGGGCTATGCCGGAATTGAAGTGGGAACGCTCCCGGGTGGTGAAGAAGGGAGCCTCTATGAAGCAAGCCTGAGAATAAGAGGAAAAGGATATCTTGCGGCGGTCGGAGGAGAAGGAGCCGCGGCAATAGGAGCAAGCCGGGGGCAGTATGCCTGCGGCCATATTGTGATTGAAGAAGGAAATATTACCGCGATCGCAGGAAAAAACGCTGATGCGGTTGGCTGCGGTGCCGGGAATGATGCGATGCCTGCCAGGGCTCCATTGATCTCAGCTAATACAGAGTCATTTATGGCTTTTGCGGACGGAACGGGACATGCGATCGCATACGCAGTGCAGACAGGAACGGACGCAGGAGAGGCCCTTCCTGAGGGATTCAAGCCGGCAGCAATTCTCAGAGCAGCATTCGCCGGCAGTGAAGAAAGTGCTGTAAACTTCGACAATATCAGAGTCAGGGAAACGCAGGGAAAGAGCGAGATCAATTTCAGCATGCCGGAAGGCTGCAGAGAATTTGCTGTCAAAACAGATGAGGATTCCGAATACATGATCGAGCAGGGCGGAAGGATCTTCGCTGCTGCAGGATCAGAGGATCCGGACGAAATTGATGAAGATGCTGTTCTGTTCAGGGGAACAACGAATTACAGCGGCGAAATAGTTTTCCTGAAACCGCTTGAAAATAATCCTTCGATCGATATCGATGTCACAGGGCATTGGGAAGACGAAGAAGATGCTGACGGCACAAGGCCCGGCAGTGTTGATATTACTCTTTACGCAAACGGTAAAGAGACCGGCAGGACCATCACGTTAAGTGAAGAAAACGATTGGAGCGGAACATTCGATGAACTGGCAGTCTATTCGGACGGTGTAAAGCAGTCCTATTCTGTCGTGGAGGAGAGAGTTGACGGATACACAGGCCTGATCAGCGGCTCTGATCTGGACGGCTATTCGATCACCAATACGCATGAGCCGCTTCCGGAGGGAAGGAGCGGAGAAGAAGAGATCGAACAGCGGAGCAATCACACATTTGAAGAAGGAAGGATCGTTGCCACTGTTTTGACAACAAAAGTATCACGTTCCATGCCGGCAAGAACAAGTACCACGATCAAAAAGACGCACTCAGCCAAGACAGCAGACTCTGCGGATTCGATCTTCTGGGGAGCTATACTTCTTATGGCTCTGGCCGCGCTGTTTGTATGGATGCGTATCGAACAAAGCAGAGAGTAATAAATACAGGAAATAAAAAATTAATATAATGTTAAGAAAAAATACCGGTATGTCTATTTGACTTGCCGGTTTTTTTAATGTAAAACATGGAAAGTATAGGGGGAGTATCGGAAAGACCGATATGGAGGAAAGTCTATGATCAATGATTTGATCGATAAGATCCGCTATTATGTCCCGATTCTCTTTTCGGAAGAGGACAGGCTCATATTTCTTGTGGTAATGACAATGATTGTCATTCTGCCCATGCTACTGTGTATCCTACGGCGCAAACCGCTGGTCAGAGGTACCGCGCTGCTCATTTTTGCCGTTTATGTGATCGGAAATCTGAGTTTTACGCTGCTTGGCCGGGGAGGAGGGGGCTCGTCGAAGCTACCTGCTTTTGATAATTACAGACAGGCTTTCAGTCTGGACCTGGGATTTCGGGAAACTCTGAGAATGCTGCCGGAAGGCCTGAGGGAGACCATGCAATATGTTCACATCGGAAGCCGCAATGCGGCGAGAGAGGTATTTCTCAATATTCTCCTCTATATTCCGATGGGATATCTGCTGCCTTTTATCATAAAGCCTATGAGATACAGCATAGTCGCGTGCACTGCCGTAGGCCTTATGTGCAGCGCTGCAACAGAATATGCGCAGCTCAGATACGGACTGGGGTATTTCCAGCTTGATGATATTATGAATAATACGCTGGGGTGCCTGATTGGGGCAGTGCTGGGCTGTACGCTCTCAAGACTGTGGCGTACAAAATGATCTAAATATAAAATAAAAGTGAATTATTTGCATATTTCACAAAAATCATATTTACAACAGCTTTTTTGTGGTAAAATATTACCAAGTAAGTGGTAATTTTCAAACTAAATAAGGAGGTAGTAATATGGCAGATATTTATGCAAATATGGGTAAAAACCTGATCGGGACCAAGACATTTGACAATCTGATGGAAGCATTCGCCGGCGAGTCCCAGGCCCGCAATAAGTATACTTATTTTGCTTCCAAGGCAAGAAAAGACGGATATGTTCAGATCGCCAAGATCTTTGAAGAGACAGCAGCTAATGAGAAAGAACATGCCAAGATCTGGTACAAGATCCTTGAGGGCGTACACAGCACCAAGGATAATCTTGAGATCGCTGCGGACGGCGAGCAGTACGAGTGGCAGGAGATGTATCCTGAATTTGCCAAGACAGCAAGAGAAGAGGGATTCGCGGACATTGCCAATCTCTTTGAGATGGTCGCGGCTATTGAGAAAGAGCATGAAGCCAGATATCGCAAGCTGATCGAGAACATCGAAGGCGGCCTGGTATTCTCAAGGGACGGAGACCGCGTTTGGGAATGCGGCAACTGCGGACATATCGTGATCGGTCCCAGCGCTCCTGATGTATGTCCTGTCTGTGATCATCCTCAGGCATATTTCGAATTGCGCGCTGATAACTATTAAGTTAAATATTATGTGCGGATGCGGCTAAGACCGGTCAGCCGCACAGCGTATTGTGCACTGACGGAGGATTGTTCGCAAGGATGATCCTCCTTATCAATTGAAATGAATTCACATCGAACCAAAGAAACAAATGAATTGATCTGAATGAGGCAAAATACTGACGGAGGCGGGCAAATGGAGAGTCACGAGCATGTTATTCACAGCAGCCACCTTAATAAGGAGATGCATATCATTCATTATGGACATTCGGGGGTGCCTTTTCTCGGGTTTCCCACACAGTGCGCTCCATGTACCAATTACGAGGACTTCGGCGTTACGCATACCCTCAGGACATATCTCGAAGACGGAGAGATGCAGCTCTTCTGCGTAGAAACAGTAGATAATGAGAGCTGGTATTGTGAGGATGGCATCAACACATGGAGAAGCGCAAGGCAGGAAAGCTATCACCGCTTTATCGTAGATGAGGTCCTTCCGCTTATTAAAGAGTTCACTCCGCCGGGGATGCGTCCTTTTGTGATGGGGGTCGATATGGGGGCGACGCAAGCCGCGATCTCTTTTTTCAGGAGGCCGGAGCTGTTTGACGGTTTGATCGCGCTTTCCGGGATATATGATTCGTCCTACTATTACCATGGCTGGATGGACAGTACGCTGTACGACAATTCGGTGGAGTGTTTCCTTTCGAATATGCCGGAGGATCATCCATGGATCCGCGAGTACAACAGTTCCCTGATTCTTATGTGCAGCGGCAGAGGAGCCTGGGAGGATGAGTGCTGCAGGACTCTGAGATATTTGGACAAAATACTGCATCGCAAGAGGATCAGTGCCATGATCGAATACTGGGGAGAGGATGTCAGCCATGACTGGCCCTGGTGGAAGCACCAGCTGGAGTACTTTATTCCCATTGTGATCAGAGAACACGCGCTGGTTACGTCAAAATAAAGCATAAAGGATACGCTGTTTTGCCGGATGTGACATGGGAGCGCAATTGACGAAAACGTAAATGACAAGTATACTGCATATTGTGGATCCAAAGGGCTGTGAAGAGATTTCACAGCCCTTTTTTCAGGATCCGGCTCTGGCGGTGTATAGTTGCCGGGCCAGAAAAAACTGGTGATAGAAAGGAATCAAATCTATGAAAAGACAGTGCGGTATTCTTATGCCCGTATTCTCACTTCCCTCACGTTTCGGCATCGGATGTTTCGACAGAGAGGCGTATGCGTTTATCGATTTTCTCAAGGCTTCCGGACAGAGCATGTGGCAGGTCCTGCCTTTCTGCCAGACCGGATTTGGCGACAGCCCTTATCAGTCGGTATCTTCCTTCGCGGGCAATCCGTATTTTATCGACCTTGAGCAGCTGATCGGCGACGGCCTCCTCACATGGCAGGAATGCGAGTCTGTGTGGTTTGGATCGGATCAGGAAAAGGTAGATTACGGTGCAATGTATGAGAACCGCTACCCGCTGCTCCGAAAAGCTTACGATAGATTTAAGGAGAGCATCAGCGGAAGACTGCAAAACGGTGCCTCTGCCCAGACTCGGGAGTACAAAGCCTTCCTCAAAAAGGAAGCGTACTGGCTGGAGGACTACGCCCTGTACATGTCTATCAAGCAGAGAGAACAGGGAAAGAGCTGGCAGAACTGGGAAGAGGGGCTGAAGATGAGAGATCCCGAAGCTCTGAAAAAGGCCAGAGTAGAACTTGAGAATGAAATCGGCTTCTACTTTTTCCAGCAGTACGAGTTCGAGAGACATTGGGAGAAACTGCACGCCTACGCGAAAAAGCAGGGGATCAGCATCATAGGCGATATTCCTTTTTATGTAGCAATGGACAGCGCCGCATCATGGGCACACAAGGAGATCTTCCACATGGATAAGGAAGGAAATCCGATCGATGTCGCCGGATGCGCGCCGGATGCATTTTCCAAGACAGGACAGCTGTGGGGAAATCCGCTCTATGACTGGAAAGCCCTTAAAAAGAACGGATATCAGTGGTGGATCAACCGAATCGCCCGCAATATGGAATTCTATGACGTCCTCCGCATCGATCACTTCAACGGATTTGCGGAGTACTATGCGGTGCCCTATGGAGATAAGACTGCGGAGAAAGGAAAGATCTGTAAGGGACCCGGCATGGACTTCTTCAAGAACCTGAAAAGTGCGCTCGGAGATGTTCCGATCATAGCGGAAGATCTCGGAACACTGACGCCTGTGACGGAGAAACTTCTCGAAGATGCGGGATATCCCGGCATGAAGGTCCTGCAGTACGCTTTTGACTGGACTGAATACAGCTATTATCTCCCTTACAATCACATTAAGAACTGCGTGGTTTATACGGGCACCCATGACAATACGACAACGAGGGCGTGGATCGAGGAAATAAGCGATCACGACAGGGATCTGGCCAGAAGATATATCCACTCCGAGAATACTGATTACGGTACTTTTGTCTGGGATATGATCAGGGAAGCCTATCGCAGCGTAGCGGATCTCTGCATTATTCCTATGCAGGATTATCTGGTCAAGGGGAAGGAAGCAAGGATCAACCATCCCGGAACTCTTGGAGAAAACTGGCAGTGGAGGCTTCAGCCCAACTTTCTTTCCAGGGAACTGAGCGAGAGCATTTACAAGCTTGCCAAGCTTTACGGACGAATCCCGAAAAAAGAGGAAAAAGAAACCGGAAAAGAGAAATGATCAATAAGTTTAAGCCGTTTCTTCCGTGTTTTATGTTGGAATACTATTGTAAAGAGTGATACTATATTTTTGTAATAATTATTAAAATTCCGGAGGAAGTAATGGCAACGCGGAAACCGAAACCGAAAAGAAAAAAGACAAATATTGTCGTCGTTATACTGAAAACTCTGTTGCTGCTTGTGCTCGTCGGCATTTTAGCAGTTCTGGCCGTTTTCTATTTTGGCGGTTATTATACCAGAGTAAAAGCGATGAAGGACGAGGCGGATGCCTTTGTGAGTGAATCCACGAAGGATACCTTTGTGCCCACACAGACCGGCGAGATCTATGATGCTGACGGAAATCTGATCTCCGAGACTCATCCGGAGAAGGACTCCAATTATCTTACGTCCGCGCAGATTCCTGATCTGTTCAGAAAAGCGATGATCAGTATCGAGGATAAGAATTTCTACAAGCACGGAGGCGTGGATTATAAAGCGATCGTCCGGGCCGCGAAGGAATTCGCGGTGAACAGGCAGATAACCCAGGGCGGCAGTACGATCACGATGCAGCTGGCAAGAGGAATCTTCCTCAATAACGGCAGATCCTGGGAGAGAAAGGTCGAGGAGATCTTCATCGCGTGGGATCTTGAGAAGAAGTACAGCAAGGATCAGATTCTCGAATTCTATCTCAATAATGTATACTTCATGAACGGCTACTACGGCATCGCGTCCGCATGCGAAGGATATTTCAACAAGACTCCTGACCAGTTGGATCTGTCACAGGTCGCTTTCCTGTGCGCGATCCCCAACAGCCCGACTTACTATGATCCGCTCACACATCCCGATCACACGATCAACAGAAGAAATCTCATAATCAGAAATATGCTGGATGACGGGGTGATCTCCCAGGGAGAGTATGACCAGGCTGTCAATGAAGAGATCGTGCTGGATCTGTCCGCGCAGGATGAGGCGACACGCAACGAGAACACATATGTGCTTACTTATACCTATAAGTGTGCGACGGAAGCCCTGATGCAGATCGAGGATCCCGACTTTACATTCCGCTATGATTTTGCAAGCGATCAGGAGCGCGCGGCTTATGACAAAATATACAACGAGCTCTACGACTCATGCCTTGCCAAATTGTTTAAGGGCGGCTATAAAGTGTACACAACTTTTGACCTGGAAAAACAGCAGATACTGCAGGACTGTGTAGACGAGGAACTCGCAGATTTTGAAGAAACGGCGGATGACGGAAAGTACAAGATGCAGGGAGCGGCCGTGTGCATTGACAACCGCACGGGACAGGTCATTGCAATGGTCGGCGGAAGATCTCAGGAGACAGAGTCTGCTCTGACCCTCAACCGCGCATTCCAGAGCAACAGACAGCCCGGCAGTTCGATCAAACCTCTGGTGGTCTACACGCCTGCTTTTGAGAAGGAGTATTACCCCGGAACCTATGTGATGGACGAGGAAATCGAGGACGGTCCCAAAAACGCCGGCGGTTCTTATCTGGGAGAACTCGAACTTAGCGAAGCGGTTCAGAGATCCCTCAACACGGTCGCCTGGCAGGTATATGAGAATGTAACGCCCAAATACGGTCTCGCCAAGCTGAAAGCAATGCACTTCTCGACGATCGTTGATTCCGACAATGTGCTTGCGACGAGCCTCGGCGGCTTTACCTACGGCGTTAAGCCTGTTGAAATGGCTTCAGGATACTGCACGATCTATAATGACGGTAAATTCCGTACCCCCACCTGCATCAGCAGGATCGATGACTACAAAGGAAACACGATCTACACCTATGACGGCGTATCCTCCAAGGTTTATGATATGAACGCCGCAAGAGAAATGGTGAGTGTGCTTCAGGGTGTTATGGAAGAAGACTGGGGCACGGGCCGTGGACTCAAGCTCAATAACCAGATGCCCTGCGCAGGCAAGACGGGCACGACGGATGAGGCCAAGGACGGCTGGTTCTGCGGATTTACCCATTATTATACGACTTCGGTTTGGGTCGGATGCGATACCCCCGAGAGCGTAAGGAACCTTCAGGGTGCCTCCTGGCCGGGCAGGATCTGGAAGAACTATATGAATCTGATCCACGAAGGCCTTGAACCTGTGGAATTCAAGGATTACGATCACGCCAAAGAGGACAGAGCCCTCAAGGACCAGGAATCTCATGACGATGACTGGGACGATAAACCGCAGAATGCTGCGACAAAGAAGACTACCAAGACAGAGATCACACCTGCTACAACCGCGAAGATCGTGACACCGGATACGACCCCTGAAGTACCCGCTGATGACAACAGCGAGGACGGCAGCAACTCCGGAACGGGCGTCAGTACAGGCGGTGGAACTGAAGGCGGCGGAACCGAGGGCGGCGGCTCTGAAGGCGACGGAACCGAAGGTGGCGGTACTGAAGGCGGCGGCACTGAAGGCGGCGGAACCGAAGGCGGCGGTACTGAAGGCGGCGGAACCGAAGGCGGCGGTACTGAAGGCGGCGGCACTGAAGGCGGCGAAACTGAAGGCGGCGGAACCGAAGGCGGCGGAAACCAAGGCAGTGAAGCCGGCGGAGGATCAGGCGGCGAGCCTACTGCTCAGAGTACGCCGGAAACTCCCGGCCAGCCTCAGGGATGACGAATACTGTAAATTCAGGAATTGAAACGATAATTAAACGCTCCGGACCAGGGTCCGGGGCGTTTTCTGCGTCAATGGAAGATTTTGCCTTTCGTTTCTGTTATAATAAAATGATAATATGAGGATACTATTGAGTATTGTTTAGAAGCCGGGGCGTCCAGTTATGAGCAAACCTTTTATTATGTTTGAAGATGTTGCGAAGATCTATCGCATGGGAGAAGTGGAGATCAGAGCCGTAAACGGCGCTGATTTCACAATAGACAAGGGTGAGTTTACAGTGATCGTAGGTCCCAGCGGAGCAGGAAAGACGACGATCCTGAACATGCTGGGAGGAATGGACAGCTGTACGAGCGGAAAGATCATCGTCGATGAACGGGAAGTGAGTAAGAGCAGTCCCAGACAGTTGACCGAGTACAGAAGGCATGACATAGGATTTGTCTTTCAGTTTTATAACCTTGTACAGAATCTGACAGCCCTTGAAAATGTGGAACTGGCCTCCCAGATCTGCAGGAATCCTTTGGATGCGAAAATGGTAATGAAAGAAGTTGGACTGGAAGAGAGAATGAATAACTTTCCTTCCCAGCTATCGGGCGGAGAACAGCAGCGAGTTGCCATTGCAAGAGCACTGGCAAAAAATCCCAAGCTCCTGCTCTGCGACGAACCCACAGGAGCCTTGGATTACGTGACCGGCAAGCAGATTCTGGCACTTCTGCAGAAGACCTGCCGCGACAGGAAAATGACGGTCATAGTGATCACGCATAACCTGGCACTTACCCCGATGGCTGATAAAGTTATCCATATACGCAACGGAAAAGTTGAGAAAACGGAGATCAACAAAGAGCCGCTCCCGGTAGAAGATATTGAATGGTGACTTGAAAGAGAAGTAGTGATGAGAAATCGAAACCGGCTGTTGACTGATGCAGTAAGAGAGATATTGCACACAAAGAAAAAGTTTGTCTCTCTGCTAATAATGAATTTTCTCGCTGTCGGGTTTCTGGCCGGGCTCAGGATGACTTCGCCCGATATGAAGCATTCACTTGACGTCTATTATGATGAACAAAATCTAATGGACATCAGCATCGTCTCTACACTTGGGCTTACACAGGACGATATTGATGCCCTTATGGGCGTAAATTCCAAGATCACGCGGGACGAAGACTCAGGAAAGCGGCTTCCGGTCATTACGGATGCTGAGGGAAGTAAATATTTCGACGCGCTGATCGATGAGGATACGGTGACGGTGATCTCACTGCCCGAGAGGATCAACCGGCTGCGGCTTACAGAGGGGGATTACCCTCAAAATAGTGAGGAATGCATCGTAGAACAGCTTCTGGCGGATAAACTAGGGATCCGCATCGGTGATCAGATCACCATAGATACAGAGGACGCGGATAAGCTTACAACGGAATCCAGCGCCTTAAGTGTGCACACTTTCATAGTGTCAGGTATAGCGATAAGTCCCTTGTTTATATCAAAGACAAGAGGTTCTTCCTCCATCGGCAGCGGTACTGTTACAGCCTGGATCTCATTGCCGCAAGAAGTATTCACACAGGATTACTATACCTCTGTGTATCTTACGACAGATGAACTTGATCCGGTTGACTGCTACGAGGATCGGGAATATGAAGACAGGATTAATGGCCTGATCGATCAACTCAAGCCATTGGGGAGAAGAAGGGCAGATATCCGGCGTGAACAGCTGATCTCGGAGGCGACCATCACGGATATGATGGCGCAGATATTCAGTACAGGACTGGAGTCGATCAGAGTGGAAAACGGGAAGTGGTATATCCTGGGCAGAAAATCTCTGGAGAGTTACGGAGAATTCTCCATGGACGCCGAAAGGATGAGTAAACTTGCCGATGTTTTTCCGATGATCTTTTTTTTGGTAGCAGCTCTTAGTTCTCTTACTACAATGACAAGAATGGTGGAAGAGCACCGTACACAGATCGGCTGCATGAAGGCGCTTGGATTTTCGGGCCGGGATATAGGGATTAAATACATAGGCTATGCTTTGGCATCGAGTCTGGGAGGCGGACTGACCGGATGGGTCTGCGGGATTTTCGCAATTCCGGCGATCATCTATTATGAGTGGGGCCTTGAATACCTGATACCACCCATTAAATTCATGTTTTCGCCTGTGGTTCTGGCATATTCAGTTGGGCTTGCCGTATTGGCGACAGCAGGCGCCGCTGCGGCAGCATGCCGAACGACGCTGAGTGCAACTGCCGCTTCTCTAATGCGCCCAAGGGCTCCCAAACCCGGAAAAAGGGTTCTGTTGGAAAGGATTCCGCTGATATGGTCGAGGCTCTCTTTCATACAGAAAGTGAGTATGAGGAACCTGTTCAGGTATAAAAGGCGGTTCTGGATGACTGTGGCCGGGATCGGTGGATGCACGGCACTGGTTGTGACCGGACTGGGACTGCGGGATTCGATCTTTGATATCCTGGACTGGCAGTTTGACGAGGTCACCTGTTATGACGCAGCTCTTGGTATTTCAGAGGAAATACGGGCTGATGACAAGATGCAGATGAGGCAGACGCTGCAATCGATGCCGGAGATAAGCTCTTTTGTGGAGTGCTACCAGAACAGTCTCGATCTTGAGACTGATTACGGTAAGGTAGAGTATGCTTCTGTAGTATGCGCGGATGATCTGAGCGCGCTGAACGGCTTCATTAATATTCGTCACAGGGAGCACGGAGGCGGGATCCTGAAGGAATACAGGGAACTGTTCGAAGGTCCTGTCGATCAAAAGCCCGACGGTATTATCATAGATGAAAAGATGGCGGAGATCCTAAGGGTGAACGTCGGAAGCGAAGTGACACTCAAAAATGCCGATGAGGAGGAGTTTAAAGCTGTCGTCCGGGACATCACGGAAAACTATGTCAATCACTACGTCTACATGACGAGAAAACAATGGAAAGAAATGACAGGGGAGTGGCCTCTTTATAATACGATCCTGCTTCAGCTAACTGACGGCACTCAGGAAGAGGAGGCGGCCGGAAAGCTGATTGCAATTGACGGAGCTATTTCCTATAATCGAATAGATCAGATGAGGACCAGGTTTGAGAGCAGTATCAGGAGCATCAACGCGATCATAGTACTGATCATTGCAGCTGCAGCAATCCTTGCTTTCCTTGTTCTGTTCAACCTCACTAATATAAATGTGACAGAGAGGATCAGAGAACTGGCTACGCTCAAAGTGCTGGGGTTTTACGACGGGGAGACAGCTTCCTATGTCTACCGGGAAAACGGCATTCTTACTCTGATCGGAGCGCTGATCGGACTTTTTATGGGGAAATGGCTTCACAGCTGGCTGATCAGGACGATCGAAGTGGATTACCTTATGTTCGGCAGAAGCGTTCATACGCGAAGCTTTATACTGGCGGCGCTTCTGACATTCGTCTTTTCGCTGTCGGTGAATTTCATATCGTATTTTACCATTAAGGATATCGATATGATCGAATCGCTTAAATCTGTGGAGTGATGCAGAAGATATTACGGAGAAATTGTTAGTATGAAAAGGCTAAAAGGCAGGATCCTGTTGGGAACTACGGCTGTCGCGGCAGCACTGACGATAGGCGGGTGCAGTCCCGGCCAGAGCGCAAATACGGCAGAGGACAGCAGTACCGCTGTAACAGCGCAGACAGCTTCGACGATAAAGGATTTCGAGAAATTCGACGTAAACGAAAACTATAACAACGTAGTATACGGACCTCCGCCGGAAAGGTAATGGAGAGCTTTCGGAATCCGTCAAAAGATAAAGAACTGTTAAGAGAGGATCAATTATGTTAAAGACACTTCTTGCACAGGTAAAGGAGTTTAAGACTCCGTCAATACTGACACCTCTTTGCATGATCGGCGAGGTCATATGCGAGATGATCATTCCGGTACTCATGGGAAGGATCGTCGATATAGGAATCGGCGGATCGGACATGAACTATATTGTCAGGACCGGTCTGATCATGCTTGTAGTCGCATTATTCGGACTTTTGTTCGGTATTCTCGGCGGCGTTTTCGGAGCCAAAGCTTCGGCAGGATTTGCCAGAAATCTCAGGAAAGCAATGCATGACAATATCCAGACATTTTCTTTTTCCAGCATTGATAAGTTTTCCTCTTCAAGTCTTGTCACCAGGCTTACAACGGATGTGACCAATATCCAGAACGCTTATCAGATGATCCTGAGAATGGCGATGAGAGCGCCTGCTTCCATGATCATCGCAATGATCATGTCCTTTATTATCAGCCCGAGACTGGCGAGGATCTATCTTGGCGCTGTTCTGCTTTTGGCAGTCATCATGTCTTTTATCATGCGCAGAGCGACCAGGTATTTCCAGCAGGTATTCAGAAGATACGATGATCTCAACAACAGCGTACAGGAAAACGTCTCATCGATCCGCGTGGTAAAGGCCTATGTGCGTGAAGACTATGAGATCAGTAAATTTCATAAAGCCGCAGGAAATATTTACGAGATGTTCATTAAGGCTGAGATGAATATCGCAGGAGTCTCGCCGATCATGATGACGGTCGTATACGGATGTATCCTGCTGATCAGCTGGTTCGGCGCTCATTTTATCATCAGCAATGAACTGGGCACCGGAGAACTGATGAGTCTTCTTGCGTACTGCATGAATATCCTCATGAGTCTGATGATGCTGTCTGTTGTCTTTGTGATGATCACGATGTCTCAGGCCAGCGCGAAGAGAATCGTCGAAGTTATCAATGAAAAGAGTGACCTGAAGAATCCTGAGGATCCGATCATGGAGGTGCCGGACGGCAGCATCCGCTTCGATGATGTGGACTTTTCCTACAGGCCGGGCACCGGCGATCCAGTACTCAAAGACATCAATCTGGATATAAGATCCGGAGAGAGCATAGGGATCATCGGAGGCACCGGCAGCGCCAAATCCTCATTGGTCAATCTGGTCAGCCGTCTCTATGACGTGACACAGGGAAAAGTCCTTGTGGGAGGAAACGATGTCCGCAGTTACGATATCGAAGCGCTCAGAAATCAGGTTTCTGTCGTTCTTCAGAAAAACGTACTGTTCAGCGGCACGATCCTCGATAATCTAAGGTGGGGCGACAAAAATGCCACTGAAGAAGAATGCGTGAGAGTCTGTAAGATGGCCTGTGCGGATGACTTCATCCGAAGGATGCCTGAAGGCTACAATACCTGGATCGAGCAGGGCGGCACTAATGTGTCCGGCGGCCAGAGACAGAGACTCTGTATCGCCAGAGCGCTTCTTAAAAAGCCCAAGATACTGATCCTCGATGACAGTACCAGCGCGGTGGACACTGCCACAGATGCTAAGATCAGGAAAGCTTTCCGGGAGGAGATCCCTGGCACGACCAAACTGATCATTGCGCAGCGTATTTCCAGCGTAAAGGACTGCGACAGGATCATTGTCATGGATGACGGCCGGATCGACGGGGTCGGAACTCACGATCAACTCCTTGCGGAGAATATGATCTACAAGGAAGTCTATGAGTCCCAGGTCGGAGGCGCAGACGCGGACTTCGACAAAAAAGAGTGACGGATTCCGGGGAGGACATAGAAAATGGCAGAAGATAACAACAAAGAATTTAAAGGACCGGGCGGAAGACGGATGGCAGGAAGACCGCGGCCGAAAGTAGAGAATCCGGGTCTTCTCTTAAAGAGAGTCATGAGCTATGTGTTCAAGTACTACGGCATACAGATGATCGTAGTCCTGATCTGCATCGTTGTCTCGGTGCTGGCCAATATTCAGGGAACAATGTTCACAAGGACTCTGATCGATACTTACATCACACCAATGATCGGAACTCCGGATCCGGATTACGGACCGCTCCTTGGGGCAATGGGAAGAGTTGCGTGCTTTTACGGGATCGGTATCGCTGCGGCTTTTACACAGCAGGTGATCATGGTCCATGTCAATCAGGGCACACTTAAGAGGCTCAGAGAAGATCTTTTCGATCATATGGAATCTCTCCCTATTAAATATTTTGACACGCATTCCCACGGCGACATCATGTCTGTGTATACCAACGATATTGATACGCTCAGACAGATGATCAGCCAGAGTATCCCGCAGCTCTTCAACAGCGCGATCACGATCGTCAGCATCCTGTCCATGATGCTTGTGCTCAACATCCCGTTGACTATCCTGACCCTTGCGATGGTCGCACTGATGCTGTTTGTGACGATGCAGGTTACAAAGCGATCGGGCAAGAATTTCATCGCGCAGCAGAAGAATATCGGTAAACTGAACGGCTTTATCGAGGAGACTATGACTGGACAGAAAGTTGTCAAAGTGTTCTGCCACGAAGAGGAGTCCATTAAGACTTTCGATGAACTCAATGAAGAACTCTACCAGAGTGCGTTTAAGGCCAATGCCTTTGCAAATATCATCGGTCCCGTCAATGCGCAGATGGGCAACGCTAACTACGTGGTCGTCGCGCTGGTGGGAGCGCTTCTCGCTCTTAATTCGTACGCCGGCTTTACAGTCGGCGGCCTGGCTAGCTTTCTGACTTTTAATAAGAGCTTCAGCATGCCCATCAACCAGGTGAGTATGCAGTTCAACAGCATCATCATGGCTCTTGCAGGTGCGGAGCGTGTCTTCAAGCTTCTCGATGAAGAGCCTGAGACCGACGAGGGATACGTCATGCTGGTCAACTGCGAATACGATGAAAACGGAGAGATCGTAGAGACTGACAAGCATACCGGCCATTGGGCATGGAAGCACTATCACAAGCAGTCCGACCACAGCACAACTTATCAAAAGCTTGAAGGAGATGTCACTTTCAACCACGTGGATTTCGGCTACAGGGATGACAAAATGGTGCTGCATGACATCGTTATCCACGCAAAGCCCGGTGAAAAGGTGGCGCTGGTCGGTTCCACAGGTGCCGGCAAGACAACGATCACGAACCTGATCAACCGCTTCTACGATATTCAGGACGGTAAGATCCGGTATGACAATATCAACGTCAATAAGATCAAAAAAGCTGACCTCAGAAGGTCTCTCGGTATCGTTCTTCAGGACACGCATCTGTTCACCGGAACAGTGCGGGATAACATCCGGTACGGCAAGCTGGACGCTACTGAGGAGGAGATCGTGGCAGCTGCTAAGCTTGCCAACGCGGACGGATTTATAAAAAGACTTCCCCAGGGCTATGACACGATGCTCAAGGGAGACGGCGCGAATCTCTCCCAGGGCCAGAGGCAGCTACTTGCGATCGCAAGAGCGGCTATTGCGGATCCGCCTGTCCTTATCCTGGATGAGGCGACGAGCTCTATTGATACCAGAACTGAGAAAATCGTTCAGGATGGTATGGACAAACTGATGTCCGGCAGAACGACTTTTGTGATCGCCCACAGGCTTTCCACGATCAAGAACAGCGATACGATCCTTGTTCTGGAGCAGGGCCGCATTGTAGAGAGAGGCAATCACGAGCAGCTGCTGGCTCTGAAGGGCCGCTATTACCAGCTCTACACAGGAAAGAGCGATGCGCTTACTGCGTAAGAAATAACTGCGGCAAAATATTGGACGGAGGACATAAAATGAAAAGAATATACAAAAAGAGTCTGGCAATCGTACTTGCGCTCGTCACAGTCCTGAATATGGCAGGCTGTGCACTTAAACCGGGAACACCGCAGGAATCGGGTGAACCGCAAGTGTCAGGTGAACCGCAAGTGTCAGGCGAGCCTCAGGCTTCAGGAGAACCGCAGGTTTCCGGTGAGCCGCAGGTATCGGGTGAACCCGGAGAGAGCGGAAGCCTGTTCGGAACAGAGTACGCTTCCTGGGTCAACTCTGACATCCAGGAATGGGTGAAGCAGATCGGTGAGGCAGATGCAAGAGATGACTTCCACCTTCACGTGAACAGGGACTGGATGGTTAGTACAACTATTCCGGACGGCTATTCAAGCTATGACCCGATCACGGAGAGGGCCCTGCAGGTGGACAGCCAGCTCATGGATATTCTTGAAAATCCCGAAAAGGAGACGGACCCGGAACTGATCCATGATCAGGAGCTTGTTCAGAAATACTATACGATGTGGCTGGACTGGGACGCTCGCAATAAACTGGACGTTTCGGCTCTAAAAGAGCTTCTTGATCCGCTTATGAAAGTGCAGAGTCTGGATGAACTCACAGACTATCTGAGTATGCCGCGGACCGTGATCTCGGCGACGGAACTTGCACAGTGCGATGTGAGCATGGACTGGAACAACGCCGACTACTATGCGGTGTACGTAGCTCCTGTAGACCTGATCTTCGGGGATTCCATGTACTACGGTTACATGGAAGAGAGCGATGCGCTCGCAGAGCCCTATTACAATGAAGTGATCAGGCATATTCTTGTAAAATTAGGGTACTCCGACGAAGAAGCCACGGAAGTATTAAAGAGCTGCTTTGCCTTTGAAAAGGACATCTCAGATTACATCATGACGACAGAGGAAGAGAGCGCCAGGGATGCTGTCGAAAAAGAGAACAATCCCAGGACACTCGAACAGCTCGAAGCGGAGGCGGGCGATTTCCCAATCCGGAAGATCCTTGAGGCTTATGGAGCAGAGAACTCTGATAATTATATTTTGCTGCAGCCTGACTGGCTCGCAGCCATGGATGTCCTGTATGACGAGGATTACGTCGAACACCTCAGAGATTATCTGATCTGCTATACAGTTCAGGATTACGCGACACTGCTGGATAGAGAGACCTATGATATTTACTATAAAGTCATAAACGGCATCAGCGGAGCTGTGGGGACCAAGTCGGATCAAAAGTCGGCTACTGAGGCGGTGGATGATTTCCTGCCGTCACAGCTGGGAAGGCTTTACTCCGATAAATATGTAAGTGATGAGACGCAGAAAGAAGTGGCCGATATCACCAAAGAGATCATGGACGAGTACAGGATCATGCTCAGCGAGGAAACTTTCCTGACGGAAGATACCCGCAAAGAGGCGATCAGAAAACTCGACAGCCTTGCTCTTCGTATTGCTAAACCTGGCAAATGGGAAGATGACTCGGAACTGAATTTCGCGGGATCCAAAGAGGGAGGAAACCTTATTTCGGCGCAGGATGAAGTGGGCGCTTTCTGGGTGAAACGGATGCAGTCCAGGATCAATCAAAAGGTAGACAGAGATCTTTGGACTTCCCGCGTCCAGCAGGTCAACGCTTTCTATGACCCCTCTCAGAATTCGATCACTTTATGCGGCGGGATCCTCGGAGGATCATTGTACAACCCGGATATGAGCAGAGAAGAACTCTTTGCCAATGTGGGTGATACGATCGCCCATGAGATATCCCATGCATTTGATACTACCGGCTGCCAGTTCGACGAGAAAGGCAACCTGAGGAACTGGTGGACGCAGCAGGATCAGACAGCATTTGCTGCGAGGGCGGACAAGCTTGCGGCATACTATGACAACATCGAGCCTTTTATGGATGTCAACTGTGTGGGCAGCCAGATAGAGGGGGAAGCGATCGCGGACCTCGTGGCAATGAAGATACTTCTAAGGATCGCCGGAAAAGACAAGAACTTTGACTATGATAAGTTCTTCAGGGCATTTGCGCAGACCTGGCGGACAATAACTACTGCGAGAAGCGAGTTTTACGCGCTCTCTCAGGATACGCATCCGCTGCCTTATCTGAGAGTCAACTGTGTTGTACAACAGTTCGATGAATTCTACGAGACTTTCGGGGTGAAAAAGGGAGACGGAATGTACCTTGCGCCTGAGGACCGTCTCGAGGTGTGGTAAAACATAATAAGTAACGGGGCTTGCCGTATAAAGCGAAAGGACATGTGATCCGATGCTTCACGGCAGGCCTCTTTTTTTATTAATTATTCCAATACTGTCGGTCAGAAATATTTTGAAAAAAGACAAAAAATATATATTGACTAATTGTTATATATATAGTATAACAAATATCAGAAAGAGAACAAACAGGTCGGCAATGATCGGTAACAGTTCCCTGAAACAGTTAATTAGTTAAATAACCCTATATTATAAGGAGGTATCAGATATGTTTACACCTGCAATCTTTACAAGAAATCATGGTTTTTGGAGAGATCCTTTTGAGGACTTCAATACAATGTTCCCGGCATTCTTCGACAACGGAGATCTTGAGAATTCCTTTGCCGGATTCAAGACAGATGTGATGGAGAAGGACGGCAACTATGTACTTGAGGCCGAGCTGCCCGGATTTAATAAGGAAGATATCAATGTGGACCTGAAGGATAATATCCTTACTATCAGTGCTTCTCACAAGGAAGAGAAGAATGAGGAGGATAAGGAGACCAAATATATCCGCAAGGAGAGACACAACACTTCCTACAGCAGAAGCTTCCGCGTTGCCAATGTGACACATGAGGATATCAAGGCAGCTTACAACAATGGTGTGCTTGAGGTGACATTCCCCAAGAGAGATGCCCTTCCCGAGAAGGAGACGAAGAAGATCGAGATCATGTAAATTCCTCCCTGATAATGCATGAACGTAAACCCTGATCATAGAGCCCGGCGTACAGTGCCGGGCTCTTTTCATGTGTTGAGATTTGTCTTGAAATCGGGTACAATTTCTCTGCTTAGGCAAAACAGTGAAGAAAAGAGGTATTCATCTATGGCGCAGATCATATTGGCATCGGCATCTCCGAGAAGAAGTGAGCTTCTAAGACAGGCCGGAATGGATTTTGTTGTGATTCCTTCAAGAGGGGAGGAGGTCGTAACGAACACACATCCCGCGGAAGTGGTGGAAGAACTTTCCCTGCAGAAAGCGCAGGAGGTTGCCGACAGGATTCTGGCAGGCGGAGAGGAGAAAGCTGATGATTTCAGTGTCGTCATAGGAGCTGACACCGTGGTGGCAGCGGATCACAAGATCCTGGGCAAGCCTGCGGACCATGAGGATGCAAGAAAAATGATCACATTGCTGCAGGGAAATGTGCATCAGGTATATACGGGCGTCACGCTGATCGTGAAGGATGAAAAAGGAAACATCCGCACCAGAACATTCAATGAATGTACTGATGTGGATGTCTGTGAAATGTCTTATGAGGAAGTGGAAGAATACATCTCCACACCTGAGCCCTACGACAAGGCCGGTGCTTACGGGATCCAGGGAAGTTTCGGAATATATATAAGAGGGATCCGCGGCTGTTACTACAATGTAGTGGGACTGCCGATCTCAAGACTTTGTCATGAACTCAAGGATATGCTTGCTCAATAATCATCCGGAAGATACTTAGCGGAACCACTTCTCGCGCTCGCCGGCAGAGTATTTCTCCTCGCAATATCTGCAGCGGTAGATCTTGCGCCTGGAGTCGGCCAGGAAGAAGATGTGAGGCAGTTCCTGCTCAATGGAGGAAATGCACCTGGGATTATGGCACTTAAGGACGCCATAGACTTCCTTGGGCATTTCCATTTTTTTCTTCTCTACAATGACTCCGCCTTTAATGATATTGACCGTGGTGTTGGGCTCGATCAGGGCAACAGCGTCAAGGCTGATGGTGTCGGGATCGCATTCTACCTTCAAAATGTCCTTGCGGCCCATATCATTGCTGCGTGCGTTCTTGATGATCGCAACCTGATAATCTTCCCTGTCCAGATGGAGATAGTGGTAGATCAGCATGGCCTTGCCGGCTTCGATATGGTCGAGAACAATTCCGTTTTCAATCTTGCCTACGTTTAACATTCGGTTTCCTCCTAATCCTGGATAAACTTCTGTAAATCAGTCCACGTGAATGTCAAGCAGCGTAAGGATCAGTGCCATGCGCACATATACGCCGTACTGAACCTGCTTGAAGTAAGCGGCCCTGGGATCTTTGTCGATCTCCACTGAGATCTCGTTTACGCGGGGCAGCGGATGCAGGACATACATGTCGTTCTTGGCGCGGCGCATGAGCTTTTTGTTCAAAACATAGAAATCCTTGAGTCTGATGTAGTCCTCCTCGTTGAAGAAGCGCTCTCTCTGTACACGTGTCATGTAGAGAAGGTCAAGCTTGGTGATGACATCCTCAAGCTTAATGCATTCTTCATAGGTGTAACCCTTCTCCTCCAGAAGATCTGTGATGTAGTCGGGAACACGAAGCTCAGGCGGAGAGATGAACACGAAGTGGATATCCTCGTAGCGGGCCAGTGTTTTGACCAGGGAATGCACGGTCCTGCCGAACTTGAGATCTCCGCAGATTCCGATGGTGAAGTGGTTAAGTCTGCCCTTGAGCTGACGGATCGTCATCATGTCCAGAAGCGTCTGAGTGGGATGTTCATGGCCGCCATCACCTGCGTTGATGACAGGGATGTCTGAAAAACGGGACGCCACATAGGCCGCGCCCTCTTTATTGTGCCGGATTGCCGCAATATCGGCAAAGCAGGAAACGACGCGGATCGTATCTGCCACGCTTTCGCCTTTAGCGGCGGAAGATTGGGCCGCCCCCGCAAATCCCAGAGCTTTTCCGCCAAGGTTCATCATAGCGGCTTCAAAACTCAGCCGCGTCCTTGTACTGGGCTCGTAGAAGAGCGTCGCGATCTTTTTGCCTTCGCAGGCATGTGCGTACTTGCCGGGATTTTTCTCGATGTCAGCAGCCAGGTCGAAGAGCTGATCGAGTTCCTGAGTAGTAAAATCCAGTGGTGTGAGACAGTGTCGCATGAAGACTCCTTTCCATTAAACCATTGTTTCAAAGCCGATCTCCCGGGATATAAGAAACTTTTCCATAGTTTCGTCCCAGATTCTGTCGGCGTTTTTATCAAGCGTAAAGTTCTTTAAAGCGATGCCTGTGACAAGTGTGACCTCGGCCCCGTCGTAGCGGATATTGAGGACCATGGCGCCTACGCTGTCCTTGAGCTGAGGAAAACCGTGAGCGTCCAGTATCTTTTCACAGTGGTCGGGGCGAAGCTGCAATACGATGGAAAGTGAAGCCGGCGCTTTTTTGCCCCGGATCAGTTCCCTGAAATGACCGCGTACTTCTGACCAGGAGATCAGGGGATAGGGATGAAGGGATTCGTCCTCCCATTCCTCCTTGGAATAGAAACCGCGATTTACTTTGCCGTCCAGCAGCCATGTTACCTGCATACTAAGAGAAGCTTCCTCCAGCAAAAAGGAATCAAATGATCCGCCGGACAGAAGCTTCGTCATGAAATTTCCTGTTTCAGTGATCTTAAATGCCCTCATATATTTCTCCGTCTGATGAATACAAATAATGAGCCTTACAGGAAAACAATCTTGGAAGTACCTATATGAAGTGCGAGCCATGCGGCGATCTGAAGGATCAGGATCAGAGGCAGGCCATACCGGAACTGCGGTTTGCGCTTCTTGTGCCGAAAAATGATCATTCCGGCTATACAGCCGACAGAGCCGCCCAAAATCGCAAGAATAAAGAGCACGGACTCCGGAATACGGAATCGGCGCTCCATTGCGCGTATCTTATCAATGACCATAGCGGAAAGGCCGAGCAGATTCATAACAACAAAATAGAGTAAGAGCATGATTCTTGTGTTCATAAGTGCCTCCTTTCCAAAATTCCTGATGAATATTCTATAATTTTCTATCTGTACATGCAAGGAAAAAATAAGATTTATCGTTTTTGCGCGCGGGACGTTATACCCTTTCTTTCACTCCGGATACCATTTATGAATAGTCGATGCTGCGCGCGGGACGTTATACCCTTTCTTTCACTCCGGTTTCAAGTACGGGAAAGTTATAAATAGGACAGATGTACTTTCCCGTACTTGAAAAGTCGTTACAGAAAGGGTATAACGCCCCGCGCGCCTCCACGCTATCCCTATTATTTACATTGATGATCAGATTTAACTTACAGTATTCATCATAGAATTTTGAAATTCCATCTCGATATAAAGATCTTTGTTCATACCTAACGGCAGGAAACAACTAATTTCCCGGAATATATATAATGTCAGTAATGATTATGCATCGGGGAGTAGTGTATACCCCGGAGTATATACCCTGTCATGAACGACTTTTCAACGGCGGGGAAGCACCGCAGAAAAAAGAGATGGCACCGCAGTGTCATCTCTTTTTCAATTACTATTATATCTTCCCCGCCGTTGAAACCGGAGTGAAGGACAGGGTATATACGCAGGGGTACTCAACCTCCGGAGTGAAGGACATGGTATATACGCAGGGGTAAAGCTTTTTACTGCTTATTCTTTTCTACTTCCTGCATCTTCATCGCGCGCACCTTTTCGGGAAGACCGAAGAGATTGATGAAGCCCTCTGCGTCGTGGTGATCGTAGAGGTCACCGGTCGTGAAGGAGGCAAGGCTCATATTGTAGAGGCTGTAAGGAGAAGTCGTGCCTGCCTTGATGATGTTGCCCTTGTAAAGACCGAATTTAACTTCGCCGGTCACATATTTCTGTGTGGACTCGATGAATGCCTGCTCTGCCTCGCGAAGAGGAGAGAACCACTTGCCTTCATAGACAAGGCTTGCGAACTTGTGGCCGATCTCGTC
>DJXS01000063.1:0-10532 GCA_002448395.1 Lachnospiraceae bacterium UBA6998 | reverse complement strand
CATAGACGCCGCGGGACTTCATGCCTACTACGCGGTTTTCAACGATGTCGATAATGCCGATGCCGTTCTCTCCGCCGAGCTTGTTAAGAGTGCGGATGATATCAGCGACCTTCATCTCTTTGCCGTTGACAGTCTTGGGAACGCCCGCCTCAAAGGTCATGGTCACATAGGTGATTTCGTCGGGAGCAGCCATAGGAGTCTTGCTCAGGACCAGAAGGTGATCGTAGTTGGGCATCAGGGAAGGATCCTCGAGCTCGAGACCCTCGTGGCTGATGTGCCAGAGGTTGCGGTCGCGGCTGTAGCTGCTGTCCGCGGAGAAGGGGAGATCGATGCCATGCTTCTGGCAGTATTCGATCTCGGATTCACGGGAGTCCATGTTCCACTTATTGCTGCGCCATGCGGCAATGATCTTGAGATCGGGAGCAAGAGCCTTGATGCCGAGCTCGAAGCGGATCTGGTCGTTGCCCTTGCCGGTTGCGCCGTGGCAGATGGTCGTAGCGCCTTCTTTGCGGGCGATCTCGACAAGCTTCTTGGCGATCAGCGGACGTGCCATGGATGTGCCGAGAAGATATTTGTTCTCGTAGACGGCGTGTGCCTGGACGCAGGGTACAATGTATTCCTCGGCGAACTCATCATTGACATCCAGGATATAGAGCTTGGAAGCGCCGCAATATATTGCACGCTCTTCAAGATGATCGAGTTCTTCCTCCTGACCGCAGTCGATGCAGACGCAGACGACATCGAAGTCGTAATTTTCTTTGAGCCACGGAATAATGGTTGTGGTATCAAGACCGCCGCTGTAGGCGAGGATTACTTTTTCTTTCTGTTCGGACATTGTGAGTTCCTCCATTTCTATATATACATTGTATTTTTGTCGTAAGCAGGTCTTACATTTGTGTACTATACAACAGCATATTCGGAAATGCAATAGGGATTATGAATATAATTTAATAATATTCGAAAAATATTCATTGAAAACTGCATAATATGCGTTTATAATGCATAAAAGATGCATATGATGTATATTCGCTGATTAAATTGATTAAAAATAGTTCTTTATTATATAAAAAATTGTGATATTATCAGACTGCATAACTTTAAAAGGAAGTAAAAAGTAAAGGAATAATATGACAAATATTGAAATACGCCCCATGGTGAACGGCGATTACGACAATGTCCGGAATCTGTGGTTAAGTATAAGAGGCTTCGGGATCCGCAGTATAGACGATTCCAGAGAAGATATCGAGAGGTTTCTTGAGAGAAATCCAACTACCAGCGTAGTAGCCTGTGACGGAGACAGGATCGTCGGCTCCATATTGTGCGGGCACGACGGCAGACAGGCAAGCTTCTACCATGTATGTGTGAAGAAGTCCTACCGAAGGCAGGGCATCGCTACACAGATGGTCATCTACTGCATGAACGAACTTAAGAAAATGAAGATCAATAAGATCGCGCTGATCGCGTTTACGAAGAATGACGCGGGAAATGCTTTTTGGAAGCAGATCGGATGGACTTGCCGTCCTGACTGCAATTACTATGAGTTTATTCTGAACGAAGCGAATATCACGCGTTTTATAGAGAGTGAAACGGAGGAGTAAGATGAAGAAGATCGAGGGAGGCGTCACAGCCGCGCAGGGTTTTGAAGCAGCATCGGCAGCCGCGCATATTAAATATGAAGGAAGAACTGACATGGCGCTCGTTTTCAGTAAGGAGCCCTGTGTATGTGCCGGTGCTTTTACAACAAATGTAGTCAAAGCTGCCCCGGTCATCTGGGACAGGAACATGGTATACAGCGGAAAGCCTGCTCACGCGGTGATCGTTAATTCCGGCATAGCAAATGCATGCACAGGCAGTGAAGGAATGGAATACTGCAAGCAGACCGCTGAAGAAGCAGCTGCATGTCTTAACATTGACGCGGACTCCGTTCTCGTGGGATCTACAGGTGTTATAGGCTTCCAGCTGCCTATTGACCGCATCAGAGCCGGCGTAAGAAAGCTTGCGGAGAAGAAAAAGCCCGGGATCGAAGCCGGCACAGAAGCCGCAAAGGCGATCATGACCACGGACACTGTTCATAAAGAGACAGCATATGAATTCGAAGCGGGCGGAAAGAAAGCGGTGATCGGCGGCATGGCCAAGGGATCCGGAATGATCCACCCCAATATGTGCACAATGCTCGGCTATGTGACAACAGACGCCGCCATTGAGAAGAACCTGCTGCAGAAGGCACTCAGTGAGATCGTCCAGGAGACATTCAATATGATCTCCGTAGATGGGGATACTTCCACCAACGACACACTGCTTGTTCTCGCAAACGGCCTTGCAGGCAATGCGCCCATCGCTGACGAGAACAGCGCAGACTATGCCGCATTCTATGAGGCGCTCAGAACGGTATGCCGGGAACTTGCCATGAAGATGGCAGGAGACGGTGAGGGCTGCACCAGACTCATCGAGACGAGAGTCATTCATGCGGATAACCTTAAAAACGCGAGAATCCTCGCTAAGAGCGTCATAACTTCCAGTCTGACCAAGGCAGCTGTATTCGGCAAAGACGCGAACTGGGGAAGAATCCTGTGCGCTCTCGGCTATTCCGGTGTTATGTTCGATCCTGACAAATGCGATCTGTATTTTGGCGAGGGAGAAGACAAAATCCTTATATTCACTAACGGAAGCGCCGCAGACTACAGCGAAAAGAAGGCTACTGAGCTCCTCTCCGGCGAGAAGGTGGTCATCACAGCGGATATGAATATGGGAAAAGCGGAAGCGACCGCATGGGGATGCGACCTCACTTACGACTATGTCAAGATCAACGCGGACTACAGAAGCTGAACCACAGATCTGTCAAAACATACAAAGATCAGGGATACTGCCGGAAACATATATCTAATCAGCGGCATATCCGGAATGGAGATAAATTATGGAAACATATCTGAACCGGGAACAGACCGAGGCGCAGCGCAAAGCGTCAGTGCTGATCGAAGCTCTGCCCTATATCCAGAAATTCAACAGAAAGATCGTTGTTATTAAGTACGGCGGAAGCGCGATGAACAACGAGGAGCTGCAGAGGAATGTGATCAAGGATGTGACGCTCCTCAAACTCGTAGGATTCAAGCCCATCATCGTCCACGGAGGCGGCAAGGCGATCAGCAAGTGGGTGGAAAAGAGCGGAAAAGAAGCGCAGTTCATAAACGGCCTTCGCGTGACTGACGAAGAGACAATGGAGATCGCCGAGATGGTCCTTGGAAGAGTCAATAAGGACCTTGTCCGCATGGTGGAGGAACTGGGCGTAAAGTCAGTAGGTATCAGCGGTAAAGACGGCAAGCTCCTTACTGTCAATAGAAAGTACTCCGACGGCCAGGATATCGGCTATGTGGGGGAAGTCTGCAAAGTAAGGCCCAAGATCCTCTATGATCTTCTGGACAATGATTATCTTCCGATCGTAGCGCCGATCGGAATGGATGAGAATTTTGACACCTACAATATAAATGCTGACGAGGCGGCCAGCGCTATCGCAAGATCCGTGAAGGCTGACAGGTTAGTATATCTGACTGATATTGCAGGCCTTTACAGAGATATCAATGATCCTTCTTCCTTTATAAACAGGATCACCATCGCGGAAGCGGAGCAGCTGATCGCAGACGGCATCATCGGAGGCGGGATGCTTCCCAAACTCACAAACTGCACTCAGGCGGTCCGCGGGGGCGTACACAGAGTCCATATTCTGGACGGCAGGATCCCTCACAGCATGCTGCTGGAGTTCTTCACAGATAAGGGAGTCGGAACGATGTTCCATCTCTCTTCCGATACGGATATGAACTGACGGGAAAAAAGGAGCGAAAAATGAGCCAGAATGTAGTGACAATGAAAATGATGATCGAGCAGGCGGAAAATGACCTGCTGCACACATATAACCGCTATCAGGTAGTCCTCGATCACGGTGAGGGCGTCTATCTTTACGATGTAGAGGGAAAGAAGTATCTGGACTTCATGTCCGGCATCGGCGTTTTTGCCCTCGGCTACAGCAACGAGTATTATGAAAACGCCCTGAAGGCGCAGATCGACAAGATCCTGCATACTTCCAATTACTTTTACAATGTCCCCGCCATCACGGCGGCTCACAGGATCAAAGAGGTCAGCGGCATGGACAGGGTATTCTTTGCCAACTCCGGAGCCGAGGCCGTTGAGGGCGCTCTGAAGGCGGCCATCAAATACGCCTACAACAAGGACGGCGCTTCTGACCACCAGGTAGTGGCACTTGAGCATTCTTTCCACGGGCGCACATACGGCGCTCTGTCAGTCACCGGCAACAGCCACTACAGGGAAGCTTTCGGCGCTATGCCCTGTGAGGCCAGATTTGCCAGGATGAACGATATGGACAGTATCCTTGAGGCTGTGACGGACAAGACATGTGCCATCATCATGGAAGTTGTCCAGGGCGAGGGCGGCATCGTTCCCGCGAAGGAGGAGTTCCTCAGAGCGGTCAGAAAGCTGTGTGATGAGAAGGACATTCTTCTGATCTTTGATGAGGTTCAGTGCGGCATGGGACGTACCGGCTATATGTATGCCTGGCAGAAATTCGGCATTAAGCCCGATATCATGACTTCCGCCAAAGCGCTTGGCTGTGGTGTGCCGGTGGGAGCGTTCATGATGACCCAGAAAGTAGCGGACAATTCTCTGACATCCGGTGACCACGGGACAACTTACGGAGGAAATCCGTTCGCCTGCGCGGCGGTCAATGCTGTCCTGGATCAGTATGAGGCTCTTAGGATCACGGATCATGTTAAGAAAACAGCTCCCTATCTCGAGAAGAAACTCGATGAACTGGTGGCAAAATATGACTTCTGCCTGGAGAGACGGGGACGCGGTTTCATGCAGGGACTTGTCTGCAGAGGACCCGTTAAAGGCGTGATCGCTGACGCAATGGATCACGGTCTGATCCTTATAAATGCAGGCGCGGATATCATCCGGATCCTGCCCCCGCTCGTCATCACAGAGCGTGAGATCGACGAGATGATCTCGATCCTGGAACCAGCGCTGGCAAATGCGGAATAATTCATAAATATGATCAAATCCCCGGGAGGAAAAATGTAATCTCCACAGTATGGACTGATAGCCCATATTGTGGAGATTATTTGTTGATTAACTATATTTTGTATGGAAAAAGGCCTGACGAAAGAAAAAAGGTTAACAGATGGGGGAAATTGCCTTGTAAAATATTACGCTAATGATTACAATAATGTTGTCGCAATGCGGGTCCCTTTAGAATAAGGGGACAAGTATGCAATCTCATCTTATATTTTCTTTAATAACGAAATGCAAAATCGTAATATCTGTCTTTGGGATCGTATTAGTGCTGTCCGGCTGCAGAAGGGAGAAACAGACAGTATTTACCGACACTGTCTATGCTTCAGGAAGCAGCGGATCATCTGTTTCCGTCGTTGATCCGGCAGAAAATGCCGTTGATGCGGAGGACGCAGGCGGCACCATGCAGGAAACGGGACAGGATCTTTCAGACGCGGTTCTGCCGGAGAAAAGCGATACGATCTGTGTCTTTGTATGCGGCGCGGTGAACTGTGAGGGGGTCTATGAACTGCCCGAATCCGCAAGAGTCATTGACGCTGTGGAAGCCGCAGGGGGATATTCGGAAGAGGCCGACAGGGTCTATGTAAATCAGGCAGAATATGTCTATGACACACAGCGCGTCGAGATACCCACCGTCGAAGAGGCACAGCACCTGAGGGAGATCACTGCGGAGGCCGGTGCATCGGAGAGAGAATCCGGCAGCGCGCGGGATAGCGGTCTTATCGACATCAATACCGCAGATAAGACGGAACTGATGAGAATACCGGGGATCGGAGAAAGCAAAGCTGACAGGATCATTGAATACCGGCAGATCCACGGCAGGTTCGGCTCTGCGGAGGAGCTTATGAATGTGAGCGGGATCGGAAGCGGCATGTTTGAAAAGATGAAAGACTGTATTACAGTGAAATAATAATGTGTCTGCGCGAAAGGCGGATCTGCCGGCGGAACACTACAGTAATGAGAGGAGAAATGAATGGCAACAAAGGTACTTGTAGTTGATGATGAAAAAATGATCGTTAAGGGTATAAGGTTCAGCCTTCTGCAGGACGGCTACGAAGTTGATACCGCCTATGACGGTGATGAAGCTCTTCAGAAGGCGAATGAGAATCAGTATGACATCATTCTGCTCGACGTAATGCTGCCTAAACATTCAGGACTTGAAGTTTTACAGCAGATCAGGGAATTCTCCTCTGTTCCTATTATCATGCTTACTGCCAAGGGCGAGGATATGGATAAGATCCTCGGACTTGACTACGGCGCAGACGACTATATCACGAAGCCTTTTAATATCCTGGAGGTGAAGGCGAGGATCAAAGCGATCATCCGCCGCGTAGCCGGCAGCCGGAAGGATAAAGAGGAAGAGGAAGAAAGAATCCTCGAGAACGGCGATCTCAGGATGGATTTTGACAACCGGAGAGTCACTGTCGCCGGCAAGGAGATCAACCTCACCAGTAAAGAATTCGAGCTTCTCGAGCTTTTGGCAACTCATCCCGGAAAGGTGTACAGCCGCTCGATGCTCCTGCAGACAGTTTGGGGTAAGGATTATCCCGGTGATGTGAGGACAGTGGATGTTCACATCAGAAGACTCCGCGAAAAGGTGGAGCCCAACGCCTCTGAGCCTGTATATGTGCAGACCAAGTGGGGCGTAGGCTACTATTTCAGACAGAATGACAGATAAGCTCAGGGAGCTGGTCCGGAAATTCTCAGTGGTCAGAAGTCTGAGAATGAGGCTGTTCATAATTATCTTCGTGGTTGGACTGGTGCCCTGCGTGATCCTGCACTACGGGATCCTGAATAATTATGAGACCAGAGCCGTAGAGGTCAGAACGGAGGAAGTAGAGACGCACCTGCGGGCTCTTGCCAATCATCTGATCGCATACGACTACCTGACCGATCAGTCTTCAGAACTGATCGGCGCGGAACTAGCCGAATTCTCAGCACTGTATGACGGACGCATTATGGTGATCAGCGATCACCTGAAAGTAATGAAGGACACCTATTCAATGTCGGACGGCAAGACAATCGTGTCGCCTGATGTTGTGAAATGTCTGCTGCAGGGAAATACAGGCAGTACTTCCAACTATGACCGCCGCGACGGTTTCATTGAAATAGTGACACCGATCATAGCAACCAATTATGCGGACAGCAGATCTGACAATGAAGAATCGTCGATTAATGTAGCCGGCGAGGAAGTTGTTGAAGGTGTTCTGCTTGCCAGCGTATCCACCGTCTCTATCAGAAACACACTGGGAATACTGAGCCGGAAGGCTATGCTCCTGGAAGTGATCCTGATATTGGCGGTGTTATTGATTTCATTAGTTCTGTCCACTGTTCTGATGAAACCTTTCGAAAAGCTCTCCGGAGAGATATCCGCGGTAAAAGCCGGGTATTCGACGGACCCCATCAAGGCTCCCGCTTTTGCGGAGACGGAGCACATAGCTGACGCCTTTAATCAGGTTCTTGCGAGAATGAACGCCCTGGATGAATCCAGGCAGGAATTCGTCTCAAACGTATCCCATGAACTTAAGACACCCATGACTTCAATGAAAGTTCTGGCAGATTCCCTGGTGCAGCAGGAAAATGTGCCTGTTGAGATGTACAGGGAGTTCATGGTCGATATCAAAAATGAGGTGGACCGCGAAAACCAGATCATAACGGAACTGCTCACCCTTGTTCGTATGGACCGGAAAGACTCCCGTCTCAATGTCAAGGAGTGCAATGTCAACGAGATGGTCGAGATGATCCTTCGAAGGCTTCGACCAATCGCGCAGAAAAGAGACATCGAACTGACAATGGTCAGTATGAGAGAGGTTTACGCGGAGATCGACGAAGTCAAGATGGTCATGGTCATCACGAACCTTGTTGAGAACGCCATCAAGTATAACAGGGATCACGGAAAAGTCCGTGTCACGATCAATGCGGATCCCTACAATTTCTATATAAGCGTAGAGGACACCGGCGTAGGTATTCCTCAAGATTCCCTCGACAAGATCTACGAGAGATTCTATCGTGTCGATAAATCCAGGTCGCGGGAAGTCGGAGGCACCGGCCTTGGCCTTTCCATAACAAAGAGTATTATTCTGCAGCATCACGGCGCTATAGATGTAAGCAGTATTGAGGGAGAGGGAACGAAGTTTACAGTTACTGTTCCGCTCAATTATGTTGCACATCCCGTTGAACTCAGAAGACAATCCGAGAGGATTAGAAGGAACGAGAAAAAGAGAAGGCAGGTCCGCGCAAAAGCTGCAGCAGCTGCGCGTAAAAAGGGCGTTTCAACACCCGGCAGGACTTCCGCCGCCGGCTCAGTAAAGAAGACTTCCGCCGACGGAACTGTAAAAAAGGCCTCTGTCGCGGGAACTGCAAAAAAGACTTCTGCCGCGGGAACGGCAAAAAAAGCGTCATCTGAAGGGACGGTGAAAAAGACGACCTCTGCGGGGACTGCAAAAAAGACTTCTGCCGCAGGAGCGGCGAAAAAGACTTCAGCCGCAGGGACGGCTAAAAAGGCTTCAACCGCAAGGACGGCCAAAAAAACGTCCTCCAACAGTACAGCGAGAAAAACGTCCTCTTCAGGAACGGTAAAGAAAGCGCAGAGCAGCAGTCAGACCAGAAAACCCTCTAATAGCGGCGTATCCGGAGAGAAAGTTTGAATAAAAAGACAGGAATAATCTTAATATTGTTCACACTGTGTCTCTTTCTGGGAGCCTGCAGCAAGAAAGGCGCTGATAAAAGAGGCATCAGGATCTACTATCTTAATAAAGGTGATTACGGGATTCAGGAACAGGAGTATGTTCCCGAGGCAGATGACCGGGAGAGGATCATTGAGGAACTGATCGGGAAACTATGCGTCCAGCCCAAAGAGATGACGCTCAGGGCTCCGATCACGGATTTCAGGCTTCTTTCCAGTGAGACAGCGGGAAAGATCGTAACTTTGAATCTTTCTGCGGAGTACTACGACCTGAGCGCGGTCGAAGAAGTGCTGACAAGAACAGCCGTGATCAACACTCTGTGCAGTTTTGCGGAAGTAGACGGAGTCTATTTTATGGTGGATGGCGAGGCTTTCCGCGACGCGGACGGCGAAGAACCCGGCATAATGGAACCGGATCAGTTCATCTACAACTCCTATACAGAGATGCGCAATTACGAGAGAGTCCGCCTCCATCTGTATTTTGCCAATGAGGGCGGAGACAAACTTGTAGACGCGTACAGGACAGTGGTTTACAACAGCAATATGCCTCTTGAGAGGATCGTCATCGAACAGGTCATCCAGGGGCCGAACAGTGATTTCGCGTATCCCACGGTGAGCAGCGCGACGAAAGTGATCAATGTCACCACCAGGGACCGCAGATGCTATGTGAACCTGAACAGCGAGTTCCTTCACGGTCAGGAGGGAGTGCTTGCACAGACAGCACTATACTCGATCATCAACTCGCTCTGTGAACTGCCATCTATTGATTCTGTTCAGATCTCTGTGGACGGAAATACAGACGCGGTCTTTATGGAATCGATCCCTTTGACCGGGAGCTTTAGGATGAACGACGAGATCGTCGAAAGACGGGCGTATACGGAAACACAAGAATAAAAAATCGGCTTTCGATCCGGGATTATTCCGGCGAAGGCCGATTTTTATGTTCAGAGACCGTCTTGCTTTTTACTTCTATACGGATTAGGATAAATAGGTCAGGACCGTTCGGTCCGTCCCCGCGCCGGGTCCGGCAGGGGAGAATCCATTATGTGTTTACTTAAATACGGACGGAGGAGAAACTTGCGAAGACCGGTTTGTCTTTTTGTTATGCTTTTTACGGCTGCAGTGTGGGTATCTGTACTGTTCTCGCCCCCAAAACCATCCATTGGAGCAAAAGCAGAAGGTAGATATGTTACGCTTCGGGGAATCGTGGAAGAGAAGGAATATGCTGTCAGGGATCCGGGCGGGGAACAGTACATCCGGATGACTCTGGGTGATGTGAGCCTGGAGGCTGAGATTCCCAAAGAGGGCGCCTTTGAGATCATGAGAGGGGACAAAGTATTGTGTACCATCGAGGAGGAGCCTGAACTGCAGAAGGAGTGGGCTCATGAAGGCGCGTCTGTGCGGATCAGGGGCAGGATCCGCCTGTTCAGGCAGCCTTCCAACGACGGTGAGTTTGATTCGTTTATGTATTACAGTGTGATCGGAGGTTATCTGTTTACTCTTAGCGATGCACGGATTCTCGCATATGACAGCGAAAAGGATCCTGTAAAGTCAGCTCTTTTTGAACTGAGAGCACGGCTGTCGGATCTGGCGGATGAAATCTTCGGAAGAAAACACGGGATATATGGAAGACAATGCGCGTCGGTCATGAAAGCAATGCTTTTGGGCCAGAGCGGCCTGATCGACAGGCAGATCAAGGAGAAGTATCAGGCAGCAGGCATAGTTCATGTTATCTGTGTATCAGGTCTTCACATCTCACTGATCGGCT